>NZ_JBSGZV010000024.1:0-147324 GCF_053611185.1 Streptomyces sp. NPDC054834 | reverse complement strand
AAACGCCCGGTTACATTCCGAACCCGGAAGCTAAGCCTCACAGCGCCGATGGTACTGCAGGGGGGACCCTGTGGGAGAGTAGGACACCGCCGAACTCCTTTTATAGCTCTGGCTCTTGGGCATCAGCCCAAGAGCCAGAGCTTTTTTGCGTTGAGGTAAGGTCAGGGGGCATCGTAGGTACGTTTCCCACAGGAGGCCCCCGGGTGGAGGTCCAGGAGACCCGCGTCCAGACAGACCGGGTCCTCACCATCCCCAACATCCTCAGCATGGCGCGGCTCCTCGGCGTACCGCTCTTCCTGTGGCTGATCCTCAGGCCCGAGTTCGGGGGGCCCAAGAGCGACAACTGGGCGCTGCTCGTGCTGGCCCTGAGTGGGATCAGTGACTATCTGGACGGCAAGCTCGCGCGGCGCTGGAACCAGATCAGCAGCCTCGGCCGGCTCCTTGATCCGGCCGCGGACCGCCTCTACGTTCTGTCCACGCTGGTCGGACTCACCTGGCGCGAGATCCTGCCGGTGTGGCTGACAGCAGCACTCCTGGCGCGAGAGCTGATTCTCCTGGTGATGGTGGGCATCCTCAGGCGGCACGGCTATCCGCCACCGCAGGTGAACTTCCTGGGGAAGGCAGCGACCTTCAACCTGATGTATGCCTTCCCGCTGTTGTTGCTCAGTGACGGAAGCGGATGGATCTCGTCACTCGCTGCTATTTTCGGATGGGCGTTCGCAGGGTGGGGTACAACCCTCTATTGGTGGGCAGGAGTGCTCTACGTGGTCCAAGTCCGCCGCCTGGTTCGTGCGGACGCCATGGCCGGCTGAACCCGCCGATTGTCCGGACGTAGTGGCTTGCGATGGCCCGCGACGGAAAAGTGCGGGACAATCTGGACGGGTGAAGTCGGCTGGACCGTCGTCTCTTAGAGGAGGACGCTTCCGACATGAAGGCCGTCGTGATGGCCGGTGGTGAAGGCACTCGCCTTCGCCCTATGACCTCGAGCATGCCCAAGCCGCTCCTGCCCGTGGCGAACCGCCCGATCATGGAGCACGTGCTACGGCTGCTCAAAAGGCATGGGCTCACCGAGACCGTCGTCACCGTGCAGTTCCTGGCTTCACTCGTCAAGAACTACTTCGGTGATGGCGAGGAGCTCGGAATGGAGCTCACATATGCCAATGAGGAGAAGCCACTCGGTACCGCCGGAAGCGTCAAGAACGCCGAAGAGGCGTTGAAGGACGATGCCTTCCTTGTCATCTCCGGCGATGCCCTGACCGACTTCGACCTCACCGAGCTGATCAATTTCCACAAGGAAAAGGGCGCGCTGGTCACCGTCTGTCTGACGCGTGTGCCCAATCCGCTGGAGTTCGGCATCACCATCGTCGACGAGGAGGGCAAGGTCGAACGCTTCCTCGAGAAGCCGACCTGGGGACAGGTCTTCTCGGACACCGTGAACACGGGCATCTACGTGATGGAGCCCGAGGTCTTCGACTATGTCGAGCCCGATGTCCCCGTCGACTGGTCCGGTGACGTCTTCCCGCAGCTGATGAAGGAGGGCAAGCTGGTTTACGGCTATGTCGCCGAGGGCTACTGGGAGGACGTCGGTACCCACGAGTCCTATGTGAAGGCGCAGGCCGACGTGCTCGAGGGCAAGGTCGACGTCGACATCGACGGCTTCGAGATCTCCCCGGGCGTATGGGTGGCCGAGGGCGCCGAGGTGCACCCGGACGCCGTGCTCAGGGGGCCGCTCTACATCGGCGATTACGCCAAGGTCGAGGCGGGCGCGGAAATCCGAGAGCACACGGTCGTCGGCTCGAACGTGGTCGTGAAGAGCGGCGCCTTCCTGCACAAGGCCGTCGTGCACGACAACGTCTACGTCGGCCAGCACAGCAATCTGCGAGGCTGTGTCGTCGGCAAGAACACCGACATCATGCGTGCTGCCCGGATCGAGGACGGCGCGGTCATCGGTGACGAGTGCCTGATCGGCGAAGAATCGATCGTGCAGGGCAACGTGCGGGTCTACCCGTTCAAGACGATCGAGGCCGGCGCCTTCGTCAACACCTCGGTCATCTGGGAGTCCAGGGGCCAGGCGCACCTGTTCGGCGCCCGCGGCGTCACCGGAATCCTGAACGTCGAGATCACGCCCGAGCTGGCGGTCCGGCTGGCCGGGGCCTACGCCACGACCCTCAAGAAGGGCTCCACCGTCACCACGGCCCGCGACCACTCGCGTGGTGCCCGTGCGCTCAAGCGGGCGGTCATCTCCGCGCTCCAGGCCAGCGCCATCGACGTACGGGACCTGGAGAACGTACCGCTGCCGGTGGCCCGGCAGCAGACCGCGCGGGGCAGCGCCGGCGGGATCATGATCCGGACCTCTCCGGGTGTGCCGGACTCCGTCGACATCATGTTCTTCGACGGGAACGGAGCGGACCTCTCGCAGGGGAGCCAGCGCAAGCTGGACCGGGTGTTCGCGCGGCAGGAGTACCGGCGCGCGTTCCCGGGGGAGATCGGTGATCTGCACTTCCCGGCGAGCGTCTTCGACTCGTACACCGGGTCGCTGTTGCGGAACGTCGACACGACCGGAATCGCCGAATCGGGCCTCAAGGTCGTCGTGGACGCCTCCAACGGCAGCGCCGGGCTCGTGCTGCCCAGCCTGCTCGGCAAGCTCGGTGTGGACTCGCTGACCATCAACCCGGGTCTCGACGAGTCACGGCCGACCGAGACCGCCGATGTGCGACGGTCGGGGCTCGTGCGGCTCGGCGAGATCGTGGCGTCCTCGGGTGCCGCGTTCGGCGTCCGGTTCGACCCCGTGGGCGAGCGGCTGTCGCTCGTCGACGAGAAGGGCCGGATCATCGAGGACGACCGGGCGCTGCTCGTGATGCTGGACCTCGTGGCCGCCGAGCGACGCAGCGGGCGTGTGGCGCTGCCGGTGACGACGACCAGGATCGCCGAGCAGGTGGCCGCTTATCACGGCACCCAGGTCGAGTGGACCACCACCTCTCCGGACGACCTCACGCGCGTGGGAGGCGAGGAAGGGACCATCTTCGGCGGTGACGGCAAGGGCGGGTTCATCGTCCCCGAGTTCAGCAGCGTCTACGACGGTGCGGCCGCCTTCGTACGGCTGATCGGGCTGGTGGCGCGCACCCAGCTCACCCTCAGCCAGATCGACGCCCGTATCCCGCGGGCGCACGTCCTGAAGCGGGATCTGGCGACTCCCTGGGCCGTCAAGGGACTGGTCATGCGCCGGGTCGTCGAGGCCGCCGGAGAACGCTATGTCGACACCACAGACGGTGTGCGGGTCGTGGAGACCGACGGGCGCTGGGTGATGGTGCTGCCCGACCCGGCCGAGGCGGTCACCCACCTGTGGGCGGAGGGGCCGGACGACGCCTCCGCGCAGGCCCTGCTCGACGAGTGGTCGGCAGTCGTGGACAGCGCCGGACGGTAAAAAACGCCGCACGCGCGCGTGCCGGACAAGTGTCCTCCAAGAGGGCCTGTCCGGCACGCGGGTGGGGCCGTTCGGAGGTAGTGGTCGCGACATGCGACGATGTGCGGCATGCCGCAGCAACCCCCCATTCGGAGCACACTCTCGCGGCCCGCGCGTCCGGATGCCTCCATGTCGTTGATCACCAACGTCATGGACCACAGCCTCGACGACGGGTACGCCGAGGCCGCCGCCCGGAGGAAGGCCCAGGGCGAGTCGGGCGGCATGCCCAGGACCCTCCGGGCGAAGCTCGGTCTCGCCGCAGGTCTGGTCCTTGCGGCGCTCGTGGTGACCGTAGGGGCGGCACAGGCGCGTGTGGCGGCGCCCGTGGTCGCCAAGGAGCGCCAGGAGCTGATCGACCGCATCGACCGCGAGACGTCGGCGGCGGACAAGCTCGAGGGCGACGTGGACAAGTTGCGCGACGACGTCAGCGAGCGCCAGCGGGCGGCGCTGAAGAAGAGCGGCGGCAGCGGGCAGGCGGACCTGGCGGGCGTTCTGTCGGGCGCCACGGCGGTGCACGGGCCCGGTGTCAAGCTCGTCGTGAACGATGCCAAGGAAGCCACCACCGGCGGCGACGGCAACCCGCGCGAGACCTCGGGATTCTCCGACACCGGCCGGGTGCGCGACCGCGACATGCAGCGCGTGGTGAACGGGTTGTGGGCCTCGGGCGCCGAGGCCGTCTCCATCAACGGGCAGCGGTTGACCGCCCTGTCGGCGATCAGGGCCGCGGGTGACGCGATACTGGTCGACAACAAGCCGCTGGTGCCGCCCTACACGGTCCTCGCGGTGGGGGACGGGAAGAAGCTGAGCACCAGGTTCCAGAACAGCGCCGACGGGCTGTATCTGCACGCCCTGGAAGAGAGCTACGGCATCCGGACCGGCATCTCCACCGAGAGCGACGTCCGGCTGCCCGCCGCACCGAGTGTGATCGTACGTACAGCACAGCCGAGCACTGAGAAGGGCACATCGTGATCGCCGTACTGGGCCTCGTCGTGGGAGTCGTGGCCGGCCTGTTGGTCCGGCCTGAGGTTCCGGCGGTCGTCGAGCCTTATCTGCCGATCGCCGTCGTAGCGGCGCTGGACGCCGTCTTCGGCGGCCTGCGGGCCATGCTCGACGGCATCTTCGACGACAAGGTCTTCGTGGTGTCGTTCCTCTCCAACGTGGTCGTGGCCGCGCTGATCGTATTCCTGGGCGACAAGTTGGGCGTGGGCGCGCAGCTGTCCACCGGCGTCGTGGTGGTGCTAGGCATCCGCATCTTCTCCAACGCCGCGGCGATCCGGCGCCACGTGTTCCGGGCGTGACACCGATGAGCAACCAGGACGAGCAGCCGGAGAACAGGCTGCGCAAGGAACTGCCCGCCGAGGTGCCCGTGCCGGCCCCCGCGCCCGAGCAGGCCGCCGAGGAGCAGCCCCAGCAGGAGCAGCCCCAGCAGGCGCTGACCGGCCGCCGGCGCCTGGTCCAGGGACTGTGGCCGCCTCGCGTGACCCGGGCTCAACTGATCGTCGCGGTGCTGCTCTTCGGCCTCGGTTTCGGTCTGGCCGTGCAGGTGGCGTCGAACAGTGACAGCGACAGCGCCCTGCGCGGCGCTCGCCAGGAGGATCTCGTCCGTATCCTCGATGAACTCGACGACCGCACTCAGCGTCTTGAGGACGAGAAGCAGGGACTGGACAAGCAGCGGCAGGAGCTGCAGAGCAGCTCCGACCAGGCCGCGGAGGCGCGCAAGCAGACCGCCGAGAAGGAGAAGCAACTCGGCATCCTCGCGGGCACTGTGGCGGCCGAGGGTCCCGGCATCACGATGACGATCGACGACACGAAGGGGACGGTCAAGGCGGACATGCTGCTCGACGCGATCCAGGAGCTGCGCGCTGCCGGCGCGGAGGCGATCCAGGTGAACGGTGTCCGGGTCGTCGCCGGTACCTACCTCACTGACTCCGGCAAGAGCGTGAGCGTCGACGGGAACAAGATCAACGCCCCCTATCGTTTCAAGGTCATCGGCAAGCCGCAGGACCTCGAGCCGGCGCTCAACATTCCCGGAGGCGTGGTGCAGACTCTTGAGAAGGAGCAGGCCACCGCGACCGTCGAGCGGTCGACCAAGATCGTCGTGGATGCCTTGCGACCGGCGAAGCAGCCTGGCTACGCTCGGTCGTCCTCGCAGTGAACCGAGAGTGCATGGGGGACGTCCGGCAGGGGCATGAGCTTGCGGGGGGTCGGCGCACCGAAGGGGTGGGGTGTGGTGGAAACTGTCTGGTGGCTACGGACGTTGTGAAGGTGTCCGGGTCGGCCGGTGTAGGCAATCAGGGTTCGTCCTGCCCCACGGGCGGGTCTGTTTCGGTCAAGGGGAATCGCCCGTGAAGTTGTTTGCGAAGTTGTTCGGCAAGAGCGCGCGAGAGGGCAGCGACAACGCGACCGCCCGCCATCGCGCACAGCCTGACGCAGAGGGTCAGCGCCCGCTGTTCCGTGACCAGGTGGCTGGTCCGGGCGGTGACATTTCCGGAGGTCAGGGCGCGCCGTCTGTTGACCCTGCCCAGCCCGGCGGCATAGGTTTCGGGCAACCGTCAACCTCAGGTACGGGTGGAGGGTTTACCTCCGACCCGTACGCGTCCAACGCTCCGGCGGGGCAGGAGGATCCGTCCATGTCGGTCCTGGTGTGTACGAGGTGCGGTAACCGCAACGCGGAGAACGCCCGCTTCTGTTCCAACTGCGGTGCGCCGCTGCGCCCCGGCGCCGTGCCGGAGCGTGCGTCCGAGACCACGAGCACGATCTCCATCTCGGGCCTGGAGGCCTACGACGCGGAGGCGACCGGTCAGACGCCGATGCTCTCCCCGGAGGCGCAGGCGGCCGTCGACGCGCTGCCGCTGGGCTCGGCGCTGCTGGTGGTGCGCCGTGGGCCGAACTCGGGCAGCCGCTTCCTGCTGGACAGCGAGCTCACCACGGCCGGGCGTCATCCGCAGAGCGACATCTTCCTGGACGACGTGACGGTCTCGCGTCGCCACGTGGAATTCCGGCGCTCTCCGGACGGCTCCTTCACGGTGGCCGACGTGGGAAGTCTGAACGGCACGTACGTCAACCGTGAACGGATCGACCAGGTCGCTCTGTCGAACGGTGACGAGGTGCAGATCGGCAAGTACCGGCTGGTCTTCTACGCGAGCCGGCAGGGCATCTGACCCTCCCCCGGACGCCGTCCGGGGGGACCCCCAGGGAAGGTCCATGCTTCGAACACCGAGCGGCGGTGCCGGGCACGGCACCGCCGCCACGGACAGTGGGCTGGTGAGCATCGGCACGGTGCTGAACGTGCTGCGCGAGGAGTTCCCCGAAGTCACGATCTCCAAGATCCGGTTCCTGGAGTCGGAGGGGCTGGTCGAGCCGCGGCGGACCCCTTCGGGGTACCGCAAGTTCAGTCCCGAGGACGTCGAGCGTCTCGGTCACGTCCTGAGGATGCAGCGGGACCACTATCTGCCGCTCAAGGTGATCCGCGAGCACCTGGACGCGATGGCGCGCGGCGAGGCCGTGCAGTTGCCGGTCGTGGGGCGCCAGCGCGCCGGCGAGACGGTGCTCGAGCCCGCGGAGGGGCCCACGGCCGCCCGGATCGGACGGGTCGAGCTGCTGGCGGCCGCCGGGATCGACGAGAGCGACCTGAAGGAGTGGGAGTCGTACGGGCTCCTCGCTCCCCTCGAGGGCGGGGTGTACGACGCGGAGGCCGTCACGGTGGCCTCCCTTGTCGCGGAGCTGGGGCGGTTCGGGATCGAGCCGCGCCACCTGCGGGTGATGAAGGCCGCCGCCGACCGGGAGGCCGGGCTGGTGGACCAGGTGGTTGCCCCGCTCAAGCGGCACCGCAATCCGCAGACCAGGGCGCATGCCGAGGCCCGTACGAAGGAGCTGGCCGCGCTCACGGTGAGGCTGCACGCGGCCCTGGTGCAGACCGCGCTCGGCGTTCGGCTGCCTTGAGCGGCACTGGTATGCGAGAGGCCGGATCGGGCGCCCGTCCCCGGCCCGACTACCCAAACATCCCGGGCACGGCCTAGGGTTGCTGTGTGAACGAGCTCGATGTCGTAGGTGTCCGGGTGGAAATGCCCTCCAACCAGCCGATCGTGCTCCTGCGTGAAGTGGGCGGCGATCGGTACCTCCCCATCTGGATCGGACCGGGGGAGGCGACGGCGATCGCCTTCGCCCAGCAGGGCATGGCCCCCGCACGACCGCTGACCCACGACCTGTTCAAGGACGTGCTGGAGGCCGTCGGCCAGGAGCTCACCGAAGTGCGCATCACGGATCTGCGTGAGGGCGTCTTCTACGCGGAGCTGGTCTTCGCCAGCGGGGTCGAGGTGAGCGCCCGCCCCTCCGACGCCATAGCGCTGGCCCTGCGCACCGGAACGCCGATCTACGGCAGCGACACGGTGCTCGACGACGCGGGCATCGCGATCCCGGACGAGCAGGAGGACGAAGTGGAGAAGTTCCGCGAGTTCCTCGACCAGATCTCGCCCGAGGACTTCGGTACCAGCAGCCAGTGAGTGCGTCGGCCGATGGCCGGCGCGCGGTCCGTGACCGGCCGGTCGACGGTTCGTGACCGTCGTTCAGATGGCACTTGCCGGCGGCCAGTGAGAGCGTCCTGACGTTCCCCGCCAGCGCATTCGGCTAGCCTTTCCCCGCGGTGGGGCACGGGAAACCACTCTTAGGGTGATTATCACTCGGCGTGCCGAGTGTGGCGATCGTTGACGCACCCCCGGTGACTGCCTACCGTCGAGAAGGCAGGTCAAGGACGGAGGTCGGCGTGAGAAGCAGCGGCGACGGTACGGCTGGGGGTGCCCCCGGACGAGGTTTCGGGGAGAGCGGTCCGTACCCTCCTTCAAGCTCTCGGCTCCGCTCGGGCACGGGGTATCCCCACCATGGCGGCGCGGCCGATCACGTTCCGCAGCGACCGACGGCCGTGCCGAACGGCGGAGGGGCGGCGTCCATGGCGTCCGAGCAGATCGGCTACCGCGGTCCGACGGCCTGCGCGGCCGCCGGCATCACTTACCGGCAGCTCGACTACTGGGCCCGCACCGGCCTGGTCGAGCCGAGCGTGCGGCCCGCCTACGGGTCGGGCACGCAGCGGCTGTACAGCTTTCGGGACGTCGTCGTCCTGAAGATCGTGAAGCGTTTTCTGGACACCGGCGTCTCGCTCCAGAACATCCGCACCGCCGTCCAGCACCTCAGGGAGCGCGGTTTCCGTGACCTGGGGCGCATGACGCTGATGAGCGACGGAGCCACAGTCTACGAGTGCACGTCCCCCGACGAGGTCCACGCCCTGCTCCAGGGCGGTCAGGGGATCTTCGGGATCGCCGTGGGCGTGGTGTGGCGGGACGTGGAGAGCGCGCTCTCCCAGCTGCACGGGGAGCGCATCGACACCGGGGAGACCCTCGTCGGGCAGAACCCCGCCGACGAGCTGGCGCGGCGACGCAACCGGGCGGTTTGACGGCGCCTGCCGCGCCTGCCCCTCGGCGGCGAGGCCCCGCGTACCGGCTGCCGGGGCATTGTCAGTGGTGTGGTGCAGCATCGGAGGTGTGAGAAACGCGCCCACGATCCTGCACCTCGACATGGATGCCTTCTTCGCCTCGGTGGAGCAGGCCTCCAAGCCGAGCCTGCGCGGGAAGGCCGTCGTCGTGGGCGGGCTGGGGCCGCGCGGAGTGGTCGCCACCGCGTCGTACGAGGCACGGGTCTTCGGGGTCCACTCGGCGATGCCGATGGCCCAGGCGCGTCGGCTCGCCCCGAACGCCGCCTATCTCGTCCCGCGCTTCGGGCTGTACCGGTCGATCAGTGAACAGGTGATGGGCTTGCTGCGGGCGCTGTCCCCACTCGTCGAGCCGCTGAGCCTGGACGAGGCGTTCGTGGACCTGGAGGCGGGAGGAACGGCCCGGGACGAGGAATCGGCACGGCTGGCCGGGGTGAAGCTGCGCGCGGACATCCGGGCCGTCACGGGACTGACGGGGTCGGTGGGGCTCGCCGCCTCCAAGATGCTCGCGAAGATCGCCTCCGAGCAGGCCAAGCCGGACGGGCTGGTACTGATCGAGCCGGGGACGGAGCGGGCAATGCTGGGCCCGATGTCGGTGCGGACGCTGCCCGGGGTGGGGCCGGCGACCGGGGACCATCTGCGACGCGCCGGGATCACCACGGTCGAGGAACTCGCCGAGGCCGGCGAGGACGAGCTCGTACGGCTGCTGGGCAAGGCCCACGGTCGCGCTCTGCACGCCATGGCGCTGGCGGACGACGAGCGGCCCGTGGTGGCGGAGCGGGAGGCCAAGTCGGTATCGGTCGAGGACACCTATGACGTGGACATCCACGACCGGCTCCGGGTCGGCCTGGAGGTGCAGCGGCTCGCCGACCGGTGCGTGCGGCGGCTGCGCGATGCCGGGCTGTCGGGGCGGACCATCGTGCTGAAGGTGCGGCGATACGACTTCTCGACACTGACCCGGTCGGAGACGCTGCGTGGGCCCACGGACGATCCGGCGGTCGTGCGGGAGGCGGCGGCCCGGCTGCTGGACTCCGTCGACACGACCGGTGGCGTACGGCTGCTCGGGGTGGGCGTCTCCGGGCTCGCCGACTACACGCAGGAGGACCTGTTCGCCCAGGCGGCGGGTGAGATGGCGGAAGCGGCCGCGGAGGAGGCGGTGCCCGAGCCCGCGGTGGAACAGCCGACGCCGGCCGAACGGCGCTGGCCCGCGGGGCACGACGTGCGGCATGCGGAGTTCGGGCACGGCTGGGTGCAGGGCAGCGGGCTCGGGCGGGTCACCGTGCGCTTCGAGACGCCCGGCTCGGAGCCCGGCCGCGTGCGGACTTTCCGGGTCGACGACCCGGCCCTGGAACCGGCGGATCCGCTGCCGTTGACTGCCCGGGCAGCCGCGAGCGGGCTCCGTGGCGGTGCGGCGGGCACCGGGGACGGGACGGCGGGCGCCGGGGACGGGACGGCGGGATCCGGGGGCGATGCGGAGATACCCGGAAGTGACGCGGAGCGGGCCCCCATCGGTGCGGAGAGGCTCGGGAAGAGTGCGGACCTGCCCGAGAAGGGTGCGGTCGGGTACGGAAGTGCTGCGGACCGGGCCGAAATCGGTGCGGAGGGATCACAAGGCGGTACGGGCATGCCCTGACGCGGTGCGGATGAGTCCCTCCGCGGTGCGGATGGGACTGAGGCGGACGAGGGATCGGGTGCGTGTCCGGGCGGTGCTGCCGGGTGAAGCGGCTGGCCGGGGCGGTTCTGTGGGGTGTGACCGGCGGTCCCGGACGGGGCGGGTGGGGGGAGGGCCCACTACGTCGGTCCCGCCGTCTCGTCCGTGCCCGCCAAATGGCCGAAGTCGTGGTCCGGGGGCGGAGGAGACGAGGTCACGTCGAGGCCGTAGTGGTGGTAGAGCTGGAGTTCCTGCTCGGGAGAGAGATGGCGACCGACGCCGAAGTCGGGCGCGTCCTTGATGAGGGACCGGTCGAAGGGAACCCGGAGGGTGCCGTCGATCAGTTCGCTGGGCTCCAGCGGGACGAAAGCGTCCCTGGAGAACAGGCCAGTGCGTATGGCCGCCCACTCCGGCTCACCGGTCGCGTCGTCGAGGTAGACCTCGTCGATCGTGCCGATCTTGTCGCCATTGCGGTCGAACGCCTTGCGGCCGATCAGGTGGCGCGGATCGATGTCCGTTCGCACGGTCCCTCCTCGTGGTCGCAACTCATCCGTAAGCACTACAAAAGAGCACATTCAGGAAGGCGGCCACTCGAGGCTCGCGCGTTGCCCTCGCTGGTACGCTGGCAAGCGGCTGCTGACCCCGCGCGGGAGAGTCCTCCGGACACCATCGGAGGCGCCGAAGGAGCAACTCCTCCCCGGAATCTCTCAGGCTCACGTACCGCACGGACGAGGTCACTCTGGAAAGCAGGGCGGTGTCTCGACGGCTTCCGCTCTCACCGACGGTGAAAGCCGGGGCCCTCGGGTGACCCGGTGAAGCTCTCAGGTTGAGATGACAGAGGGGGAGGCCGTCGGGGTACCCGCGCCGGGGTGCCCCTCGAAGGTCGCGTCAGACCAGGAGGCCTCCGCAATGACCACCCACCGCACCCCGCTCTCCGAGCTCGAACAGGGCATCCCCTTCGAGCAGCGCCACATCGGGCCCGACCAGGAGGCGCGGGCCAAGATGCTCGCGCACGTCGGCTACGGCTCGCTCGACGAGCTGACCGCCGCCGCGGTGCCGGATGTGATCAAGAATGCCGACGCCCTGGATCTGCCGGGTGCCCGTACCGAGGCCGAGGTGCTCGCCGAGCTGCGTTCGCTGGCCGACCGCAACCAGGTCCTCGACTCGATGATCGGGCTCGGGTACTACGGGACCTTCACGCCGCCCGTCATCCTGCGCAACGTGATGGAGAACCCGGCCTGGTACACCGCTTACACGCCGTACCAGCCGGAGATCTCGCAGGGACGGCTCGAGGCCCTGCTGAACTTCCAGACCATGGTCGCCGAGCTCACCGGGCTGCCGACCTCCGGTGCCTCGCTGCTCGACGAGGGCACGGCAGCGGCCGAGGCGATGGCACTCTCCCGGCGTATGGGCAGGAACAAGAAGGGCCTCTTCCTGGTCGACGCGGACGCGCTGCCGCAGACCATCGCCGTGATCCAGGCCCGCGCCGAACCGACCGGCGTGGAGGTAGTGGTCGCCGACCTCAGCGAGGGCATCCCGGCCGAGGTCGCCGAGCGTGAGATCAACGGCGTGCTGATCCAGTACCCGGGCGCGTCCGGGGCCGTACGCGACATCAAGCCCGTCGTCGACCGGGCGCACGAGCTCGGCGCGCTCGTCACCGTCGCCGCCGACCTGCTGGCGCTGACCCTGCTCACCTCCCCGGGCGAGCTCGGCGCGGACATCGCGATCGGTACGACCCAGCGCTTCGGCGTGCCCATGGGCTTCGGCGGCCCCCACGCCGGCTACATGGCGGTGCACGAGAAGTTCGCCCGCAGTCTGCCCGGCCGCCTGGTGGGCGTGTCCGTCGACGCGGACGGCAACAAGGCCTACCGGCTGGCGCTCCAGACCCGCGAACAGCACATTCGCCGCGAGAAGGCCACCAGTAACATCTGCACCGCCCAGGTGCTGCTCGCCGTCATGGCCGGTATGTACGCCGTCTACCACGGCCCCGAGGGCCTCAAGGTCATCGCGCGGCGCACCCACCGGTACGCCACCCTCCTGGCCGAGGGGCTTCGGGCAGGGGGCGTCGAGGTCGTCCACGGCGCCTTCTTCGACACCGTCACCGCGCGCGTGCCCGGCCGGGCCGCCGAGGTCGTGGCCGCCGGCCGGGAGAACGGGGTCAACCTGCGGCTCGTCGACGCCGACCAGGTCTCGGCCGCGTGCGACGAGACCACGACCCGCGCCCAGCTGGGCGCCGTATGGACGGCGTTCGGGGTGGAGGGGGACATCGAGGCGCTGGACGAGGCGACCGCAGACGCCCTCCCCGAGGCACTGCTGCGCACCGACGGCTACCTCGCCCACCCTGTCTTCCACCAGTACCGCTCCGAGACCGCGATGCTGCGCTACCTGCGCCGCCTCGCCGACCGCGACTACGCGCTCGACCGCGGCATGATCCCGCTGGGCTCCTGCACCATGAAGCTCAACGCGACCACGGAGATGGAGCCGGTCACCTGGCCGGAGTTCGGGCAGCTGCACCCCTTCGCGCCCGCCGAGCAGGCGCAGGGCTACCTCACGCTCATCCGTGAGCTGGAGGAACGACTCGCCGAGGTCACCGGATACGACAAGGTCTCGCTACAGCCGAACGCCGGTTCGCAGGGCGAGTTCGCCGGCCTGCTCGCCGTACGCGGCTACCACCGTGCCAACGGCGACGACCAGCGCACCGTCTGCCTCATCCCGTCCTCCGCGCACGGCACCAACGCCGCCAGCGCCGTGATGGCGGGCATGAAGGTCGTCGTGGTGAAGACCGCCGAGGACGGCGAGATCGACATCGAGGACCTGCGGGCGAAGATCGAGCAGTACCGTGACGAGCTGGCGGTGCTGATGATCACGTACCCGTCGACGCACGGCGTGTTCGAGGAACACGTGGCCGACATCTGCGCCCGGGTCCACGACGCCGGCGGCCAGGTGTACGTCGACGGCGCCAACCTCAACGCGCTGGTCGGTCTCGCCAAGCCGGGCCACTTCGGCGGTGACGTCTCCCACCTCAACCTGCACAAGACGTTCTGCATCCCGCACGGCGGCGGCGGTCCCGGCGTCGGTCCCGTGGCCGTGCGCGAGCACCTCGCGCCCTACCTGCCGAACCACCCGCTCCAGCCGGCGGCCGGTCCCGAGACGGGAGTCGGCCCGATCTCGGCCGCGCCCTGGGGCTCGGCGGGCATCCTGCCGATCTCCTGGGCGTACGTCCGCCTGATGGGCGGCGAGGGCCTCAAGCGTGCCACCCAGGTCGCCGTGCTCTCCGCCAACTACATCGCCAAGCGCCTCGAGCCGCACTACCCGGTGCTCTACACCGGCCCGGGCGGCCTGGTCGCGCACGAGTGCATCATCGACCTGCGCCCGCTGACCAAGGCGACCGGCGTATCCGTGGACGACGTGGCCAAGCGGCTCATCGACTACGGCTTCCACGCGCCGACGATGTCCTTCCCGGTGGCCGGCACGCTGATGATCGAGCCGACCGAGTCGGAGGACCTGGCCGAGCTGGACCGGTTCTGCGACGCGATGATCGCGATCCGCGCGGAGATCGAGAAGGTCGGCGCGGGCGAGTGGCCCGGCGAGGACAACCCGCTGCGGAACGCCCCGCACACCGCCGCCGCGCTCGGCGGGGAATGGAAGCACGCCTACAGCCGCCAGGAGGCCGTGTTCCCGGCCGGGGTCTCCGCCGCCGACAAGTACTGGCCGCCGGTGCGCCGCATCGACCAGGCCTTCGGCGACCGCAACCTCGTCTGCTCCTGCCCGCCGCTGGACGCGTACGAAGACTGAGCAAGCGGCCAGACAGGCACCATGGGGCCCCGTCCGTGTGGCGGGGCCCTTGCGCGTTCACGCCGTCGCCAGCGACACCTCGGTCGACTTGATCAGGGCGACGACGTCGGAGCCCACGAAGAGGCCGAGGTCGGTGGCCGCCTCCTTCGTGATCGCCGCGGTGAGTTCGCCACCGTCCACGGTCACCCTCACCGAGGCCATGGCAGTTCCGATCGTGAGGTGGGTGATGGTGCCGGGGACCTGGTTGCGGATCGAGAGACCGTCGACCCGGCTGGTGGCCAGGGAGACCTCCGTAGCCTTCACCAGAGCGCGGACGGTGGCGCCCGGGGCGAGCGCGAGTTGCTCGGCGGCCTCCGAAGTGATGGCCGCCGTGAGGCCCTGGCCACCGTCCAGGCGGATCTTGACGATGGTCATGACCTCGCCGGGGTGGACGGCGGTGACGGTGCCGGGGAGCTGGTTGCGGATGCTCAGGGTCATGGCCCCACACCGTAGTGCGCGAGGGCGTTCAGGCAGGGTATGTGCTGATTTGCGGCGTCGTCGGGTGCCCGGCGTCATACCCGGTCGATATGTACATTCGTCGACTTCACGCGGGCGGTGGCCTCCATGCCGACCTCCAGGCCCAGTTCCTCCACGGCCTCGCGGGTGAGCAGGGAGACCAGGCGGTGGGGGCCGGCCTGGATCTCGACCTGGGCCGCGACGTCGCCGAGTTTGATCGCGGTGACGATGCCGGGGAAGGCGTTGCGGACCGAGGTGTAGGAGGTGCCCGTGTCCTCCTCGCCGCCGCCCGCCTTGGCGAGTTCGACAGAGAACGCGGCGAGGTCCTTGCCGTCGACGAGTCTCCGCCCCGCCTCGTCGCGGTGGGTCGCCACCCGGCCCGCGTCCGCCCAGCGGCGGGCGGTGTCCGGGCTCACGCCGAGCAGCCGCGCCGCTTGGCCGATCGTGTAGGACTGCATGCCGGTCACGATAGGGCGAATGCGGAGGGAACCGTGGAGGGGGGTCGGTCGTTGGGTATAACGCGATATGTCTTTAGTTCGCGTTCTTCTTGGTCGTGGTCGCCAATCGGGAATCGGGGTGAGGGGCATGTTTCGGCTGAGCTGTGGGCCGCGCACGCGGACGGGCCGCGCACGCGGACGGGCCGCGCACGCGGACCGGGACCGTGTCGTGGATGTGCTGACGGTTGCGGCGGGGGACGGCCGGCTGACCGTCGCGGAACTCGACGAGCGCGTGGGTGCGGCCCTGGCCGCCCGGACCCTGGGTGAGCCGGCCGGGCTGACGTCCGATCTGCCGCCCTGCGTGGCCATCGCTGGGTGTTCCGCGGCGCCTGGAGATCGACTCGTCGTGGGGCGACGTGACGCTGGACTTCACCGGGGCGGTGATCACACACGACACCCTGGGCATCGGCCTGGACATGCGGGGCGGCACCCTGCGGCTGGTGACCCGGCCGGGAGTGGTCGTGGACACCGACTCCCTCGCGATCGGCTACGCGAAGATCCGGTCGCGTCCGGCGGAGGAGCCCGGGGCACCGGTCGTCCTGCGCGTGGAGATACGCGGGCGGATGAGCCATGGCCAGGTCGTGACCGGGCCGCCGCGGCGCCGGTTCCTGAGGAAGGGGACGGCGGCCTGACCGCGGGCCATCCGGGCTGACCGCGGGTCACCCGGTGTGCACGCGCGGCCGCCGCTCGCGGTTCGGTTCCGCTTCGCGCAGGACTTCCCGGGTGACGGGGGCGACCTCGCCCTGGCCGAAGAGGAAGAAGCGCAGGAAGTTGGCGAAGGGAGTGCCCTCGGTCCACTCGAAGTACATGTGCGGGATGCAGCCCGTGGTGTCGCGGACGTGCAGGAGGAGGGCGGCGAGGGCGTTGGGGATGGAGGAGGACTCCAGGGTCAGGACGCGGTAGCGGTCGTGAAGCACCTCGCCGCGGACGGTCAGCTCGGCCTCGAACTCGGAGGGGTCGGTGACCGTGACCTCCACGAAGACGAAGTCCTCCTGGGCGGGGATGTCGTTGTCGGCCCGGATCTGCTCGATCTTGTCGCGGTACTCGGCCTTGTCCCGCCGATCGGGCTCGTTGGCGATGAGCCGGATCTTGCGGCTGGCGATGTCTCGGACGAACCGCTGCGCCATGTCGTCCAGCGTCACGTCGGTCACGCGCAGCTCGAAGGCGCGGGCCAGCCGGGACAGCAGCGAGACCAGGATGATGCCGACGATGAAGCAGGCACCGATTTTCACACCGTCCGGGCGCTCGATGACGTTCACGACCGTCGTGTAGAGGAACACGGCGGAGATGACGGCGAAGGCGATCGTCCATTTCCGCTGTCCCGCCTTGCGGGCGGCGATGGTCACGGCGATGGCGGCGGAGCTGATCAGGACCAGCACACCGGTGGCGTAGGCGCCGCCCTGCGCGTCGACATCGGCGTCGAAGATCCAGGTGACGAGGAAGGCGATGAGGATGAAGACGATGACCATCGGGCGGACGGCACGCGCCCAGTGCGGGGCCATGCCGTAGCGGGGGAGGTAGCGCGGCATCAGGTTGAGCAGGCCGGCCATCGCGGAGGCGCCCGCGAACCACAGGATGGCGATCGTGGAGACGTCGTAGACCGTGCCGAACGCGTTGCCCAGGTACTCGTGGGCGAGGTAGGCGAGAGCGCGGCCGTTGGCCTGGCCGCCCGTCTTGAACTCCTGCTCCGGGATCAGCACCGTGGTGATGAAGCTGGTGGCGATCAGGAAGGCGCTCATGATGACGGCGGCGGCGGTCAGCAGCTTCTTCGTGTCGCGAATACGGCCCTTGGGATGCTCCTCGGTGTCGCTGTCGTCGCCCTGGACGTGCGGCATGACGGCGACGCCGGTCTCGAAGCCGGACAGGCCCAGCGCCAGCTTCGGGAAGACCAGAAGGGACAGGCCGATCATGACGAAGATGTTGCTGTGTTCCGTGGTCAGAGCGCTGGTCCAGTCGGTGACCACGTGCCCGGCCGTGGCGACGTGCCACAGGCCGACGAACACGACGACGACGTTGAGCGCGAGGTAGATGCCGACCAGGGCGACCGCGACTCCGATCGCCTCCAGGAAGCCCTTGAGGAACACCGCGCCGAGCAGAGCCACCAGGAAAAGCGTGATCACCATCTGGTGACCGTGGAGCGTGCTGGTCAGGTGCGGGTTCTCCACGAGGTGGGTGGAGGCGTCGGCGGCCGACAGGGTGATGGTGATCAGGAAGTCGGTGGCCGCGAAGCCGAGCAGGGTGAGCACGAACAGCTTGCCCTGCCAGAAGGAGAGCAGCCGTTCCAGCATCGCGATGGAACCCTCACCCCGCGGGCTCTCTTCGGCCACCCGGCGGTAGACCGGCAGGGCGCCGGCCAAGGTGACTATGACCAGCACGACGGTCGCGATCGGCGACAGCAGCCCGGCAGCCAGGGCGGCGATGCCCGGCTGGTAGCCGAGGGTGGAGAAGTAGTCGACGCCGGTCAGGCACATCACCCGCCACCAGCGCTGACCCTTGTGCGGAGGCTCGGGCTCCGCGTGCGGTCCCGTATGGCCGCCGGCCTTGCCCATGTCGGACAGACCCTCCAGCATCCAAGCGCGCAGGCGGCTGGGAGGAGGGTGTTCGGTCGTGACCATCGCCGTGCTCCTGGGTGGGGCTCAGTGGGTTTCCGGCCATCGCTCGGACGGCGGCAACAGCGTATGCGGAGAGTGACGCGTGGGCCCCTGATTCATGGGGTGGTGGGCGTCAAGCTTGCGTTAAGAAGGTCCGGTGGACGGCAGATGTGACGCTGCGTGCACGCGACCAGTGCAACTCCGTGCGCCACTCGAGGAGTTGATCAGCGCCGGCTGATCGCATATACGGCACCACGCCAATAAAATTCGCTCCCAGGTTCGAAACTTTCGGCTGCGGCCGAGGCCGACTTGGGGGTATGGCATGCGTGCGTACGACAACCCGGTGATCCCCGGCTTCCACCCGGATCCAAGCGTGTGCCGGGTGGGGGGCGACTACTACCTGGTCTGCTCCAGCTTCGAGTACTTTCCGGGCATCCCGCTCTTCCACAGCCGGGATCTCGTGCACTGGCGGCAGATCGGCAACGTCCTCGACCGGCCGGGGCAGTGGGAGCTGCCCGACGACATCCCGGCCTCCGGCGGGATCTACGCGCCCACCATCCGGTACCACGACGGGCGCTTCCATGTGATCACCACCGATGTCGGGGGGATCGGCACCTTCCTCGTCACCAGCGAGCGTCCCGAGGGCCCGTGGTCGGACCCGGTCCGCATCGGGCTGCCGGGCATCGACCCCGACCTCGCCTGGGACGAGGACGGCTCCTGCTGGTGCGCGATGGCCGGGGTGACCGTGGCCCGGATCGACCCGGCGACGGGAGAGGTGCTCGAAGGACCGCTCCCGGCCTGGTCGGGGACGGGGATGCAGCACCCGGAGGCGCCGCACCTCTACCGGATCGGCGACTGGTGGTACCTGATGCTGGCCGAGGGTGGCACCGCGCTCGGGCACGGTGTCTCCATCGCCCGCGCGCGCTCCCCGCGCGGCCCCTGGGAGCCGGCTCCCGGCAATCCTCTGCTGACCCATCGCGGCACCGACCGCCCGATCCAGTGCACCGGCCACGCCGATCTGGTGCGGGCGGCCGACGGGAGCTGGTGGATGCTGCTGCTGGGCACCCGGCCGCGGGGCTTCTTCCCGACGTTCCACGTCCTCGGCCGGGAGACCTTCCTGGCACCGGTGGAGTGGGCGGACGGCTGGCCCCGGGTCGGGCCGGTGCGCGAGCGGCATCCCGCACCGACGGCCTGGCACCCCGTCGAACCGGCGCCGGTCCGGGACGACTTCGACGCTCCGGACCTCGCCCCCTACTGGATCTCGCCGCGCCGCAGGCCGGAGGGTTCCTGGTCGCTGACCGAGCAGCCGGGCCGGCTGACGCTCACGGCGACCGGGAGCAGCCTGGACCGGCCGGGCTGCACCTTCGTCGGGAGGCGTCAGCAGCATCCCGACTGCCGGGCCGCCGCCCTGGTCGATGCCGGTGCCGGGCGGGCCGGGCTGTCCGTGCTCCTGGACGAGGCACACCACTACGACCTCGAGGTGGGCGGGGGCGTGGTGAGCGTGGTCGCCCGGATCGGGCCCGTCCGGCAGCGGCTTGCGGAGCATCCCGTGCCGCCGGGCCCGGTCACGCTCGCCGTCGAGGTCCGTACGGACCGGGTGCTGCCTCCCACCGCCACGGCCGGCGGCCAGGAGGCTCCCGGCATCCGGGCGGGCGGCCCCGACACCGTCTCCTTCTCGGTCGAGAGTGCCGGCGAAACCGTTCGGCTGGCCGAACTCGACGGCCGCTACCTGTCCACCGAGGTGGCGGGCGGCTTCACCGGTCGGGTGCTCGGCATGTACGCCACCGAGGGCCGGGCCGCCTTCGACTGGTTCGACTACCGGCCGACTACCTGCTGCGCGACACCTTGACGCCTCTGAGCGGCCTTTCTAGAGTCGCCGTTCGGAACGTTCGCTGAAAACGCCGAATGTTTCGGCTCGCCGTAGTCCGGAAAAGCCCGTTTCTCTCAGCAGGGCAGGAGCCGCAATGCGTACAGCGGCACGTAGCGCAGCGGCACTTCCGGCCAGGGGGTTCTCATTCCGCCGCAGCAAGCGTCGTCCGAAGGGTTGCCACCCGGTAAGAGCGGTCTCTAAGGTGCGGCGCAGCTTTCCGGCATAGTTCCGAAAGTTTCGAAGACAAGGAGCGCATCATGGGCGACCCGGCACTCTCCCGCCGCGGCTTCCTGGCGGCCTCCGCCGTGGCCGGTCTGGGCATGACGGCACTCAGCGGCTGCGGCGGCGACTCGGGCGGAGGGTCGTCGAACGGCACGACCACGATCGAGTGGTGGAACATCTCCACCACCCAGCCGACGAAGACGGTCTGGGCCGGTCTGGCCAAGAAGTTCGAGGCGCAGAACCCCAAGGTCAAGGTGAAGATCGTCCAGATGGAGAACGACGCCTACAAGTCGAAGATGACGGCGCTGATCGCCTCCGGGAAGCTGCCGGACATCTTCCACACGTGGGGCGGCGGCGTGCTCCAGCAGCAGGTCGACGCGGGGCTCGTCGAGGACCTCACCGACAGGACCAAGCCCTGGGCCGACGGGATGCTGTCCGTCGCCAAGCAGCCGTACAGCCTCGACGGCAAGCTGTACGGCATCCCGTTCGACATCGGCATGATCGGTTTCTGGTACAACAAGGCGCTCTTCAGGCAGGCCGGCATCAGCACCCCGCCCACCACCTGGAGCGGCTTCCTCGACGCCGTGAGGAAGCTGAAGGCGAAGAACATCACGCCGATCGCCCTGGCGGGCAAGGAGAAGTGGCCCGAGATGTACTACTGGGCCTACCTCGCCATGCGCACGGCCGGAATCGACGCGCTGAAGAAGGCCGACGAGTCCAAGGACTTCACCGCCCCCGGGCTCGTCCAGGCGGGACAGCACCTCAAGGACCTGGTCCAACTCCAGCCGTTCCAGAAGGGGTTCCTGGGCGCCTCGTACTCCACCCCGACCGGCCAGGCGGCCACCATGGGCAACGGCAAGGCGGCCATGGAACTCATGGGGCAGTGGGCCCCGGTCGTCGAGGCCGACTCGGGCAAGGGCCTCGGCTCGAACCTCGGCTTCTTCCCCTTCCCGGCCGTCGAGGGCGGAAAGGGCGCGATCACCGAGGTGTTCGGCGGTGGCGGCGGGCACGCCCTGCGCAAGGGTGCCCCGCAGGCGGCCGTCGACTTCCTGAAGTTCTTCGCCTCCGAGACCACCGACCTGGAACTCGTCAAGAAGACCAACACCCTTCCGGTGGTCCCCGGCGCCGAGAAGGCGCTCTCCGACCCCAACACCAAGGCCGTACAGGCCCAGTTGAAGGGTGCCACCGGCTTCCAGCTCTACCTCGACCAGGCGTACGCGCCCGCCGTCGGACAGGAGGTCAACGACAGCGTCTCCGCGCTGATCGCCGGCTCGAAGTCATCCGAGCAGGTCACCCAGTCGATCACCAAGGCCGCGAAGGAAGCGTAGTAGCCGGCGATGACCTCGACCTTCCTCCCGGACAAGCGGACGGACCCCGGCGTCGCCCTCTCCTCCCCGGCGGCGACATCGGCCCGGGGACGGGCGCGCCGGCGCCTGCTGCACTGGCTCACCGCGGTCGGCTTCCAGGTGCCCGCGCTGGTGCTGTTCATCGGGCTGGTACTGCTGCCGATGCTGTTCGCGCTGTACGCCGCCTTCTTCCGTTGGGGCGGCTTCGGCATGCCCTCCGACTACATCGGCACGGACAACTTCACCCAACTCTTCCAGGACGACGTCTTCCTGGGCGACCTGTGGCGCTGTCTGCTCCTGGTGGTCCTGTCCCTCACGCTGCAACTGCCGTTCGCGCTCGCCATGGCCGTCGCGCTCAACCAGCGGCTGCGCGGGCGGGCCGTGTACCGGATGCTGTTCTTCGCGCCCTACGTCCTGTCCGAGGCGATCACCGGCGTGCTGTTCAGCATGATCTTCGCCCCGGACGACGGGCTCGCCGACCACGTCCTGGGCACCATCGGACTGGGCGGCGTCGGGGGGGAGTGGTTCGCCGACCCCTCCTACGTCATGGCGACGCTGTTCCTCGTCATGACCTGGAAGTACTTCGGCTTCCACATGATGCTCTACCTCGCCGGACTGCAGGCGATCCCGGCCGAGTTGACCGAGGCGGCGCTGATCGACGGCGCGAACCCCTGGCAGCGGTTCCGCAACGTCACCCTGCCGCTGCTCGCGCCCACTCTGCGCATCAGCATCTTCCTGTCCGTCATCGGAGCCATTCAGCTCTTCGACCTGGTCTGGGTGATCACCCAGGGCGGGCCCGACCACCACTCCGAGACGATGGCCGTGACCATGTTCCAGTACGGCTTCAAGCGCTACCAGATCGGCTACGCCAGCGCGATCAGCGTGGCCATGTTCGGCATCTGCCTCGTCTTCGCCCTCGTCTACCAGCGGTTCGTGCTCCGCCGCGACCTCGAAGGGGCCACCACGACGATGAGGGGAGACAGCAAGTGATCCGCAGGACCAAGGCGGTACGCGAGCTGCCGCTGCACCTGGTGCTCGTCGCGGTCGGCGCGGTGATGGTCGTACCCCTGCTGTACGCCGTCCTGTCCGGCTTCAAGTCCACCGCCGAGCTCTCCCGCAACCCCTTCGGACTGCCCGAGCACTGGCTGACCGGCAACTACACGGACATCCTCGGCTCGGGCGACTTCTGGCGGCTGGTGGGCAACAGCACGCTGATCGCGGTGGCGACAACCGTGCTCGTGGTCGCCGCGTCCGCGCTGGCCGCCTTCTCCTTCGCGCGGTTCGCCTTCCGTGGGCGGGAGTTGCTGTTCACCTTCTTCACGATGGGGCTGATGTTCCCCTTCGCGGTGGCCGCGCTGCCCCTCTTCCTGCTGCTGCGCTACCTCGGCCTGCTGGACAACCCGCTCGGTGTGATCCTCCCGCAGGCCGCCTTCGGGCTGCCGATGACCATCATCATCCTGCGCGGCTTCTTCCGGCAGATCCCCGGCGAGCTGGAGGAAGCGGCCACGCTCGACGGGTGCAGCGCCTTCGGGTTCTTCTGGCGGGTGCTGCTGCCCATGGCGCGGCCCGCGCTCGGCACGGTGTCGGTGCTGGCCGTCGTCACCAGCTGGAACAACTTCATGCTGCCGCTGCTGGTGTTCACCGACTCGAAGTGGTGGACGCTGCCCCTCGGCGTCGCGCAGTTCCAGGGCCAGTACTCGGCGGAGTACGCCCGTGTCTTCGCCTACCTGGTGCTGGCGATGGTCCCCGCCCTCGCCTTCTACTCGGTCGCCGAGCGTCAGCTCGTCGGCGGCCTGACCGCCGGCGCGACGAAGGGATGACCCGCGCCGACGGGTGTACGGCCCCGTTCGCACCCGAGTACGACCCCACCCCGCATCCGACAGTGAGGAGTCGCACCATGCCCAGGACCAGTACGCGCCTCAGACTCGCCGGCACGCTCGCGGCCGTTCTGGTGGCCGCCGGCGTCGCCACCGGCCCCGCCGCCCAGGCGCACGGGCGGCAGCCCACGCTCGCCGAGCTCGCCCACCGGCACGGGCGCTACTTCGGCAGCGCCACCGACAACCCCGAGCTGACCGACAGCGCGTACACGAAGATCCTCGGTACCGAATTCGACATGATCACGCCGGGCAACGGCATGAAGTGGTACGCGACCGAGCCCCAACAGGGCGCCTTCGACTGGTCGAAGGGCGACGAGATCGTCGATCTCGCCCGCGCGAACCACCAGCGGGTCCGCGCCCACACCCTGGTCTGGCACAGCCAGCTGCCCGACTGGCTCACCTCACGGGAGTGGACCGCCGGCGAGCTGCGGGCGGTACTGAAGAAGCACATCACCGAAGAGGTTCGGCACTACCGGGGCAAGGTCTACTCCTGGGACGTCGTCAACGAGGCCTTCAACGAGGACGGCACCTACCGCCAGACCCTCTGGTACAAGACCCTCGGCCCCGGCTACATCGCCGACGCGCTGCGCTGGGCCCACCAGGCCGACCCGCACGCCAAGTTGTACCTCAACGACTACAACACCGAGGCGACCGGCCCGAAGAGCGACGCCTACTACGCCCTGGCCAAGGACCTCAAGGCGCGGGGCGTGCCCCTGAACGGCATCGGTTTCCAGGCCCACTTGGCCCTCCAGTACGGCTATCCCACCACCCTGGAGGACAACCTCCGCCGCTTCTCCCGCCTGGGCCTGGACACCGCGCTGACCGAGGTCGACGTCCGTATGCAGCTGCCCGCGACCGACGCCAAGCTGGCCGAGCAGGCGACCTGGTACCGGGACCTGACCGAGGTCTGCCTCGCGGTGCGCCGGTGCGTGGGGGTGACGGTGTGGGACTACACCGACAAGTACTCGTGGATCCCGGCTTTCTTCCCGGGCGAGGGCGCGGCCCTGCCGTGGGACGAGCAGCTGAAGCCGAAGCCCGCGTACGAGGCACTGCGCGACGCGCTCGGCTGACGGCCGGATACGGTCAGTAGTCGGTCCCGGGCATGCGTCGGGGCCGGTGCGCACGGAGTGTGTGCGAGCCGGCACCTCAGGTCACCGGGCGGCGCGGGTCCGCCCGGGGTGGTGCCGAAAAGGCCTAGGCGGCCGTCATCACCCGGCTGGGGTTCAGCGGGCGGTGCGGGGCGATGATCTGGCCGTCGGGCAGGAGCTCACCGGTGTCCTCGAAGAGCAGAACGCCGTTGCACAGCAGGCTCCATCCCTGCTCCGGGTGGTGCGCCACAAGGCGGGCGGACTCCCGGTCGGCGGATTCGGCTGTCGGGCACGGTGGCTGGTGCTGGCACATGGGTGGGATCTCTCGCTCTGTCGTGGTCATGTCCGCCCCCCGTGGTGATAAGTCGGTCGGAACCCAGTGTTGCCCTCCGGGCGTCAATCCGCAGGTATTTCGCAGCACCGCTTCTCACAGGTTGATGACGCATCGCCCACGTGCTCGGTTCATCCGCACCGCACTGTCATTTCGGGTGGTTCTCGGTGGCCGGATGGGGCTAGTCAGGGTGATGCGGACGGTTTTAGCGGCTCTTAGGAGCGGCTAATTGCTCGTACGAGCACATTGGCGCCGGAATGACCGCGCGTACCCCGCCACCGAAGTGGTGGCGGGGTACAAAAGGAGAGCGGGAGAACGGGAGGGAACGAGGGGAACGGGGAGAACGGGTAGAAGGAGGAGAAGGAGGAGAAGGAGGAGAAGAGGGACAAGCAGGAGGGGGAAGCGGCGTCAGGCGGGCGAGCCCAGCAGCGGGACGGGAGTCGCCCGGTGGGTCAGCACCGGGAGCAACTCGGCGACCCGGTGCGGCCGGTGGGCCGCGATGCCGGGCGGTGCGGGAGCCAGCGGGACGAGCAGGTCGGTGGCGGCGGGATGGCCCTCGGCGCCGTCCGCGGCGCAGTCGCCGTGCAGCCACAGCGTGAGCATGTACAGGCCCGGTACCGACAGCAGGCGGGCCTGGTAGGGCTGCTGCATGGTCTCGGCCTGGCGCAGAGCGCGTTCGGTGGAGGCGATGTAGGGGCCCTCGAAGAAGTGCGAGAACGCCCAGCCGTCGGGGGTCAGCCGGGTCTCGGCCGCGGCCACCGCACGGTCTCCGCACCGGATCAGGAACCGCCAGCCGGTCAGCCGGGTCGCGGACACGCCCTCGGCGGTGATCCGGTCCAGTACGTGCAGGGGCAGGGGCAGTTCGGGTGTGGCGGGTCCCTGGGCGGCTCGCAGGGAGGGGGTCCGGGCCTCGCGGACGGCGGTGGGGGAACCGAGCGCCGTGAGGACGGAGCGCAGGGCAGGCGCGGGGGCAGGGGGAACGTGCAGGGGCATGGTGGGTCGCCTCTCATTCGACAGGCGCGACGCGATGGCGCGAGGGCGGGGGTGGGCGGACGGCGCTGTCAGCTCATGGGGTCAGAGAGGCGGGGGCCCTGGGGCGGTGAACGAGAGGTGCGGACGCGGCCTGCCGCACGTCGCCTGGACGGCGGGAACCAGAACGGTGGGCGCCAACCTTCTGCCTTCTTCGCGGAGTTTATACGACTTGCGTTCAGACGATGTTTCGTCTAGCCGTTTCCGGTGAGTAGAGCAAGTCCGTATTCGGTCGGCGATTCGCGGGAATCATCCCGATTTCCGGGCCTACCGTGGCCCTCTGACCTCGGAATACGCCGTCGTAGCGGACGGCCCATTCGCGTCGGCGTTTTTCACGAGGTCGATGGGGCACACGAAGGTGCATGCTGCCCCATGCCCCGTGAATGTGCCGCGGGGCACATTCCAACAGAGTAGCGGGGATGGGGCCCGCGCGGGACGTTATCGATCGCGTCGGGTGGGCATCATCCCACCTGACCCAGGACCCCGGCGGCCGGATCTTCCGCCCGCCCATCCGAGGAGGGACGCTTCGATGGGGGAGAAGGTCGTGGCAGGGCCGTTCGACCTGTCCGATCGCCAGCGCTACCGGGAAAAGCTCCGCAGGTGCCTGACGGGGCTGGAGCGGCTGCTGGCCCAGGAGAGGTTCGACCGGCCCAAGAACCTGATGGGTGTGGAGATCGAGCTGAATCTCGTGGGCTCCGACGGCCTGCCGAAAATGCTGAATGGGCAGGTACTGGAACGCATCGCGAGCCGCGATTTCCAAACAGAACTCGCCATGTTCAACCTGGAAGTCAACATTGCCCCACACCGGTTGGGCGGGCGGGTATTCGACCGGCTCGCCGAGGAACTCCGCACCTCGCTGGCGTACGCCGACCGTAAGGCCGGCGAGCTGGACGCCGGAATCGTGATGATCGGCATCCTGCCCACTCTGGACCGCGACGACCTGGTCTCCTCCAACCTCTCCGAGGTCGACCGCTACACCCTGCTCAACGACCAGATCGTGGCCGCCCGGGGCGAGGACTTCCGCCTCGACATCGACGGGGTCGAACACCTCACCTGCACGTCCCGCTCCATCGTCCCCGAGGCCGCCTGCACCTCCGTGCAGCTGCACCTTCAGGTCACCCCGGGCCGCTTCGCCGACGTGTGGAACGCCGCCCAGGTGGCCTGCGCGCCGCAGATCGCCGTCGGTGCCAATTCCCCGTTCCTCTTCGGCCACGAACTGTGGCGCGAGTCCCGCCCCCCGCTCTTCCTCCAGGCCACCGACACCCGCCCGCCCGAGCTCCAGGCCCAGGGCGTGCGGCCGCGCACCTGGTTCGGGGAGCGGTGGATCTCCTCGGCGTACGACCTGTTCGAGGAGAACCTGCGCTACTTCCCGGCCCTGCTGCCCATCTGCGACGACGAGGACCCGCTCGAGGTCGTCGAGGCGGGCGGCGCGCCCAAGCTCGCCGAACTGGTCCTGCACAACGGCACGGTGTACCGCTGGAACCGCCCCGTCTACGATGTCGCCGACGGCGTGCCGCACCTGCGGGTGGAGAACCGCGTCCTGCCGGCCGGGCCCACCATCACCGACGTCATCGCAAACGCGGCCTTCTACTACGGTCTGGTGCGCGCCCTCGCCGAGGAGCCCCGGCCCGTATGGACCCGGATGCCGTTCGAGGCGGCTGCCGCCAACTTCGACGCCGCGTGCCGGTACGGCATCGACGCGCGCCTGGTCTGGCCGCGGCGCGGGCGGTACGGCGGCACGGGCGAGGTCGACGCGGTGACGCTGGTACGCGACGAGCTGCTGCCGCTCGCCGAGGCGGGGCTTCAGGGGTGGGGCGTCGAGGCCGCCGACCGTGACCTCTACCTCGGTGTCATCGAGGAGCGGTGCCGGCGCCGGGTCAACGGCGCGTCCTGGCAGGCGGCGACCTTCCACCGGGCCCTCGAACAGGGCCTCCCCCGGGACGGCGCCCTGGCGGCCACGACCCGTCGCTACTGTGAGCTCATGCACCTCGGCGAGCCCGTGCACACCTGGCCGGTGGGACTGCCGGAGCCGGTGCCGCTCGGCTAGGAGCCGCGCGGGTGGAGCAGCACGAGGGGGGTGGGACGGGGGTCGGTCGTGCCTGTTCGGGGGTGATCGGGCAAGCTGGGTCCTCCCGTGACGGTGGTGCCCCTCCATGTCGCCCGACAGCCTGTGGCGCACCCATCTGGAGGCAGGTGTGCAGGTGCAGGCAGGCTCGGTGGCCGATTCCCTTCCGCAGGGGCCGGCCTCGCGACGGATCTTCCGGGACGAGACCCTGCTCGTTCTGGCCCTTTCGCTCGGCGCGAGCGGCGTGTCCGCTCTGATCAGCTTCATCGGATCGGTCACCAAACCCGGCGGCCTGAAGGATCAGGCGGCCACCCTCAACGCCTCGGCCGCGCCGGGGCGCCCCTGGCTCGATCTCGCCTGGCAGCTGTTCGGCATCGCCTCGGCGCTGGTCCCCGTCGCCCTGGTCGCGCACTTCCTGCTGCGCGAGGGCGAGAGCCTGCGCACCCTCGGCTTCGACCGGACCCGCCCCTGGCCCGACCTGGGCCGCGGGGCCGGTGTCGCGGCGGTGATCGGCAGCACCGGCATCGCCTTCTACCTGGCCGCACGCGGTCTCGGCTTCAACCTCACGGTGGTGCCCGAGGCGCTGCCCGACGTGTGGTGGAAGTACCCCGTGCTGATCCTCTCGGCGATGCAGAACGCCATCCTCGAAGAGGTGATCGTGGTCGGCTACCTGCTGCGCCGGCTGGGTCAGTTGGGCTGGACCCCGGGGACCGCGCTGGTGGCCAGCTCCGTGCTGCGCGGCTCCTACCACCTGTACCAGGGCATCGGCGGTTTCGTCGGCAACATGGTCATGGGCGTGGTGTTCGTCTTTCTGTACCGGCGCTGGGGGCGGGTCGGTCCCCTGGTGGTGGCGCACTCCCTGCTCGACATCGGGGCGTTCGTGGGCTACGCGCTGCTGGCGGGAAAGGTGGGCTGGCTGCCGACGAAGTGAGGGGACGGGAGGGGGCGTACGAGGCTGTCGTACGCCCCTTTCGTGTCGCTCGGGTTCGTGTCGCTCGGATTCGTGTTGCTCGGGTTCGTGTTGCTCGGGTTTGTGTCGCTCGGGTTCGTGTCTTCGTGTCGCTCAGGCGAGGAGTTCGCCCTCGATGACCGTGACCGCGCGACCTGTCAGCAGGGTGCGGTCGCCGCGCAGGCCCGTGCGGACGAGGCCGGTGCGCCGGGAGGCCTGGAGGCCCGTGAGGTCGCGGCGGCCGAGGCGCTCGGACCAGTAGGGGGCGAGGGCGGTGTGGGCGCTGCCGGTGACCGGGTCCTCGTCGATGCCGACGTTCGGGAAGAAGCAGCGGGAGACATAGTCGTGGCCGCGGGCCGGGTCCTCGGCGCGGGCGGTGGCGATGACACCACGCGTGGAGTGGACGGCGAGGGCCTTGTGGTCGGGGGAGAGCCCGAGGACGGTCTTCTCGTCGGCGAGTTCCAGCAGCAGGTCGCCCACGTTCGGCCCGGTGTCGACGGCGGCGACCGGCTCCGCGCCGAGCGCCTCCGCGAGGCCGGCCGGGAGGTCGACCGGGGTGAGCGGGGCGGTCGGGAAGTCCAGGGTGATCGAGCCGTCCTCGCCGGGCGTGGCGATGAGCACGCCGCTGCGGGTGGCGAACCGTACCGGTCCCGCGTGGGCGCCGGTGGTGTGCAGGACGTGGGCCGTGGCGAGCGTCGCGTGGCCGCACATCGCCACCTCGGTGACGGGCGTGAACCACCGCAGCGCCCAGTCCGCGTTCCCGCCCTCGGGCAGGCGGTGGGCGAACGCCGTCTCGGCGTGATTGACCTCCATGGCGACCTTCTGAAGCCGGTCGTCGTCCGGGAAGGCGTCGAGCAGCAGGACCCCGGCGGGGTTGCCTGCGAACGGGCGGTCGGTGAAGGCGTCGACGATTCGGATACGCATGCGCTGACATTAGGGCGTGGGCTTCCTGCGCGGCCAAGGCCAATTCCTGGCTGCTGGACCGACCTGGGGGCGGGTCCGTAGCGCGCTCGGGGCGGAAATCACCCGCTACGGGCGATGCCCCGCGCGGCGGTTCCGGGTGAACTTCTCGTTCAGAATCACAGGGAGGTGCCACCGATGTGCCGATGGCTCGCCTACTCAGGAACCCCCGTCCTGCTCGACACCATTCTCTACAAACCCGCGCACTCGCTGATCGACCAGAGCCTGCACTCCAAGCTGGGAGTCGAGACGACCAACGGCGACGGGTTCGGCGTCGGCTGGTACGCGCCGGACATCGGCACTCCCGCGATCGTCCGGGACACCACCCCGGCGTGGAACAACCGCAACCTGCGGGAGCTCGCCGACCACGTCCGCTCCCCGCTGTTCTTCGCCCACATCCGCGCCTCGACCGGTACCGCGGTGCAGCAGACCAACTGCCATCCGTTCCGCCACGACCGCTGGATGTGGATGCACAACGGGGCGATCACGGACTTCCACCGGGTGCGCCGGGATCTGGCCCTGGCCGTCGACCCGGGACTCTTCTCCGACATCGAGGGCTCGACGGACTCCGAGATGATGTTCTTCCTCGCGCTCACCTTCGGTCTGGAGCACGACCCGCCGGGTGCCGTCGCGCGGATGGTGGGTCTGGTGGAGCAGACAGGCCGCCGGCAAGGGGTGGAGTACCCGATCCAGATGACGGTGGCGGTCACGGACGGACACCGGCTGTGGGCCTTCCGTTACTCCAGCCAGGGCGCCTCACGCTCGCTCTACTACAGCACCCGGGTCGAGACACTGCGGGCCCTCCACCCCGATGTGGCCTTTCTCCAGCACATCTCCGACGAGACCCGCCTGGTCGTCTCCGAGCCCCCGGTTGATCTGCCCGGAGCCTGGAACCAGGTTCCCGAGAGCAGCTACGGCGTCGTGCACCAGGGTGCGGACGAATTGCACTCCTTCACCCCCGCGGCCGGATAGCGCGGTGACCTGTCTCAGTGAAGGTTCCGCGAAGCACCAGCTCGGCCGTCGGGCTGGGGCTGCTGTGGAAGCGCTGTCGCGTGCGTACGGCGATGAGGCGTTGTCAGCGTTTGAGCTGGGCTTTCGCAGCGACGGAGAGCACCGCAGGCCCCCGCTGGGAGCGAGTTGGCAGGTTCCGTTCGAGGCGGTCTCACCTGTCCGGCCGTTCCGTTGGGACAAGGACATGCCGGGCTTCGCCGGCTGGTACTACACGGTGACCGCGCGGGATCATGTGGGCTACGAGTCGTGGTTGGAGCGGGACCGGTTGATCCTGCTCGACAGAGATCCGCAGGTGAGGGCGATATCGTCGCAGCCCTTCTGGCTGCACTGGCACGACGGCAGGCGACACCGCCGCCACGCTCCCGATCATTTCGTTCGGCTGGCCGCGGGGCAGCCCGGGTCGTGGACGTCCGCGCCGCGGAGGACATGGATCGGCGGGCACGAGAGGCCTTCGCGGCGACCGGCGCTGGTGCTCACGCAAGTGCTACCGGCTGTCCCGAGGCTCGCCCGAGACGCCATCCGCTTTGCGCGTAGCTCTTCCTGAGTGAGATCGCTGGTCAGGCCAGGAGTTCGTAGTGGTGCTGGTCAGGGCGGGGTGGAGCCGTTCGCCTTGCATCTGGGGGTGTTCGTTTCTGCGCGCCGTTCCTTTACGCTCGGGGAGGTCACCAACTACCGCATGACATCTGCCCGGTGACGGAGTCGGCGTGGGGTGCGCGTCCCCGCTCCACGCCACCACTGGACGGCTTCAGGCGCAGCCACGGGTCGGCACATCCGGACGCCGACGACCCCCTGTGGCGCGTCCCGCCGGGCGGCGAAAGGGATGCGTCGTGCCTTCGGCGACGGCGAACTACCGCACCTTGCTGCGCACTTCGGGTGCCGCGGCCTTCTTCCTTCCCGCTGCTGTCGGGCGTCTGGGCATCGCCATGACGGGGATCGGCATCGTCTGGCTGGTGCACGCACGCACCGGGTCGTATGCCGCCGCGGGTCTCGTCGCCGGCGGATTCGCTGTGGCGGACGCCGTCGCGGGGCCCCAGATCGGGCGCCTTGTCGACCGGTTCGGGCAGGCGCGGGTGCTTCCCGGCGCGCTGGTCGCACATGCCGGGGCCGTGGCGCTGCTGCTCGCCGGCGCCGTTCCGGACCTCGTCGCCGGAGTGCTCGTCGGGGCAACGCTGCCCCAGCTCGCGGCCCTGTCCGCCGCCCGCTGGTCCGCCCTGCTGTCCGGCGAACGGGCTGCCGCGCTGCCCACCGCCTTCGCCCTTGAGGCCCTCGCCAACGGCATGTCCTACCTGGCCGGCCCGGCCCTGGTGAGCGTCCTCGGTGCGGCGGGCCACCCGGGCGCCGGCGTGCTGCTCGCCGCCGCGCTCGTCGTCGGCGGCGGGCTCGCCCTTGCCGTCCAGCGCCGCACCATGCCGCCCCTCGCCGGCCGCGCCGAACGCCGGCACGCCGGACGCGAACTGCTCCGCTCCGCATTCCTGCGGCAGGTCGCGCTCGGCCTCACGCTCGGGGTGTTCTTCGGCGCGATGCAGGTGTCCGTCACCGCGTACGCCGTTTCACGCGGCACACCGGACGCGGCAGCACTGCTCTACTTCGCCTCCAACTGCACCAACCTGGTGGGCGGCTGGGCCTACGGAGCATGGCGCCACGGCGGCTCACTCCGGCGCCACCAGGCCGCAGCCGCCGCCTGCCTCACCGTCGCGAGCCTCCCGCTGACCTTCCTCGACGCGCCCCTCACGGTCGGCGCCACCCTCGCTCTGACCGGACTCGCTGTGCCGGTCCTCCTGATCCTCACCTCCGTCCTCACCGAGTCGTCGGTCCCGCTCGCCGTCCTCACCCAGGCGTTCACCTGGGGCAACTCCGCAAGCGCGGCAGGAACAGCGGGCGCCGCGGCGGTCGCGGGGCGGGTGGTGGACGCGGGCGGTGCGCACGGCGGTTTCGGCGTGGCGGCGGGGGCCGCGGTGGTGATGACGGTCCTGGCGCTCGGCGGTCTACGGGACTCATCACCGGACGTGACCGAAGTGGTCAACCTTCGCTGAGACAAATCAGCAGTTCGTCAATCTGCGGTTCGTCGATCTTCGCTGAGGCGAAGACCGATCAGTGCAGCTTGCCTGAGACCGACCCCACCTTCACTGAGACAGGTCACGCGGTCACCGTTCTCCGAGCCTTGTCATGCGATCGGTTCCGATATATCGTTGAAGCATCGCGACAGATCAACGATGGATGGAGTGACTGCGATGCGTACCCACGGATTCGAGCGTGGACATCGTCAGGACGGCCCCCACCGGCGCGGCCGGGACGGGATGCGGGCGGCCTTCGGACCCTTCGGGCCGGGTGGTCCGGGGTTCGGGCCCGGCGGGCCCGGCTTCGGGCCGGGGCCCTGGGGTCCGCGAGGGCGCGGTGGCCCGAGGGGGCGGGCGCGGCGCGGTGACGTGCGGACCTCGATCCTGGCCCTGCTGCGGGACCGGCCGATGCACGGCTACGAGATGATCCAGGAGATCGCCGAGCGCAGCGGCGGCGCGTGGAAGCCCAGCCCCGGCTCGGTCTACCCCACTCTCCAGCTGCTGGAGGACGAGGGCCTGATCGCCAGCGCGAGCGAGGGCGGCAAGAAGCTGTTCTCCCTCACCGACGAGGGCCGGACCGCGGCCGAGGCGGGCCCCGAGGCCCCCTGGGAGGAGGCGTCCCGCGGGGTCGACTGGGAGGTCCTCGGTGAGATCCGCCAGGCCGGGTTCGGTCTGATGGAGGCCTTCAGCCAGGTCTGGAAGACCGGCAGCAAGGAGCAGCGCGAGAAGGCGCTGGCCGTGATCAACGACGCCCGCAAGAAGCTGTACCTGATCCTCGCCGACGAGGACTGACAGCCGTACGGCCGTCGAGGCGCCCCGTGGAGCGATCCGCGGGGCGCCTCCGTCGTGTACGGGGGGTGAGTGCGGACGGGTCGGGTCGCCGGGTCAGGCCACCAGGCCGTCCAGCTTGCGCAGCGACTCGTTCAGGGCCGCCGTCGCCGAATCCTTGAGCTTGCCCGCCATCAGGGAGACGGCCGCGCCGGTGAACTCGCCGTCGATGCGCACCGTCGTGCCGTCGCCGTCGGGGGTGAGTGTGTAGCGCGTGGCGACGGTCACCGCCATCGGACCCTTGCCGCGAATGGCGAAGACCCGGGCCGGCTCCAGTTCCTCGACGGTCCACTCGACCTCCGCCGGGAAGCCCATCAGCTTCATGTTCTCCTGGAAGGTTCCGCCCACCTCCAGGGACTCGGGGCCGCCCTTGGGGAAGCTGGTGTGGGTCGCGTTCCACTCCCCGTACGCCGACCAGTCCGTGAGCTTCGCCCACACCTTCTCGGCCGGTGCCTGGATGCGTGCCTCCGCGCTGACTTCGGCCATGCGACCACCCCTTCGTGTCGGGCTACGGTGTCGCGGAACGTAGCCGCAGGGCCCCGAACATTCAATACTGACGAACCGTCAGAATATGTGGAGGCCGGTACGGTCCGTAGCCCTCGTACGGTCCTGATCTCCTCCGCAAGGAGGAGATGCCGAACGCCGGTGTCCACTCACCGTGGGAGGCCGAAATGGTTCCCCTCGCCGATGACACCGACGTGGGGGACTGATGAGGTAGGGGATGTGCAACCCCGTATTCCCCACCAGTCCGCCCGTGACCAGGGCGTCCACCGGCCGGACGACGAGGCCGGGCTCGGTGCGGAGCTGACGGCGGTGGTAGCCGTGGCCCGCCGCAGGGCCGTCCGGTACAGGGACCGGCAGATCGACACCGCTCATCTGCTGCACTCGCTCCTGGAGACCGACGCCGAGGTGCGCGCCGCAATCGGCGACGCCCGCAAGGTCGTCCGTCTGCTCGGCTACCTCGTGCAGCGCAGCATCGGCTACGGCCTGCGCTGGCAGAGCAGCGTGGAGGACTCCGGCACGCTGTCCTTCCTGAAGGACGCCGAGGGCTGGTCGCCGGTCGCCGCGGCCGCCATGCGGTGTGCCCGCGACCGCGCCGGTCGGCACGGGGAGGAACGGGCCCGCGGCATCGACCTCCTCGCGGCGCTCGCCGCCGACCCGCAGGCCCGGGCGGTCGAGGTGCTCCGGCGCGCCGGAGTCGAGGCGGCAGACCTGCTCGCGCGGATCGACCGCGCGACGGCGGAGTGCGTCGGCGACGGCGGAAGGGCGCGCTGAGCGGTGCCCGGCGACCCGGCTCCGTCCAGCCGCTGAGACAGGTGTCAACGGGGGTGACGCTCATGTCGTCGCCTGCCATCATGTGCCGGTGCGTACGTCTGAGAGCAGTCATGGCGGTGGCAGGAAGGGCGTCGGGCTCGGCCTGGCACTCGGCTCCGCGCTCGCCTTCGGGGGATCCGGGGTCGCGGCCAAGCCGCTGATCGAGGCGGGGCTCGACCCGCTGCACGTGGTGTGGCTGCGAGTGACGGGTGCCGCGCTCGTGATGCTGCCCCTCGCCGTGCGCCATCGCGCCCTGCCGCGCCGCCGCCCCGCGCTGCTCGCCGGGTTCGGACTGCTCGCCGTGGCCGGCGTCCAGGCCTGCTACTTCGCCGCGCTGTCCCGTATCCCGGTGGGGGTCGCGCTGCTCGTGGAGTACCTCGCGCCCGCGCTCGTGCTCGGCTGGGTGCGGTTCGTGCAGCGGCGGCCCGTCACCAGGGCGGCCGCGCTCGGGGTGGTCCTCGCCGTCGGCGGCCTCGCCTGCGTGGTCGAGGTGTGGTCCGGCCTGGGCTTCGACGCGCTGGGGCTGCTCCTCGCGCTCGGCGCGGCCTGCTGCCAGGTCGGCTACTTCGTACTGTCGGATCAGGGCGCCGGGTCCGGCGAGGAGACGCCGGACCCGCTCGGCGTCATCGCCTACGGACTCCTCGTCGGTGCCGTCGTGCTGACCTTCGTCGCCCGGCCCTGGACCATGGACTGGTCGGTGCTGTCCGGCACCGCGCGCATGAACGGCACCGAAGTCCCGGCCGTCGCCCTGCTGGCCTGGATCGTGCTGGTCGCGACGGTCGTCGCCTACGTCACCGGCGTGCTGTCCGTGCGCCGGCTGTCCCCGCAGGTCGCGGGCGTCGTGGCCTGCCTGGAAGCGGTGATCGCGACCGTGCTGGCCTGGGTGCTGCTCGGCGAGCACCTCTCGGCGCCGCAGGTCGCCGGCGGTGCCGTCGTCCTGCTCGGCGCGTTCATCGCGCAGTCCTCGACACCGGCCACGGGCGCGGCGGAGCCGGTGGCGGGCGGGGGCGCCGAAAGGGAGTTGTCCGCGCGAGAAACGGCCGCCTAGGGTGTCGATCATGCCGTCGAACGCACTCGTCCTTCCGCCCCCGGCCGCCTGAGGCGGGCCTCCGGGAACGCGCCCGGCGTGTCGCCGGGCGGACGGTGCTGCCCGCAGACGAAGTCCGTGGGCTCCGCTCAACGAGATCAGCGGGGCCTCTGCCGAACTTCCACCTCTGCGGAGACCACTCGTGTCGCATGCTGTCTCTGGCCTGCCCGTCGGGCGTGGCCTGCTCTGTCTGATCGTCGCCGGTGCCGCCTGGGGCACCGCGGGCGCCGCCGCCGCACTGGTCTACCGGACCAGTGACATGAGCGCCGTCACCCTGTCCTTCTGGCACTGTGCCGCCGGGCTCGCGCTGCTGCTCGCCGACCGCGTGCTGCGCCGCCGCCCACGCCCTGCCGTGGCCGAAGCGCCCGGCCGCCGTGCGCTGAAGGCCGTGGCCACAGGCGTCGGCCTCGCCGTGTTCCAGACCGCCTATTTCGCGGCCGTGCCGGCCACCGGACTCGCCGTCGCGACCGTGGTCACCCTCGGCGCCGGCCCCGTGCTCATCGCGCTCGGCGCCCGCTTCGCGTTGGGGGAGCGGCTCGGCCCGGCCGGAACGGCCGCCGTCGCCGGGGCGCTCGCCGGACTGGTCGTGCTGATGTTCGGCGGCGCGGGAGCGACCGTACGTCCCTGGGGCGTGCTGCTCGCGCTCGCGTCGGCGGCCGGTTACTCCGCGATGACACTGCTCACCCGCTGGTGGGGGCGGGACGGCGGGAGCGACGCGCCGGGTACGACGGTGTGGGCGTTCGCGGTGACCAGCCTGTGCCTCCTGCCGTTCGCCCTCATGGAGGGCCTGCTGCCACACACCGCTCATCCCGTCCGGGTGCTGTGCCTCTTGGGGTACATCGCGGCGATTCCCACGGCGCTCGCGTATGCCCTTTACTTCGCGGGCGCCGCCGTCGTGAGGTCGGCCACCGTCTCCGTGATCATGCTCCTGGAGCCGGTGAGCGCGGCCGTCCTCGCCGTCGCCCTGCTCGGTGAGCACCTGACCGCTTCCACCGTGACCGGCACGCTGCTGATGCTCGGCTCGGTCACGGGCCTCGCCGTCGCGGAGGCACGCGAGGCGCGACGAGGGACGGGCGAGGAACGACCGGTCCTCGTGTGAGCCGGTCGGGTGCGGTCGACCGGGATGCGGTCGGGGGGCCTGACCAGCGGCCGGGGCCGTCGCTCAGGCCCCCCGCCGTATCAGATGTTCCCGCGCCGCCGCGTCGCGTGGGCCGTTGCGGCTCGCCAGGGCCGTCACCATGTGCCGGCGGACCTCTTCCGGTCGCTTACCCGCGTACTTGAACTTGGCCCGGATGTCCGTCACTTCCAGCCGCAGGACGCGGATGCCGGACAGGAGGCGGCCGTACGGGGCCTCACCCGGGGTGGCGCGGGCCGAGCCGCCCTCCGGCTGGAAGTGGCCGACCTGGCGGTTGAGGAGGCTGGCCTTCTCCACCGGGTCGTCCACGACGTGGGCGGTGCAGCTGAGCTGGACGGCCGCGTAGAAGCTCGTGGGGACGCCGTGTTCGGGCGGGACGTCGGGTGCGGCCTGCCAGGGGCCCGGAACGTAGACGTAGTCGTCGACCACGCTCAGCAGCACCCGTGGCTCCGCCTCGAGAGCGGGCCAGAGCGGATTGGGGCGGGCGAGGTGGGTGACGGCCTCGCCGCGGTCGGGGTCGTAGGCGAAGTGCAGCGGCTGGACGAGCGGTGGCTCGCCGGGCGGGCCGTTGACCGCGAGCTGGCCGAAGTCGTGGGCGGCCAGCCAGGTCTGCCACTCGGCGTCGTCGTGGGGTGCGTCCCAGGGGTGGATCAGCATCACAGGGCCGTGAGGTAGTCGGGGAGCGCGGTGCCGGGAGCCAGGTCGGCCTCGGGGAGCGGAGTGTCGTACCCCTTGCGCAGCGGGACCACGCCGGCCCAGTGGGGGAGGGCGAGGTCCTCGGGCTCGTCGTTCACGCCGCCGGTGCGGAGCTTGGCGGAGACCTCGTCCAGGTCGAGGCGGATCACGGCGGTGGCGGCCAGCTCCTTCTTGTTGGCGGGGCGGGAGTCGGCGGCGCGGCCCGCGACGACATGGTCGACCAGCGCGTCCAGGGCGAGCCGCTTCTCCTCGGGGTCGGTGACTTCGTACGCGGTGCCGTGCACCACCACGGAGCGGTAGTTGATCGAGTGGTGGAAGGCGGAGCGGGCCAGCACCAGGCCGTCGACATGGGTGACCGTCAGGCACACCGGCAGCCCCGGGTCGGCCTGGCCGGTCATCCGCAGCGGGCGCGAGCCCGTGGAGCCGTGCACGTACAGGCGCTCGCCGACCCGGGCGTAGAGCGTGGGCAGCACCACGGGCGCGCCGTCGCGGACGAAGCCGAGGTGGCAGACGTAGCCCTCGTCGAGTATCGCGTGCACCAGTTCCCTGTCGTACGACGCCTTTTGCGCGGCACGCGTGGGGACGGTGCGGTCGGTCGGGCGGTACGCGGCCGGCTGCGGTGGCGTCTGCTGGGTGCCCTGCATGACGGTCTCCCTTGCATTTCGATTGCACTAGTGCATAATTGGTTTTGTGCTAGGAGAGTATCGGATCGAAGGGCGCGGCGCAGCGGAGATTGCCGCGAGTATCGAGGGCGCGGTGGGCGCCGGGACCCTGGAGCCCGGCCAACTGCTCCCTCCGATGCGGGAGTTGGCGGTTCGGCTGGGTGTGAACCCGAACACTGTCGCGGCTGCCTATCGCACCCTGCGCGAGCGGGGGGTCATCGAGACCGCCGGGCGCCGGGGCAGCCGGATCCGGCCCAAGCCGGCCACCACCGGGCGGGAGAAGGTACGCGTGGACGTACCGGCCGGGGTGCGTGACCTGTCCGCCGGCAACCCCGACCCCGCGTTGCTGCCGCCGCTCGCACCGACGCTGGCGGCCGTCGCCGAGGAGGCGGACCGGGAACCGGTGCTGTACGGCGACGATCCCGTGGAGCCGGAACTGGCCCGCATCACACGGGCCGAACTCGATGCCGACGGCGTCCCCGAGGGCCCTCTGGCGGTGCTCTCCGGGGCCCTCGACGCGGTGGAACGCGTCCTCGCCGCCCATCTCAAGCCGGGGGACACCGTCGCCGTCGAGGACCCCGGCTGGGGCCGCACCCTCGATCTCGTCGCCGCCCTCGGACTGCGCACGATCCCCGTCGGCGTCGACGACGAGGGGCCGCGGCCCGAGGCGTTGCGCACGGCCCTGCGCTCCGGCGCGCGGGCCGTGATCGTCACCGACCGCGCGCAGAACCCCACCGGTGCCTCCGTGAGCGCCCCCCGCGCGCGTGCCCTGCGGGCCGTCCTCCGTGAACACCCGCAGACCCTGCTCATCGAGGACGACCACGGTCACGGCATCGTCGACCTGCCGCTGCATCCCCTCGCGGGCGTCACCCACCACTGGGCGTTCGTCCGCTCCGCCGCCAAGGCCTACGGTCCCGACCTCAGGCACGCCGTGCTCACCGGCGACCCGGTCACCGTCGACCGGGTCCGCGGCCGGCAGCGGCTCGGGCCGGGCTGGGTGAGCTTGCTGCTGCAACGGACGGTGGTCCGGCTGCGGGCGAGCGGCGCGGTCGACGGACCGGCGGTGGCGGCGGCGTACCGGGCCCGGCGGGAGCTGCTCATCGACGCGCTCGCCGAGCGCGGGGTCCGCGCCCATGGCCGCAGCGGGATGAACGTCTGGGTGCCCGTCCCCGACGAGACCGGCGCGGTGGCCCGCCTCCTGCACGCCGGCTGGGCCGTCTCGCCCGGCGCCCGCTTCCGCCTCGACGCCCCGCCCGGCATCCGGATCACCGTCTCGACCCTGACCCCGGCCGAGGCCGCCCCGCTGGCGGACGCGATCGCCTCCGCGGTCGGGCCGACCCCGATGCGCAGCTATGTGTAGGGGTGCCTAGGCCGCCCGCTTGCCCCGTGCCTGCGTCAGCGCCGCCCCCGCCAGCACGATCACCGCCCCCACCGGAGTCGTCCAGTGCAGTGTCTCGTCCAGGATGGCGACGCCGGCGGCTGTGGCGATGACCGGGATGAAGTAGGTGACCATCTGGGCCGTCGTCGGCCCGACCTCGGCGACCAGGCCGTACTGGATGAGGACCGCGAGGCCGGTGCCGAGGGCGCCGAGGGCTGCGACGGCGAGCAGCGGTATGAGGGCGAAGTGGGCGGGGGCGGTGGTGAACAGGGGGGTGACGACGGTCAGCTGGAGCGTGGCCAGGAGCAGCTGGGCGCCCGTCATCGACAGGTGGGAGTGGCCGCTGCCGGCGAGTGTGCGGCGGACGTATATCCAGCCGACCGGGTAGCTGAGCGAGGCCAGCAGGGCCAGCGCGGTGCCCGTGGCGTCGAGGCCGGTGAAGCCCTGCCAGGCGCCCAGGACCGTCAGGACGCCCAGGAAGCCCAGGCCGAGCCCGGCGACCCGCAGTCGCGTCGGCCGGTCCTCGGAGAGGGCGACCAGGGACAAGGCCATGCCCCACAGGGGCGAGGTGGCGTTGCAGATGCCGGCCAGCGTGGACGGGATCGTCAGTTCCGAGTAGGCGAAGAGGGAGAACGGCAGGGCGTTGAGCAGGAACGCGGCGACCGCCAGATGGCCCCAGGTGCGGGCCCCGCGCGGGAGTCGCTCCCGCTTCACCGCCATCGCGGCCCCGAGCACCGCCGTGCCGAAGACCAGCCGCCCGAGGGTGACCTGGAAGGGCGCGTAGCCCTCCGTGCCCACTTTGATGAGCAGGAAGCTGAAGCCCCATATCAGGGACAGGGCACCGAAGCGGAGGCGCCAGTCGAGGCGGGCGCGGGGGCGCGCGGCGGTCTGTCGGGCTTCGGTGCGAGTGGCAGTGGCGGTGGTCATGGCCTCCACGATGCTGGAGTCAACCTCGTAGCACAATTGAGATTTCCACAGCGAAACCTCTTAGTATTACTTATATGTTGAACCTGGAGCGCCTGCGCACCCTCGACGCCCTCGCCCGGCACGGCTCCGTCAGCGGGGCGGCCGAGGCGCTGCACGTCACGACGTCCGCGGTCTCCCAGCAGCTCGGCAAACTGGAGCGGGAGGTCGGCCAGCAACTCCTGGCCAAGAACGGGCGGGGCGTCCGGCTCACCGACGGCGGCCGGCTGCTCGCCGAGCACGCGGCGCGCATCCTCTCCCAGGTGGAGCTCGCCCAGTCCGACCTGGAGGCGCACCGGGGCCAGGTCGCCGGAGAGCTGCGGCTGTCGGCGTTCCCGACCGCCGCACGCGGTCTGTTCCCCACCGCTCTCGCCGACCTGCGCGCCCGGCACCCCGCGCTGCGGGTGCGCTCCGGCGAGCTGGAGCCGGAGAACGGCATCGCCGGAGTGGTGCGCGGCGACCTGGACCTCGCGGTCGTCCTCGACTGGTACAACAAGCCGATGCCGGTACCCGACGGCCTGGTCAAGGCACCCCTGCTCGACGACCCCGCCGACGTGGCGATGCCGGCGGGCCACCCGCTCGCGGACCGCGACGAGGTGGACCTCGGGGAGTTCGCCGAAGACGAGTGGATCACCTGGGGCGAGGGCGAGTTCTGCCACGAGTGGCTGATGTTCACGCTGCGCTCGCGCGGCGTCGAGCCGATCGTCGGTCACCGTGCCGCCGAGACCCACACCCAACTGGGCCTGGTCGCCGCCGGGCTCGGCGTGTGCATCGCGCCGGCGCTGGGCCGCCACCCGGTGCCCCCCGGCGTCGTCACGGTCCCGCTCAAGCAGCGGGTGCGCCGCCATGTGTACGTCGTCTGGCGCGCGGACGCCGACCGCCGCCCGTCGATCCGCGCGGCGGTCGAGGCACTGCGGACGGCGGCCGAACAGGTCGGCTGAACCGCCCCGACAGTCTTATGCGGGCCCCAGCTTGCTGAAGTCCCAGGAGACGATCTTCTCCGGTGTCAGCCGCGCCCAGGCGTGCCGCCCGTCGTGGGGCATCTCGTCCAGGCCGAAGTTCTTGCGCGCGAACAGCGTCTCCGCGGTGTCCAGTTCGGCGCACAGCTCCCCGATGCGCGGCACCTCGCCCACGAACTCCATCGTGCCGGTCAGCTCGACGCCGCGCAGCTGGTCGTACTCCTCGCCCGAGTCGACCACGATCGCCACCCGCGGATCGCGGCTGAGGTCCGTCCAGCGCTTGCTGCGCACCACCGAGTACAGCCACAGCGACACGCCGTCCCAGGCGTACCACAGGGCACTCACGTGCGGTGTGCCGTTCGCCGACACGGTGGCGACCCGGCAGGTCCGCTGGGTGGTGAGGAACTCGTCGACCTCACCCGTTGTCATCATGATCTTCCGGCCTCGGCGCTGAGTGGCAGTCATGCATCCCCCTCTTCTCCCACGTCGTGCCAGAGGAGACGGTCCGGGTCCTGTCCGGCGCCTAGATCCTCTGACATCACGTCAGAAAAGAATGAGTCGTCTTCCCCTCGGACGCAATGCCGGTTAGTCTCGCCCGCCCCGAACTCCGGCGAAAGGGCGCGAACATGGCGTCGCACGAGCAGCTCGGTGAAGTCCTCGACCCCGCGAGCACCGTCCTGCTCACCGTGGAGTGCCAGCAGGGCGTGGTCGGTCCGGACAGCGCGCTGCCCGAACTCGCCCGTCAGGCCCGCTCCTCCGGGGCCCTGGGCAACATCGCCCGGCTGGTCGCCGCCGCGCACGACAGCGGTGTCCAGGTGATCCACGCAGTCGCCGAACGCCGGCCCGACGGCCGGGCCGCCAGCCGCAACGCGCGGCTGTTCCGTGCCGCCGAACGGCTCCCGGTACAGCAGCTGTCCGGCACCTCGGCGGTGCGTGTCGCGGCGCCGATCGAGGTCACCGAGGAGGACATCGTCGTACGACGGCTGCACGGCCTCTCGCCCGTACAGGGCACCGAGGTCGACGCACTGCTGCGCAACCTGGGCTGCCGCACACTGATCGTCACCGGGGTCTCGGCCAACGTGGCGATCCCCAACGCCGTGTTCGACGCGGTCAACCTCGGCTACACCGTTGTCGTGCCCGCCGACGCCATCGCGGGGGTGCCCGCCGACTACACCCCCGCGATGATCCGCAACACCCTCGCGCTGGTCGCCACGGTCGCGACCACGGACGAGGTGCTCGGCTGCCTCAGGCGGCCGCGCCGCCGGGACTGACGCCGGCGTTCACGCCAGCTTGATCTCGTCCCCGGAGACGGTGATGTTCGCGGCGGCCAGCGGCTGCGTCGCGGGCCCCTGCTTCACACTTCCGTCGGCGGCGGAGAAGTGGCTGTTGTGGCACGGGCAGACGATCACGCCGTTGGCGACGCTGCCCACCGCGCACCCCGCGTGGGTGCACTTGGACGAGAACGCCTTGTACGTGCCCGCGGCCGGCTGGGTGACGACAACGCCCTGGTCCTTGAAGATCTTGCCGCCGCCCTCGGGGATGTCCGAGGTCTTGGCGAGCGCGGTGCCACCGGCGCTGCCGCCGCTCTCCTGCGCGCTGGGCGAGCTGCCGGCACCAGCGGCGGCACCGGCCGATCCGGTCGTTCCGGTGGACCCGGCCGCGCTGGAGGAGTCCGACGACTTGTCGTCCGAACCGCAGGCGGTCAGCGCGGCGGCGAGTCCCGCCGCTCCGGCCGCCGCCACGACGGTACGACGGGCCGGACCCGCTGCGGGAGTGGGCGATGCGCTGGTCATGAGGGATTCCCTTCCGCGGAGCTTTTCGTGATCCGTCCAGGGGTACGGTCTCGGGGCACCACCTGTTCAGACGGCATCGAGATCTTGTCTTCCTGGAGATGAGGCGAACGTAAACCACAGCTGTCGTTCCGCTGTCGGTCCGGGCGTCGCCGCAGCCCCCAGTAGCCTGGGGCGATGCTCAAAGAAGTCATCGCGACCCGCTACATCACGCCCCTGCGTGAGGGCGGCTCGCTGCCGGGGCTCGTCGAGGCCGACGACTTCGGGACGTACGTCATGAAGTTCACCGGCGCCGGCCAGGGCCGCAAGACGCTGGTGGCCGAGGTCGTCTGCGGCGAACTGGCCCGCCGCCTCGGCTTCCGGATGCCCCGGCTGGTGACGATCGACCTCGACCCGGTCCTGGGGCTCGGCGAACCCGACCAGCAGGTGCAGGAACTGCTCAGGTCCAGCGCCGGCACCAACCTCGGCATGGACTTCCTCTCCGGTGCCCTCGGCTTCGACCCGCTCGCCTTCACGGTGAGCAGCGAGGAGGCCGGGCGGATCGTCTGGTTCGACGCGCTGGTGAACAACGTCGACCGCTCCTGGCGCAACCCGAACCTGCTGATGCACCGGGGAGAGCTGTGGCTCATCGACCACGGCGCCACCATGATCTGGCACCACAACTGGCCTTCCGCCGAGACCTCCGCGGCCCGTCCGTACGATGCCTCGGACCACGCCCTCGCGCGCTTCGCGCCCGATGTCCGCTCGGCCGCCGCCGCGTTGGCGCCCCTGGTCACCGAGGAACTCCTCGCGGAGGTCACCGCCGAGATCCCCGACGCCTGGCTGGCCGGTGAACCCGGCTTCGCCACCCCGGACGATCTCCGGCGGGCCTATGCGCGTCCGCTGCTCGCGCGGGCCGCCGGCATCCACGAGCGCGTCGACGGCATCCACGGCATCGAGGGGAACAAGTGACCGAGCGCCACATCACCCGGGCGGGCCAGGGCGGCGACCGCGACGTCTTCGAGTACGCGCTGCTCAGGGTCGTACCCCGCGTCGAGCGGGGCGAGTGCATCAACGCGGGAGTCGTCGTCTACTGCCGCGCGCAGGCGTACGTCGGCGCCCGTACGCATCTCGACGAGGCCCGGCTGCTGGCCCTCGATCCGTATGCGGACGTGGCGGCTGTGCGGGCCGCGCTGGGCGCGGTCGAGGGCGTGTGCACCGGGGGTGGGGCGGCCGGGCAGGCAGCGGGGGACGACGCCGGGCGGCGCTTCCGCTGGCTGATCGCGCCCCGCTCGACGGTCGTGCAGCCCGGGCCCGTGCACACGGGGCTCACGACCGATCCGGCGGGCGAGGCGGAGCGGTTGCTGGACCTCCTGGTGAGGTAATGGATCACACGCACCCTGTGTGCCGTTGACACCGGGTGCCAGGGCTTCTAGCGTCACGGGTGCTGAAGGTACTAAGCGGTCGCTCACCAATCGGGCGCACCTTCTCTAGGGCGAGGAGAACCAGCAATGTCCACCACTGAGCAGCGGGTCGCCGTGGTCACCGGCGCCGCGCGCGGCATCGGCGCCGCCACCGCCGTACGACTGGCCGCCGAGGGCCGCGCGGTCGCCGTGATCGACCTCGACGAGGCCGCCTGCAAGGACACCGTGGAGAAGATCACCGCGGCCGGCGGCAAGGCCATCGCGGTCGGCGCCGACGTCTCCGACGAGGCGCAGGTCGAGGCCGCCATCGCGCGCGTCGTCGAGGAGCTGGGCGCCCCGACGATCCTGGTCAACAACGCGGGTGTGCTCCGTGACAACCTGCTGTTCAAGATGAGCGCCTCGGACTGGGACACCGTCCTGAACGTGCACCTGCGCGGCTCCTTCCTGATGACGAAGGCCGTCCAGAAGCACATGGTGGACGCCGGCTTCGGCCGCGTCGTCAACCTGTCCTCCTCCTCCGCGCTCGGCAACCGCGGCCAGGCCAACTACTCCGCCGCCAAGGCGGGCCTCCAGGGCTTCACCAAGACCCTCGCCATCGAGCTGGGCAAGTTCGGCATCACCGCCAACGCCGTCGCCCCGGGCTTCATCGCCACCGAGATGACCAAGGCCACGGCCGAGCGCGTCAAGATGGGCTTCGAGGAGTTCAAGGCCGCCGCCGCCACCCAGATCCCGGTGCAGCGCGTGGGTGAGCCCGAGGACATCGCCAACGCCATCGCGTTCTTCACGGGCGAGGCCGCCGGCTTTGTCTCCGGCCAGGTCCTGTACGTCGCCGGCGGACCGCTGAACTAGGAACACTGGGGACCACGGACATGACTGAACTTCCTGAACTCTCCGGCAGGGTCGCCCTCGTCACGGGCGCCAGCCGCGGCATCGGACACGGCGTCGCCGAGGCGCTGGTCGCGCGCGGCGACCGGGTGTGCATCACCGGCCGCAACGAGGATGCCCTGAAGGAGGCCGTCGAGCAGCTCGGCGCCGAACGGGTCATCGGCGTCGCCGGCAAGGCGCACGACCTCGCTCACCAGGCCGAGGCCGTCGAGCGCACCATGGAGGCCTTCGGCCGCGTCGACTTCCTGGTCAACAACGCCGGTACGAACCCGGTGTTCGGGCCGATCGCCGACCTCGACCTGGATGTCGCGCGCAAGGTGTTCGAGACCAACGTGATCTCGGCGCTCGGCTTCGCGCAGAAGACCTGGCACGCCTGGCAGAAGGACAACGGCGGCGCGATCGTCAACATCGCCTCGGTCGCGGGCCTCGCGCCCTCGCCGTTCATCGGCGCCTACGGCGTCAGCAAGGCCGCGATGATCAACCTGACCCAGCAGCTGGCGCACGAGTTCGCGCCCAAGGTGCGGGTCAACGCCATCGCCCCGGCCGTCGTGAAGACCAAGTTCGCGCAGGCCCTGTACGAGGGCCGGGAGGAGGAGGCGGCCGCCGCCTACCCGCTCGCCCGGCTCGGCGTGCCCTCCGACATCGGCGGCGCCGCCGCCTTCCTCACCTCGGCGCAGTCCGACTGGATCACCGGGCAGACGCTCGTGGTCGACGGCGGCATCTTCCTGAACGCCGGCGTGGGCTGACGGCGTCCGCCGTCATGCGCTCCGGGCGCCGTTCCCCAGGGAGCGGCGCCCGTTTCGCGCCGTACAGGATCCGCACAGTGGGAATGACAACGTCGTCATAACACAGTGGATCAAGGAGCCTGCTCACAGGGTGGTTCAGGGGGCGTGACGCTGCGGTATGGTCTGCCGACCCTTGGTATGGCAGATCGAGGAGCGTGCGCGTGTTCAAGCGGAACCGAGGCCTGCAGAAGGTGGCTGCGGTCCTGTCCATATCCTTGGTGGCCGGCTGCGGGATCTTTTCCGACGGTGACCAGGACAGCGGCGGGGCGATCGTGGTGGGCACCACGAGCGCGCCCAGCACCCTGGATCCGGCCGCCTCCTGGGACCAGTCCTGGGAACTCTTCCGCAACATCTACCAGACCCTGCTCAACTACCCCGTCGGCGCGACCACGCCGCAGCCCGACGCGGCCGAGAGCTGCCGGTTCTCGGAGGCCAACACCGTCTACACCTGCAAGCTCCGCTCGGACCTGACTTTCTCCAACGGGCACAAACTGGATGCTCAGGCCGTCAAGTACTCGTTCGACCGAATCAAGAAGATCAACGTCAGTACCGGCCCCGCCGGCCTGCTGGCCGGTCTCGACCGGGTCCAGGCGGTGGGCGACCGCGAGGTCGTCTTCCACCTGAACAAGCCGGACGCCACGTTCCCGTTCGTGCTGGCAACGCCCGGCATGTCGATCGTGGACCCCGCGGAGTACTCGAAGAACGCGCTCCGCAAGGACGACCAGGTGGTCGGGTCCGGGCCGTACGACCTGAAGTCCTACCAGCAGGGCAAGGAGGCCGTGCTGGTCGCGAACAAGAGCTACAAGGGCTTCGCGAAGCGCAAGAACGACGCGGTGACCATCCGCTATTACCAGGATTCGCGTCTGCTGGCCGGCGACCTGCGTGACAAGAAGATCGACGTCATCTTCCGCGGCCTCGCCGCCGCCGACGTCCTCTCCTTCCAGAGCCGGGGCGACAAGGACGTCGATCTCATCGACGGATCGAGCAACGAGATCGAGTACCTGGTGTTCAACCCCAAGGACCCCTGGGCCCGCAAGACCCCCGTTCGAAGAGCCATCGCCCAGCTCATCAACCGCGGCGAGATCGTCCACCAGGTCTACAAGGACACCGTCCAACCGCTCTACTCCATGGTCCCCGCCGGCCTGACCGGGCACACCTCCGTCTTCTTCGACGACTTCGGAGACCCCAGCGTCACCAAGGCCCGCAAGATCCTCACCGACGCGGGCATCACCCAGAAGGTGCCTCTCACGCTCTGGTACACCACCGACCGCTACGGCTCGGCGACCGCGAAGGAGTTCCAGGAGATCAAGAGCCAGCTGGAGGCCTCCGGCCTGTTCACCGTCACCCTGCACGGTGCCCCCTGGAACAGCTACGTCACGGGCTACCAGAAGGGCGAGTACCCGGTGTTCGGGCGCGGGTGGTCCCCCGACTTCCCCGACGCCGACAACTTCATCGCGCCGTTCGTCGGCAACCAGAACGCCGTCGGCACGCCCTACTCGGCACCCAAGATCACTGACGACCTGCTGCCCCGCTCCCGTCGGGAGGCCGACCGCGGCCGCGTGGTGAAGGAGTTCCAGGAGGCCCAGACGATCCTGGCGAACGACGTGCGGCTGCTGCCGCTGTGGCAGGGCAAGCAGTACCTGGCCGTGAGCGACGACATCTCCGGCGCGGAGCGGTCGGTCGACCCGTCCACGATCATGATGATGTGGGAGCTGTTCCGGAAGACCAGCTGGTAGCGGAGGCGTTCTCCGAGGACGCGGCACCGTTGTCAGTGGTCGCCGGTAGGTTCTGAGAACTGGAAGTGACCGCACATCGTGAGGACGTTGACGTGACCGACATCGCCATGCTGCCCGAGTCCTGGCGCGGGGTTCTGGGCGACGAGCTGCAGCAGCCCTACTTCAAGGAGCTGACCGAGTTCGTCGAGGAGGAGCGGTCGAAGGGTCCCGTCCATCCGCCGCGCGAGGAGGTCTTCGCCGCGCTGGACGCCACGCCGTACGAGAAGGTGAAGGTCCTGATCCTCGGTCAGGACCCCTACCACGGCGAGGGCCAGGGCCACGGCCTGTGCTTCTCGGTCCGGCCCGGCGTGCGGATCCCGCCGTCGCTGCGCAACATCTACAAGGAAATGCACGAGGAGCTGGGCACGCCGGTCCCGGACAACGGCTATCTGATGCCGTGGGCCCAGCAGGGCGTCCTGCTGCTGAACGCGGTGCTCACAGTCCGCGGCGGCGAGGCCAACTCGCACAAGGGCCGGGGCTGGGAGCGGTTCACGGACGCGGTGATCCGCGCGGTGGCCGGCCGGCCCGACCCGGCGGTCTTCGTGCTGTGGGGCAACTACGCGCAGAAGAAGCTCCCGCTGATCGACGCCGAGCGGCACGCCGTGGTGAAGGGCGCGCACCCCTCGCCGCTGTCGGCCAAGAAGTTCTTCGGCTCCCGTCCGTTCACGCAGATCAACGAGGCCGTCGCCGCCCAGGGCCACGAGCCGATCGACTGGAGCATCCCGAACCTCGGCTGACCGCGGCCGGGCGGTCCCGTGTCGTACGGGGCCGCCTGACCGGGATTGCCGGTGCCGACGGTTAGCGTCGTCCGGTACAGGCCCCTACGTGTGCCCGGAGGACGCGGTGGCGGAGCGACAGGAGCAGGCGGCGCCGGACGCCGTGCTGACGCGGATCGGGCAGGTCGTGATGCTGCATCACGGCGGGGACCGCGAGGAGGCCCGGCACCGGTTCCTGGATCTGTGGGCGGAGCTGGCGGAGGACGGGGACCCGCTGCACCGCTGCACGCTGGCCCACTACCTGGCCGACACCCAGGACGACCCCTCCGACGAACTCGCCTGGGACCTGCGGGCGTTGTCGGCGGCGGAGGAACTGGCCCAGGAGCACGAGGCCGGGGACGAGAGCCCGGCCGCGGTGCGTGCCTTCTACCCCAGCCTGCACCTGAACCTCGCCGCCGACTACGTGAAACTGGGCCACTCCGAGGCCGCCCGAACCCATCTGCGCCGTGCCCGAGGGGCGGCCGACGCACTCGGCGAGGACCGCTACGGGGACGGGGTGCGGGCGGCGATCAGCCGGCTGGAGCTGCGGCTGGGGGAGGAGGGTTCCTCCGGAGGGGAGTCCTGGGGCCCGCCGAGACAGCGGCCGACGTAGCGCAGGCGGCCTCCGGCCGGGGTCAGTGCCCGTAGGTCTGGTCGCAGATGACCGCCTGCGGGCTGTCCGGGCGCCAGCCGCCGTACTGCTTGCCGAGGGCGCACACGTCCGGGTTCTCCGGCACGGACTTCGGTACGTACTTCGACGCGCCCGGGATCTTCACGCGCGGCTGCTCGGGTGGCTTGCGAGGAGGCCGCGGACGCGTGACCTGGGGCGGCGGCTGCCGGGGCACCGCTGAGACCACCGGACGGTGCGGCGCGGGCGTCGCGGGGTGGCCAGGCCGACGGGACGGGCCGACCATCTCCAGTGCCTCCCGGGCCGGTGCCTGCACGACCCGTGGCCGGGTGCTGCCGTCCGGCCGGGCCACCGAGGTCTGTGACGGTGCCGTACCCGGCGGCGGGCCGGGCGCCAGCGGACGCTGGACCGTCACACAGCCGGAGAGGGCCGAGACGGCCACGGTGGCCAGGAGCGCTGCGGTGGTCGTCGTTCGATGCACCCGGGCAACTCTGGTGGGTGACAGCCGGGTTGGAAATGGCACCGGGGCGGATGGTGCCCCGCACGGGTGATCTCGTACCCCGTACGGGGGGTGCGCGCACGCCGGGGGTGACGTCAGTCGCCGGTGGCGCCGTCCAGCCGCTCGCGGACCAGGTCGGCGTGGCCGTTGTGGCGGGCGTACTCCTCGATCATGTGGGTGTAGATCCAGCGGAGGTTGAAGGGCTCGTCGGTGAACTTGCTGGTGCCCTCGGAGAGGTCGTCGAGACCGAACCTGGCCGCGTGCCGTCGAGCGATCTCTATCTCGGTCTGCCAGGTGCCGTACGCCTCCTGCCAGGTGTCCGCCTCGGTGAGATGAAACTCGCCGTCCGGGTCCTCGTCGCTGTAGTAGACCGGCCCGGGATCGTCGCCGGCCAGCACCTTGCGGAACCAGCCCCGCTCCACCTCCGCCATGTGCCGCACCAGCCCCATCAGCGACAGCTCGGACGGCGGCACGGACGCCGTGCGCAACTGTTCGTCGGTCAGGCCCTCGCACTTCCAGGCCAGCGTCTGGCGGTGGTAGTCCAGCCAGCCCTCCAGCATGGTGCGTTCGTCGGCGTTCTGGGCGGGCTCTTCCCGCTTGGTCGTCATAGCCGCATCCTCGCCCAACTCGCCCTGTCCCTCTACGGGTTTTCCGCGTCCGCTCAGCCCCCCGGTCAGCCCGCCCGGTCAGCGCCCCAGCATTCCGCGCAACAGCTCCCGCATCCCCGCCCGCACCTCCGCCAGGCTGGGTACCTCCGCGTTGAACGACCCGGCCACGCACGAGAACATCAGCCCGTCCGCCCAGCCGACCAGTGACAACACGTGCCGGGCCGGGTCGGTCGAGCCGACTGCGGTGAGCATGGCGGCGAGCTGGTCGCGGAAGACGGCGCCCGTCGCGTCGTAGAAGGCGCGCAGTTCGGGCCGGCGGGTCGCCTCCAGAGCCAGTTCGTAGCGGGCGACGAGCAGGTCGCGGTTGCGGGTGATCGAGCGGTGCGTGGCCAGGGCCAGGGCGTCCGCCAGCGCGTCGAGCCCGCCGTGCGGGTCCGGCATCTCGTCCAGGGCCAGCACCCGCGCCTCCCGCTCGGCGTGCCTGCGCACCGCCAGCTCCAGCAGCGCCTGCCGGGTGCGGGCCACGTTGGACGTGGAGCCCTGCGGCAGCCCCGCCGCCTCGTCGACCGCTCGGTGCGTCAGCCCGCGCATGCCGCGTGAGGCGAGCAGGGCGAGGGCGGTGTCGGCGACCAGGTCGGCGCGGGAGGCGCTCGCGGGGTGTACGGACATGCCGGTCAACCTACCGCCTGAACTACGTCTGTAGTGTCACCTGTCGTCAGGACTACACCTGTAGTACGGTCGAGGGACTACTTCACTACGCTTGTAGTGCGCGGTGCGCCGCGCCGGAGGAGGAGTCATGGCACAGTCGCGTGCCGTCGTCATCGGGGGCGGCATCGGGGGTCTGACCGCCGCGGCGGCCCTGCACCGGGCCGGATGGCAGGTCACCCTGGTGGAGCGGGCCCGCTCCCTGGAGCCGGTCGGCGCGGCCATCTCGCTGGCCCCGAACGCCCTGCGCGCCCTGGACGTCCTCGGTATCGGCGAGGAGGTCCGCGACCTGGCCGCCTGGCAGGGCGACGGGGGGCTGAGGGCACCGCACGGCCACTGGCTCTCCCGCTCCGACGCCGAGGCCGCCGCCGCCCGCTTCGGCGGCCCCCTGGTCCTGCTGCACCGGGCCACCCTGGTCAGCAGCCTCGCCGCGCTGCTTCCGCCGGGTACCGTCCGCACCGCCGCCGCGGCGGCCCTCGCCGACCCCGGCGACCGCGACCGGCCCGCCCGTGTGACCACCGCCGGCGACGAGCTGGAGGCCGACCTCGTGGTGGCCGCCGACGGCGTCCACTCCCGCGCGCGGAGTCTGCTGTTCCCCGGCCGTCCGGGGACCGTGTACGCCGGGTTCACCACCTGGCGGCTCGTGCTCCCGGTACCCGGGGCACGCTTCGCCTCGCACGAGACCTGGGGCCGGGGCCGGCTGTGGGGCACGCATCCGCTCAAGGACGGCCGGGTGTACGCGTACGCCGCCGCGACGGCCCCCGCCGGGGAGCGCTCCCCGGACGACGAACGGGCCGAGCTGCTGCGCCGGTTCGGCGACTGGCACGACCCGATCCCGGCCGTCCTCGCCGCCGCCCGCCCGGAGGACGTGCTGCGCCACGACGTCCACCACCTCGCCGAGCCGCTGCCCGCCTTCCACCACGGCCGTACCGCCCTCCTCGGCGACGCCGCGCACGCCATGCTCCCGACCCTCGGGCAGGGCGGCAACCAGGCCATCGAGGACGCCGTGGTCCTCGCGTTCCACGCCCGCGACCTCCCCGCCTACACGGCGGCCCGGCTGCCCCGCACGACCGCCATCGCCCGGCAGGCCGTCAGGGCCGCCCGCCTGAGCATGGCCGACGGCCGCGTGACCGTCGCCGTACGCGACACCGCGATCGCGGTGCTGTCGAAGGCCGCACCGGCGCTGTTGCTGCGCAGCTTCGACGGCATCGCAGACTGGCGGCCCCCGTATGCTTCCGGCAGGACACCGGCGGGCAACCACGACAGGGAGCGCACGTGAAGGTCGGCTGCATCGGACTCGGTGACATCGCGCAGAAGGCCTATCTGCCGGTGCTGGCCACGCAGCCGGGCATTGATCTGCACCTGCACACCCGCACGCCCGCGACGCTCGCCCGGGTCGCCGACGGCCTCCACCTCCCGGCCGACCGGCGGCACCCCACCCTGGACGCCCTGCTCGCCCAGGACCTCGACGCCGCCTTCGTGCACGCGCCCACCGTCGCGCACCCCGAGATCGTCACCCGGCTGCTCGAGGCGGGCGTACCGACGTACGTCGACAAGCCGCTGGCCTACGAACTCGCCGACTCCGAGCGGCTGGTGGCGCTCGCCGAGCGGCGCGGCGTCCCGCTCGCCGTCGGCTTCAACCGGCGGTACGCCCCCGGGTACGCGCAGTGCGCCGACCATCCGCGTGAGCTGATCATCATGCAGAAGAACCGGGTCGGGCTGCCGGAGGAGCCGCGCTCGATGATCCTCGACGACTTCATCCACGTCGTCGACACCCTGCGGTTCCTGGTCCCGGGCCCGGTCGACGACGTGACCGTGCGCGCCCGCACGGAGGGCGGCCTGCTGCACCACGTGGTGTTGCAGCTCGCCGGGGACGGCTTCACCGCGCTCGGCGTGATGAACCGGCTCAGCGGCTCGGCCGAGGAGATCCTCGAGGTCTCCGGCCAGGACACCAAGCGCCAGGTCGTCAACCTCGCCGAGATAATCGACCACAAGGGCCAGCCGACCGTGCGGCGGCGCGGCGACTGGGTGCCGGTCGCCCGGCAACGCGGCATCGAACAGGCGGTACTGGCGTTCCTCGACGCCGTGCGCGCGGGCAAGGCGCTCAGCGCCCGGGACGCACTGGTGACTCATGAGTTGTGCGAGCGGGTGGTACGTGCGGTGCTGGAGGGGGCGCCGGGGGCGGTCTGAGGGGTCGCAGACCCTCTCGCGCGCGCAGGGCGGCGTGCATGGGCCGGTCGCGGCAGCGGGCGTGTGGGCAGGGTGCTCAGCGCCCGGGACGCAGGCGACTTACGAGTTGTGCGAGCGGGTGGTACTTGCGGTGCTGGAGGGGGTGCCGGCGGCGGTCTGAGGGGCCGCAGATCCTCGCTCGCGCGCAGGGTGGCGCTGCATGGGCCGGTCGCGGCAGCGGGCGTGTGGGCAGGGTGCTCAGCGCCCGGGACGCACTGGTGACTCACGAGTTGTGCGAGCGGGTGTTACGTGCGGTTCCGGAGCGGTCCTCCGGCGCTGCCCGAGGGCGCGCAGGCCTTCGCTGACGCCCAGGGTGGCGAGCACGAGCAGGGCGCCGTGGACCGGCCAGTCGCCGTAGCGGACGTACGGGGTGATGCCGTGGGCGAGGGGCACGTCGTACACGCGGGTGGTGCTCGCGTCCGTGCCGAGCCAGGGCCCGACGCGCTGCCCTGCGGGCCCGTAGACGGCGGAGACGCCGGTCAGCGTCGCGTGCACCATGGGACGGCCGGTCTCGGCGGCGCGCAGTGCGGCCAGCGAGGCGTGCTGGGCGGGTGCCCAGCTGCCCTGGAACGACGACGTCGACGACTGGCCGAGCAGGATGTCCGCGCCGTCCTCGGCGAGATGGCGGCTCATGTCGGGGAACGCGGTCTCGAAGCACACCAGCGGGCCGACGCGCAGCCCGTGGCCGACGTTCATCACCACCTGCTGGGTGCCGCGGTGCCGGTCCTCGCCCGCCGCCCTGCCCACCGAGGTGGCCCAGCCGAGCAGTGAGCGGGCGGGTATGTACTCGCCGAACGGCACGAGCCGCATCTTGTCGTACCGCTCGCCGGTCGGGCCGTCCGGGCCGATCAGGATCGAGCTCTTGTATATGCCGGGCTGGTCGGAGCGGCGGGCGTCCACGTTGACCAGTACGTCGGCGCCGGTCGCACGGGACAGGGCGGCCAGTCGGCGGGCCAGGTCGGGGCGGTCGTCGAGGTCGTAGCCGACGCTGCTCTCGCCCCACACGACCAGGTCGACGTGCTGCCCGGCGAGCCTCCGGGTGAGCGCTTCCTCACGGTCGAAGCGCGTCGTCGGCCCCTTGATCACGCCGGGCTGGACGACCGCGATGCGCACCCCGCCGTCCACGGGGGGCCGTGGCGACCACACCCAGGCCGCCGAGGTCGCGGCTGCGGCAGCCGCCAGCGAGGCCACGGCGGGCACCCGGGACTCGCGCACCGACACCAGCTGGGCGATCGCGACGTTCACGGCCACCACCAGGAAGCTCAGCAGCCACACCCCGCCCACCGAGGCGAGCCGCAGCGCCGGGGCCACCTGCCACTGCGTGGCGCCGAGCATGCCCCACGGGCCGCCCAGCCCCTGCCAGGAGCGCACCAGCTCCACCCCCAGCCAGGCCGACGGCAGCACCAGCACCGCGGCCAGGCCCCGGCCGGGTCCGGGCACGCCACCCGCCGGCCGGTCACCGAGGAACCTGCGGGTGAGCCAGCCCCACGGCGCCCAGAGGGCACCCAGCAGGGCGGCCAGCAGGAAGATGAACACGTGCAGGCTGGGCAGCAGCCAGTGGTGCACGGCCACCATGAACCCGAACCCGCCGCACCAGCCGTCGTACGCCGCCCGCCGCCCGGTCGGCGCCGTGCGCGCGATCAGAAGCCACGGGACCAGCGCGACGAACGCGAACCACCACAACGAGGGCGCGGGAAACGCGAACACGGGCAGGGCACCCGCGAGCACGGCGGCGACGGAGCGCCGCCACGAGGAGGCGAGCCAGCGGTCGAACATATTCATAGATCGCCTCCCTACCCAGTGGACGGCAGCATGTGCACACCGATTTACCGGCGGGTGGCTCCAGTGTGCGCGCCGGAAGGGATCTCGGACAGGGGGCCCGGACTCAGTCCGCCGCCGGGGCCTGGCACGGGTCGGGGAGGCGGCGCCATTTCTCCTGGACGACGACCTCGCGCAGGCGCCAGCCGTCGGCCGTGCGCAGCAGGGCGAAGGAATAGCGCCCCCCGCACACGAGATCCGGCACGGTGGACCCGCCGGCGCCGCCCGCGAACCGCATCGGGTTGACGTAGTCGGCCTGCACCCGGGCGGTGTCCCCGGTGTCCTGCTCCAGAACGCCGAACCGCACCCGCCGGTTGACGATCAGATGCTGCCGCATGGCGAACAGCCCCAGACTCTCCGCGAGCCACCCGGCGATCTGCCCCACGTCCCCCTCGATGCCGCCGGCGCTGCGGTAGTCGGCCCGCCCGTCCGCCGTGAACAGCCTCCGGTACGCCGTCCAGTCGCCGTCGTCCACGGCCACCGCGTAGTCGGTCACCAGCCCGTCCACGGCCAGCCGGTCCATCACGGTCGCGAGCTCCACGCGCTGCGTCATCGGCACAGTGTTGGGCACCGGGCGGGAGGAGCCAAGAGGCGTGCGGGGATACGGGGATATTCGGTGGTGCCGGCCGGCGGCTCGCCACGGCCGCTTCCCCTCCTCCTGGAAGCACAGGTCGGCGGGAAGACCGCATTCCGAATACAACTGACCACGGCTGCTGTGGACTTCCGCTCCGCTCCTGCTTCGGTCACGTCCCGCTGCGCTGCTCCTGGACGGCCTTCATGAGGTCCTCCATGGCGGACTGGGTCTCGCGGTCACGCCCGTCGTCGATCGCTGCGAGAGCGGCGGCCGCGGCCTCACGGATCTGATGGGGAAGCCCGTCCGCGGCCGTGAGGTGGTAGGCGGCCTTACGGCGCGCCATGCGCTCTGCGGCGTCCACCGCGTCGGGGCCGGACAGAGGAAAGACGGCGGCCCTGTATGCCGATATCCCGAGCACCATCATGTCCGCGATTCCGTCGGCGTATCCGAGCGCGGCGGCCTTGCCCTGGCCTTCCCGAATCGTTGCGATCATTCGACGGCGGGACAGGATCGTGCCCAGAGCGCCGCCGCCTCCCAGGGAAAGGGCGCAGGCGACGGCGAGGAACGGCCCGTCCCATGCGTAGCCGGTGAATCCTCCGAGGATCGCGAGCGCGACGGTCCATGCGGCCGCTGTCCGGGCGCTTATCTGCTCGGGTGTGGTGTCCATGGCGGCAGTGTCCCAGCCGATACCAATGGCACCGGCGCGGGGTGGACCGCCGGCGTCGGACATCGGACATCGGACGTCGGGCGTCGGGCGCCGAGCACGGGTGTGCGCCGGTCATGGATCCCACGAGCATGACCGCAGGACGCCAGGTCGACACCCGGGCAGGGATCATGGACAGGTGAACAAGCGGACCAAGACAGCGGCTCCGGTCGAACAACCGGCGCACGAACCCGAGCTCTCCGCCTACCAACGCGCGCTGCGGGACAGGCTTCTCGCTGCCCCGGTGGTTCCCGCGCCCCAGCCCTGGCAGCCCGTCTTCGAGCGCCGCGTCCCGGTCGGCGGACTTCTCGGCATCGGCTTCGCCTCGCACCCCGACGACGGCCACGACCTGGTGATGGTCGTCTCGCACGACGGCCACGGCCTCTTCGACGCCGTCACGGGAGAGAAGATCGCCCGGGACCGGGACCCGGATGCCGAGGACAGTACACCCGACGCGGTTGCCGATCTGTCGTGCCCCGGGCTGGGACCGGTTGCCGGACGCAGAGTGCGCATCGCCGGGCTCTTCGGGGGAGGGCTTCACACCACCACCGCAGATGGCTGGGTGCTGGAGGTCGTCACCCCGGCCTGGCCCCACGATCGGATCCTGCTCTCCGCCGACGGCGGCCTGCCCCACTCCGGTCCGCACGGAGAGAAGTGGTGGCACATCTTTCACTCCGACTACTCCGAGTTCCGAGCCGCGGGCTTCTCACCCTCCGGCCGGACCCTGGCCGTTGCGACGAGCAGCGATCTTTCCCTGTGGACCCGCAGGACGGACGGCCGTAGCGGCGGCAGCGCCGAGACGTGACCGAGGTTGGCCTTGGAAGGGCAGCGGGAGGCGGAGTTGAGCGTCACAGGTGTGTGAATCGTCGGCGCGGTGTCCGACGAGAAGGTACGGGACCTGCTGGGCACCGCGGTCCAGGGCTCGCCGCCGACACCGGTGCCGGTGCACTGTGACGTGCCGGGGGAGCCGGCTTGGTGGCGGGCCAAGGCGCAGGTGTCCCCGTTCAGCGAGTCGACGCGTTGTCCCGGCAGTTGGAGCGCTGATGAGGACGCCATCCGGCTGAGCGCATTCTTCGGCGCCTGCCGCGACGACTCTCACCACGCGGATTCGCTGCGGGACGCCGTGATGGAGCAGTTTCCGCGCGATGTCGAGGGGGGCCTGTTCGTGGCCGTGACCCGCAAGGCCGACCCGTTCTCGGCCTTGGCCTACGCACCCGGTCCCGACGCGATGCTGCGACTGCCAGGCTGGTTCAGGGACTTCCTGCTCGACGTCGAGGAAGTCCGCGCTCAGCTGCCTGCGGCCGAGGAGGGCCGTGCCCTGACCGGAACCCCGCTTCGGGACGCGGTCGAGCGGAAGGAGTTCGCCAACCCGCGCGCCTCCCCGCGTGACCCACCAGGTACCGGTGGGGCACCTTCGGCGACAGGCCGGTCGGACGGGAGCCGGAAGTGGCCGAATCTCCTTGCGGACAGGGGGCGTTGGCGCTGACGGACGGTACCTATACTGACCGGATGATCAGCGTTCCGCTCAGCGCGCTCGAAGTGGCCATGGTCCAGACGGGAGCTCGGGCCGAAGACACGTTACGAGACACCACCGAGTTCGCCCGACGCCTCGAAGACCTCGGTTACCTGCGGCTCTGGTACGCCGAGCATCACCATTCCCCGGCCATCGGAGCGTTCCCGCCCGTCGTCCTGACCGCTCACGCGGCCGCGCTGACGTCGTCCATCCGGCTCGGCTCCGGGGGCGTGCTCGCCCCGAACCACGCCCCGATCATGCTGGCGGAGCAGTTCGGCACGCTGGCCGCGCTGCACGGGGGCCGGATCGATCTCGGCATCGGCCGTGGCCCGGGCACCTTCGACGAGTCCACCGCGCGGGCCCTGCGCCGGGGGGCCGGTCCGGCAACGGACGACGAGTACCGCGACGACGTGGCGGCGACCCTGCGTTTCCTCGTGGACGAGGTTGCCCTCGGCCCGCTCCCGGAGCCATGGCTGCTGGCCTCCAGCACGGCCGGTGCCGCGCTCGCCGCGGAACTCGGACTGCCGGTCGCCTTCGCCCATCACATCCGTCCCGACAACACCCTGCCCGCGCTCGCCCACTACCGCGAGTACTTCTCCCCCTCCCGCTGGTGCGCGCGCCCGCGCGTGCTGATCTGCGTGGAAACGGTGTGCGCCGAGACGGACGAGGAGGCCGCCCGGCTCGCCGGCCCCATGAATGTCGTCAAGGCCGGACTCCTCAAGGGGCGGGGCGACCTCCCCTTCCCCACGCCCGACGAGGCAGCCGGTCACTCGTTCGCCCCGGAAGAGGCGCAGATGCTGAGCAACTTCTGCGCCCATCAGGCGCACGGCTCACCCGAGGCCGTCGCGAAGCAGCTGACGCATCTGGTGGACGTGACCGGTGCGGACGAACTCATGCTCGTGACGCCCGTCTACGCCTTGGCCGACCGACTGAGGTCGTACGAACTGGTCAGACAGCACGTCGTGATGCCGACGGCGTCATGAGGATGCCCTGCGGAGTGGGACGGGCGGGGTTCGCCGAAGCGAGGGGTGTCAGGCCGCCTCGATGATCCCGTCCCGGATCGCCTCGGCCCACTCGATCACCAGCAGCTCGTACTCCGCCCGCTCCTGGGTCGAGAGGGATCCGCCCGCACGCAGCCACAGAGCGCGGATCTGCTCGTTCACCTCGGCAGCAGACCGCACGGAACCAGGGGTCATGGAATCGGGGGACACGCGGACAAGCCTAGGGGCAAGCACTGACACTGCGCTACCGCACCGCTACGCAGACCGTATGCGCTTGGTCACGGCCCGGCCGATCGGGGCCGGCGGACCGCAGAGGCTCTCAGCTCGCCGACTCGGCCGCGTGCGGGCTCAGTGCGCCCGCCGTGACCAGGGCGATGATGACGATGCCGAGGGTGACGCGGTACCAGACGAAGGGCATGAAGCTCTTCGACGAGATGAACTTCATGAACCAGGCGATCACCGCGTACCCGGACGCGAAGGCGATCACCGTGGCGAACAGCGTCGGCCCCCACGCCACATGCCCGCTGCCCACCGCGTCCTTCACTTCGAACGCCCCGGAGGCGAGCACCGCCGGGACAGCGAGCAGGAAGGAGTAGCGGGCGGCCGCCTCACGCTTGTAGCCCATGAACAGGCCGCCGCTGATCGTGGCGCCGGAACGGGAGACGCCGGGGACGAGGGCGCAGGCCTGGCAGAGGCCGTAGACGAGGCCGTCCTTGACGCTGAGGTCGGCGAGGGTCTTGCGCTGCTTGGGCGCCCGGTGCCGCCCGCCCGTCTCGTCGCGCGCCGCCAGGCGGTCGGCGATGCCGATGATCACGCCGACGACGATCAGCATGGTCGCGGTGACCCGCAGATCGCGGAAGGGTCCCTCGATCTGGTCCTTGAGCGTCACGCCCAGGAGCCCGATGGGTATCGAGCCGACGATCACCAGCCAGCCCATCTGGGCGTCGTGGTCCCGGCGCATCTCCTTGTGGGCCAGTGACCGGAACCAGGCCGAGACGATCCGCCCGATGTCCTTGCGGAAGTAGATCAGCACCGCGGTCTCCGTGCCGATCTGGGTGATCGCCGTGAAGGCCGCGCCCGGGTCCTTCCAGCCGGAGAAGGCCGCGGTCAGCCGCAGGTGCGCGCTGGAGGAGACGGGGAGGAACTCGGTCAGCCCCTGGACGAGTCCGAGGACGAGGGATTCGAACCAAGACATGAAGGTGTGGCGTCCAAGTGCTGAGTGGGCCGAGGGGTTGAGGACGATCCCGCGGTGATCCGGCGGTGATCCCGCGGTGGTCCGGCGGTGATCCGAGGGTGATCCGAGGGTGATCTTGTGTCGCGAGGGGCAGCGTACCGCCCCGCCGTGACAGGCCCGACACAGGGGCCGGCCAGGTGGGCGGGGCCGGGGGTGTTGACCGGCCGCGATGTCGCCACATACGTTGCAGCGGACAGGGAAAGCGCTTGCCGTGCTGGTCCGCGCACGCCCGCCGTCCCCGGAGGAGTGCTGATCACGCCCATGCCCCGCCCCACCACCCCGCTCACCGGCCGGCGCATCCGGGCCGCCGTCGTCGGCGCCGGCGCCATCGGACGAGGTTCCCATCTGCCCGCGCTCGCGCGGCTCGCCGAGGAGGGCGAGACGGAGGTCGTCGCCGCCGTGGACATCGACGCGCGGGCCGTCGAGGAGTTCTGCGCCGAGGCCGGCATCCCGCACGCCTACACCGACCTGCACCGGATGCTCGAGGAGCAGCGGCCCGACCTGGTGTGCGTCTGCACCCCGCCTACGCTGCACCGCGAGCAGACCGTGGCCGCGCTGCGCGCCGGGGCCTGGGTGTGGTGCGAGAAGCCGCCGGTGCCGACGCTCGCCGACTACGACGCCGTGGAGGCGGAGGAGGGGACGGACGGCGGTCCGTACGCCTCGATCGTCTTCCAGCACCGCTTCGGTTCGGGCTCCCGGCACGTGCGCCGGCTCATCACCGAGCGGGCGATGGGGCGTCCGCTGGTGGCGCACTGCCAGACCACCTGGTACCGCGACACCGCCTACTACGCCGTGCCCTGGCGGGGCCGCTGGCACACCGAGGGCGGCGGGCCCGCCATGGGACACGGCATCCATCAGATGGATCTGCTGCTGGACCTGCTCGGCCCGTGGAGCGAGGTGCGCGCCATGGCCGGGCGGCTGGTCCACGACGTGGAGACCGAGGACGTCTCCACGGCGCTGGTCCGGTTCGAGAGCGGCGCCATGGCGACGATCGTCAACAGCGTCCTGAGCCCCGACGAGGTGAGCCGCATCCGCATCGACTGCGAACGGGCCACCGTCGACCTCACCCATCTCTACGGCCACAGCAACGCGAACTGGCGCATCACCCCGGCCCGGGACGTGCCGGGCGACGAGGCCGCCGCCTGGCAGGACTTCGGCGCCGACGTGCCCAGTTCGCACCTGGCGCAGCTGCGGGAGCTGGTCGCGAGCATGCGCGCGGGGGAGCGGCCGCGCAGCAGCGGGGCGGACGGGCGGACCAGCCTGGAGCTGATCACCGCGCTGTACAAGTCGGCGTTCACGGACACGACGGTGAAGGCGGGCGAGATCGGGCCCGGCGACCCGTTCTACACGGCGATGCACGGCGGCGCGCCAGGCTGGTCGCCCGTCGTCGCGGAGGAGGTGTCCGCGTGACCCGCATGAGCCGGCTGCGCCTCGTCCACGCCCACGGTGACCGCATCACCGTCAGCGTGCCCGGTACCGGCGTCGAACTCCTCGCCTACGTCTACCGGCCGGAGGCCGCGTGGGAGGCGCCGAAGCCGTACCTCCACCCGATCCGGACGCTGGCCGGAGACGTCGTCACCGGCTACCGGCCCAACGACCACCGCTGGCACAAGGGCCTTCAGTTGACGGCCTCGCACCTGTCCGGCGCCAACCTGTGGGGCGGCAACTCCTACGTCCACGGCCAGGGGTACCTCGAACTCCCGGAGCAGGTCGGCTCGATGGCACACGTGGCCTTCGACGAGGTCACCGCGCACGACGACCGTGTGGTCATCGCGGAACGGCTGACCTGGCACCCGTACGGCGGTGACCTGTGGGCGGAGGAGGAGCGCCGGATCGAGGTGCACGACGTGGACCCGGCGTCGGGTTCCTGGGCGCTGACCTGGACCAGCGCCATCACCAACCGGCGGGCCGAGCCGCTGCGCTTCGGCAGCCCGACGACCGCGGGGCGTGAGATGGCCGGGTACACGGGCCTGTTCTGGCGCGGCCCGCGAGCCTTCCGCGACGGCCGGATCATCGGCCCGGACGCCGAGGGCCCCGACCTGATGGGCGCCCAGGCGCCCTGGCTGGCCTTCTCCGGCGAGCACGACGTCTCCGACGGGCACGCGACGCTCGTCTTCGCGCACGCTCCCGAGAACGACCACCTCGGTGCCGACGGGACCCACCCGGCCCACTGGTTCGTGCGCAGCGAGCCGTTCGCCGCGGTCGCCCCCTCCTGGGCGTTCTTCGACGAGCTGGAACTGGCTCCCGGCGACACGCTGCGCCGGCGTTACCGGGTCGTCGTGGCGGACGGGGCATGGGAGCGCGCGGAGATCGCCAAGTACCTGGAGGCGCATCCGTGGTGAGCGACGGGGAGTTCACGGGCCTGCCGGGCGGCGTCGCCGTCTCCCGGCTGTGCGTGTACGACTGGCCCGCCGCCGACGGCGTCCGCGGTGGAACTCCCCATCTGCACCTGGCCTGTTCGGAGGCGTACGTGGTCACTGGCGGGCGGGGTGCCGTGCAGACGCTCACGACGTCCGGGTACGAGGTCACGCCCCTCGTGCCCGGCACGGTGGCCTGGTTCACACCGGGGACCATCCACCGGCTCGTCAACGAGGACGACCTGCGCATCACCGTCCTCATGCAGAACAGCGGGCTGCCCGAGGCGGGGGACGCGGTGCTCACGCTGCCCCCGGAACAGCTGGCCGATCCCGAGGCCTACGCCGCCGCAACCACCATCCCGGCCGGCGCGCCGGAGGCGGAACGGGAGCGGATCGCCCGCGCCCGGCGCGACCTCGCGCTGGAGGGGTACCGGGCGCTGCGCGAGGCCTCCGGCCCGGAGGCACTGGCGGCCTTCCACCGCGCCGCCGCGGCGCTCGTACGGCCCCGGATCGCCGAGTGGCGCGAGCGCTGGCGGCGTGGCGCGGAGGCCGCCGCGGCGACGACGCGGGAGCAGCTCGACCGGCTCCAGCGAGGGGACGCCTCCCACCTGGCCGGTGCCGTCGTACGGGCCGAGCAGCCGTCGGAGTACGGGAAGTTCGGCATGTGCGGGCGGCTCGACGTGTATCCGGGGCCGGCCTGAGGGCAGGGGCCGGGCAGCCGTCGGGCCGGCCGCCGTCCAGCTCGGAGACGTCGGCGGGTGTCCGCCGGTCCGCTGCCGCGCTCGTACGGCGGATCGCCGAGTGGCGCGAGCGCCGGCGGTGACGGCGGAGCAGCTCGACCGGCTCGACGTGTATCCGGGGCCCGCCTGACGGCAGGGGCTACGCGGCTGTCGGTCCCGTCACCGTCCAGCCCTGGGCCTGCGGGTGGGCCGTGAGGTCCTCGTGGCGTACGGTCTCGCCGCAGGCCCGGCAGGTGACGGCCGGGACGAGTTCGTGGCCGCAGATGTGCTCGATCACCATGGGGCGGTCGTCGTCTGCACGCAGATGGCGGTCGCCCCACGCCATGAGGGTCATCAGGACCGGCTCCAGCTCCAGGCCCGCCTGTGTGGGCCGGTACTCGAAGCGCTGCGGGCGCTCGCTGTAGGCCCGCTTGGTCAGGATCCCGGCGTCCACGAGCCGGCGCAGCCGGGTGGCCAGGATGTCGCGCGGGGCGCCGATGTTGCGCACCAGCTGGTCGAAGCGGCCGTTGCCGAGGCACACCTCGCGCAGTACGAGCAGCGAGTACTTCTCCCCGACGAGCGCCAGGGCGTCGGCGATGGAGCAGGGGCGCGGATCTTTCGTGGCGGCCATGCGCCCAGTCTAGGTGAGGGTTTGATTTTCCAACTCGGCGAGCTATGGTGAGTTTGGTTTTCCTACTCACCGGTAGTCCCCGTAGTCGTGGAGGCCCGCACCATGCGTGACGCAGTCATCGTCGAAGCCGTACGCACGCCCATCGGCAAGGGCAAGCCGAACGGCGCCCTCGCGCACGTCCACCCCGTCGTGCTCCTCGCCCACACCCTGCGCACCCTCGTCGAGCGCTCCGGCGTCGACCCCGCCCTGATCGACGACGTCATCGGCGGCACCGTCGACCAGGTCGGTGAGCAGGCCATGAACACCACCCGGTACGCGGCCCTGTCCGCGGGCCTGCCCGAGACCGTCCCGGCCACCACCGTGGACCGGCAGTGCGGCTCCTCCCAGCAGGCGGTGCACTTCGCCGCCCAGGGCGTCATCGCGGGCGCCTACGACCTCGTCGTCGCCTGTGGCGTGGAGTCGATGAGCCGGGTGCCGATGTGGTCGAACGTGCCGCCCGGAAAGGACCCCTTCGGCCCCGGGATCGCCGAGCGCTACCCCGAGGGGCTCGTCCCACAGGGCATCAGCGCCGAGCTCATCGCCGCCAAGTGGTCCATCACGCGCGAGCAGATGGACGCCTTCGCGGTCTCCTCGCACCAGAAGGCCGCCGCTGCCTGGGAGAGCGGACTGTTCGACGCCGAGGTCGCGCCCCTGGACGGCGTCTCCCGCGACGAGTCGGTGCGGCCCGGCAGCACCCCGGAGATCCTCGCCGGGCTCAAGCCCGCCTACTTCGACCCGGGGTTCGCCGAACGCTTCCCGCAGATCGAGTGGAACGTCACCGCGGGCAACGCCAGCCCCGTCAACGACGGCGCCTCGGCGGTACTGATCACCTCCGCGGAGACCGCGCAGCGGCTCGGCCTGCGTCCGCTGGCCCGGCTGCACAGCTTCGCCGTCACCGGCTCCGACCCGCTGCTGATGCTCACCGGCGTCATACCGGCGACCGAGAAGGTGCTGCGCAGGGCGCACCTCACCCTCGCGGACATCGACCTGTTCGAGGTCAACGAGGCCTTCTCCAGCGTGGTCCTGGCCTGGCAGCAGGAGACCGGAGCCGACCTCACCAAGGTCAACGCGCACGGCGGCGCGATCGCCCTAGGCCACCCGCTGGGCGCGAGCGGCACCCGGCTCACCACGACCCTCGTCCACGCGATGCGCGAGCGCGGCGCCCGCTACGCGCTGCAGACGATGTGCGAGGCCGGCGGACTCGCCAACGCGATGGTTCTGGAAGCCGTCTGACGGCTCGTGCAGGTCCTCAGCGGGCGCGCAGGTGGTGGCGCTTGCGCCAGGCCACCACCATGCCCACCAGCGCGGGTACGGCGATCAAGGCCATCGCCACCAGGAACGCCGGCGAGGTCGGCGCCGAGGCGCGGGCCCCGGCGACGGCGTACGCGGCGGTGTTCGGGACCGAGCCGAGCGCCGTCGCCAGCAGGAACGGCAGCCAGCCCATGCGGGAGACGGCGGCACAGTAGTTCGCGGCCCAGAACGGCACGCCGGGGAAGAGCCGCGCCACCATCATCGAGCGGAAGCCGTGCCGGCTGAGCTGTCCGTCGGCCGCCTTCAGCCAGCGGCCGCGCAGCAGCGGACGCAGCGCGTCCTGACCGAGCAGCCGGCCCAGCCCGAAGGCGACCCCGGCACCGAGCACGGTGCCTGTCAGTGCCGTCCCGAGGCCCACCTGGGAGCCGAACAGGGCGCCCGCCGCGAGGTTGAGCAGCGGCCGGGGCACGAAGGCCACCGTGCACACCCCGTACGCCGCCGCGAAAACGGCCGCCGCGGCGGTCCCGCCGAGTTGCGGCGGCCAGCCGTGCGTGATCAGCCGCTGCGGTTCGAAGAGCAGCACGCATGCCGCGGCGGCCGCGAGCAGCACCACGAGCAGCGACAGCCGCGACCACGGCGACAGCAGCGCGCGCGTGCGGCGGGCGGCGAAGCCGGACGGGGCTGCGGGCAGGAGGGACGGGACGGACGGAAGGGGCGGAACGGTCGCGGCCGTGGGGACGGCGACCGCGAGCTCCGTGGCGGCGGCCCGGGGAGAGGCCGCGGCGGTGCCCCCAGAGCGGTTGGTGGCATCGAGCATCCGGTGACATTAACCGACGAGCGTGTGTGATCGCCGTATGGAACCCGTCCGTTGCGAGGTATCCGGGGCGGGTCAGCGCCCGAAAAACCATTCGACGTGGGACAAAGCGTCGGCCATGATCTACGTCATGTTCCGGCACGCCTTCCTCCTCGCAGCATCCGCGGTCGCGGATGCCCCGAAGGCTGCCGTCCCGATCTTCCTGGCCGCTGTCGACGGCGCCCGAAGCTGACCCTCTCCGGAACGTCCGGCGGACCCCGCAGGGGGAGGGTCGGCGAGTCCTCGGGGTCCCCATCTCTCCCGGATCTTCCCACACAGAGGCTTCGAGGTACTCAGCCATGCCCAAGACGGCATACGTACGCACCAAACCGCACCTGAACATCGGCACGATGGGTCACGTCGACCACGGCAAGACCACCCTGACCGCCGCCATCACCAAGGTCCTCGCCGAGCGCGGCACCGGCACGTTCATGCCCTTCGACCGCATCGACCGGGCCCCGGAGGAGGCCGCGCGCGGCATCACCATCAACATCGCGCACGTCGAGTACGAGACCGACACCCGGCACTACGCGCACGTGGACATGCCGGGCCATGCCGACTACGTCAAGAACATGGTCACCGGCGCCGCCCAGCTGGACGGCGCGATCCTGGTCGTCTCCGCGCTGGACGGGATCATGCCGCAGACCGCCGAACACGTGCTGCTCGCCCGGCAGGTGGGCGTGGACCACATCGTCGTCGCCCTGAACAAGGCCGACGCCGTCGACGACGGCGAGGAAAGCGTGCTCACCGACCTGGTCGAGCTCGAGGTCCGCGACCTGCTCACCGCGCACGGCTACGGTGGCGACGCCGCCCCCGTCGTACGGGTCTCCGGCCTCAGGGCCCTGGAGGGCGACCCGCGCTGGACGGCGTCCATCGAGGCGCTGCTCGACGCCGTGGACACGTATGTGCCCATGCCGGAGCGGTACCTGGACGCGCCGTTCCTGCTGCCGGTGGAGAACGTGCTCACCATCACCGGGCGGGGGACCGTCGTCACGGGTGCCGTCGAACGGGGCACGGTCCGGGCCGGCGACCGGGTCGAGGTGCTCGGCGCCGGGGTCGAGACGGTCGTCACCGGGCTGGAGACCTTCGGCAAGCCCATGGAGGAGGCCGAGGCCGGGGACAACGTGGCGCTGCTGCTGCGCGGGGTGCCGAGGGACGCCGTCCGGCGGGGGCATGTGGTGGCCGCGCCGGGGAGCGTCGTGCCTCGGCGCCGGTTCTCGGCGCAGGTGTACGTGCTGTCCGCCCGGGAGGGCGGGCGTACGACCCCCGTCTCCACCGGGTACCGGCCGCAGTTCTACATCCGTACGGCCGACGTGGTCGGGGACGTGGACCTCGGTGAGGTGGCGGTGGCGCGGCCCGGGGACACGGTTGCCATGACCGTGGAGCTGGGACGTGAGGTGCCGCTCGAGCCGGGGCTCGGGTTCGCCGTCCGGGAGGGCGGCAGGACTGTCGGAGCGGGCACGGTGACCGCCGTGTACTAGGCACAATGGGAAGGTGAACGAGTCCATACCCGTCTCCCGTGCCACCGACCACGGCACCGCCAAGCTGATGCCGGACGTCGACCGGGAGCGGGCGTGGCTGCTCACGGTCGACGGGGCGCCGCAGTCGTACGTGGACCTGGACGCGCCGACGCATCTGGAGTTCGAGTACGCGCGGCGGCTCGGGCATGTCCTGGACACCGTGGCCGAGCCGGGGCGACCGTTGGACGTGCTGCACCTCGGCGGCGGCGCGTTGACCCTGCCCCGGTATCTCGCGGCGACCCGGCCCGGGTCCCGGCAGGACGTCGTGGAGGCCGACCGGGGGCTGCTGGAGCTCGTCGCCGAGCACCTGCCGCTGCCGGACGGCGCCGGCATCACGCTGCACGCCGCCGACGCCCGGGCCTGGCTCGAGGCCGCCCCGGCCGGCTCGGCGGACGTGCTGATCGCCGACGTCTTCGGCGGCTCCCGGGTCCCCGCGCACCTCACCTCGCTCGCCTACGCCCGCGAGGCCGCCCGCGTGCTGCGCGCCGGCGGGGTGTATCTCGCCAACCTCGCCGACGCCGCGCCGTTCGCCTTCCTCCGCTCCCAGCTCGCCACCTTCGCGGCCGTCTTCGAGGAGCTGGCGCTGATCGCCGAGCCGGGTGTGCTGCGCGGCCGCCGGTTCGGCAACGCCGTGCTGGTCGCCGCGCACCACCCGGTCGACACGGCCACCCTGGCCCGGCGCACCGCCTCCGACGCCTTCCCGGCCCGGGTCGAACACGGTACGGCGCTGCGGGAGTTCACCGGCGCCGCCGCACCGGTACGGGACGAGGACGCCGTACCGTCACCGGCGCCGCCCGACGGGGCTTTCGGCATCGGCTGAGCGGTCAGCTCGCCGTCGGTTCCCCGTGCAGCCGTACCGTGCTGAGGATCTTCATGATGGTCGCGGTGTCGACCTCGTCCTTCACGCCCTTGGCGCCGAAGATGTTGAACGTCACCAGGTCCCCGGCGGAGTCCTTGAAGCCGAAGCTGAGTGTCTTGCCGTCGCTCGCGCACTTGCCCTTGCGCGGGGTGTTCGTCGAACGCGCCCAGGCGTAGGCGCCCTTGACGCCCGAGGCGGTCGTGTACGAGGTGGCCTTCTTGTCGTACGTGACGCTCTTCTTGTCCGGCTGGGTGTAGCCGCCGTACACCCACGTGGGCGCTTCCCCGATCGCCGCGTCGCCCGGGCTCTTGGCGCCGCTCGCGCCCTTCGTGCCCGCCGCGGCCAGCGCGGTGTCCGAGGTCCGGCCGTCCTTGTCGTCGTCGGACGTGCACCACTTGGGCTTGTACTCGGCCGGTGCCGACATCGTGTCGACCAGCTTGCCGTCGGACGACTTCTCGTCGGGGAAGGCGATGTTGCTGCCCGGGGGGTCGACCTGCCAGTCCGCGGGGACATCGAAGGCCGTGCCCCACCTGGGGTTGACCACGACCTTCCAGCCCGCGACGGTCGGCTTGTCGGTCTCGTCGCCGCGCGGGTTGTCGTCCGAGGCCGAGGAGGTGGCGGTCGGCGACGTACTCGCCTTGCCGTTCGAACCGCCTCCCTCGTCGTCCTTGCCACCGCCCAGCACGAGGAATCCGGTCACGCCGGCCGCGACGACCACGGTGGCGGCCGCCACGATCGCGACCAGCTTCGTCCGGTTCCCGCCGCCACCGCCCTGCGGCGGCTGCGGCGGCTGGGGGGCGCCGACGGGTGCCGGAGCGTCCCACTGCGGCGGTTGCTGTGGCGGCTGCTGCTGCGGCTGCTGCGCATAGGGGTTGGGCTGCTGGTACTGCTGGTAGCCGGGCTGCTGGTACGGATTCGGCTGCTGGTAACCCGGCTGCTGGTACGGGTTGTTCTGCGGGTTCTGCTCGCCCCCGGGCGGCTGCTGTCCTGGCCACATGGCACGTAACCCTAGTGGGTGGCGTGCGGGCTCTGGCCAGGATCGCCTACTCGTGAGTAACATGAGGGCCATGAGCGCAGACCAGATGTCGATCGGCGAGCTGCTGGCCGCCACGGTGCCGATGGTGCGGACCCTGAACCTCGAGTACCTCGAGACCGCTCCGGAGCGGGCCGTGCTGTCCCTGCCGGACCAGAGCGAGTACCGCAACCACGTCGGTGGGCCGCACGCCGGGGCGATGTTCACCCTCGGCGAGTCGGCCAGCGGTGCCATCGTGCTCGCCGCCTTCGGCGACCAGCTCTCGCGTGCCGTGCCGCTCCCGGTCACCGCGGAGATCGCGTTCAAGAAGATCGCCCTCGGGCCGGTCAAGGCCACGGCGACCCTCGGCCGCCCCGTCGCGGACGTCGTCGCCGAACTAGACGAGGGCAAGCGCCCGGAGTTCCCCGTGACCGTAGCCATCCAGCGGGAGGACGGCGCCGTCACCGGGGAGATGACGGTGGTGTGGACGCTGCGGCCGAACAGCTGAACCACGCTTTCAGGCTGCCCGCCGTCCCTCCTCCCGCCCGGCTGTGTCGCCCTCCAGTTCCGCGACGAACTCCTTGAGCCAGGCCACGAATTCCGGGCCCAGATCCGGGCGGCCGCAGGCCAGGCGGACCACCGTGCGGAGGTAGTCCGCCCTGTCGCCGGTGTCGTAGCGCAGCCCGTCGAAGACGACCCCGTGCACCGTGCCGCCCTCGGCCAGTTCCTGGAGGGCGTCCGTCAGCTGTATCTCGCCGCCGCGGCCGGGCGGCGTGCGCTCAAGGGTGTCGAAGACGGCCGGGTCGAGGACGTAGCGCCCGATCACCGCGTAGGCGCTCGGGGCGCTCTCGCGGGACGGCTTCTCCACCAGGCCGGTGACGCGTACGACGTCGTCCTCGCCGGTGGGTTCCACGGCCGCGCAGCCGTACAGGTGGATCTGGGCGGGGGCGACCCGCATGAGGGCGACCACGCTGCCGGCGTACCGGTCGCGGACGTCGAGCATGCGGCTGAGCAGGGTCTCACGCGGGTCGATCAGGTCGTCGCCGAGGAGGACGGCGAAGGGCTGGTCGCCGACGTGCCGGCGGGCGCACAGGACGGCATGGCCCAGGCCGAGCGGGTCACCCTGGCGGATGTGGTGGATGTCCGCCAGGCGCGCCGGGTCCCGCACGGCGTCGAGGCGCACGGTGTCGCCCTTGGCCGCGAGGGCCTGCTCCAGTTCGTAGGCGTGGTCGAAGTGGTCCTCGATGGCGCGCTTGTGCCGCCCGGTGACCATGAGGATGTCGTCGAGGCCGGCCGCGGCGGCCTCCTCGACGACGTACTGGATGGCCGGCTTGTCGACGACCGGCAGCATCTCCTTCGGTGTCGCCTTCGTCGCGGGCAGGAACCGGGTGCCCAGCCCGGCGGCCGGGACGACGGCCTTGCGCACCGTGCGGGGGAGGGCAGGGCCGGCTGGTGAGTGGGGGGCGATCATGCGCTCCATGCTGGGGGACGGGGATGAGAGCGCGCCGGGAGAGTCATGGGAGAAGCCTGTGGACGGTGCGTCATCCGGCCTTTGCCGACCAGTGTTTGATGCTTCCTCGAACGCCGCTTTCGAATGAGGGTGCGGATACCGTCGGTAACTCCGCTGAATTACCCGGACCCTGAACTTGGGTCACTCGAACTTCTTGTTTCCTGTGAGGCGCGTGTGCGAAGGTGAGCCTCCCGCGGGAGGGGCGAGGCCGGGCTCATGGAGGAAGGCCGAGCTCCTAAGGTACGCACCAATCAGCACTGATTTCCGCAGGGCGCGCATTCCCCGTGCCGCCTGCGGCTCGGAAGGAAAAGGTCCAGTGCAGCCCCCTCACCCCCCACGCCCGCCGTACCCGCCGCGCCCCGGATCCGGACCGGGGGATTCCGACCGTGACCTCGTCGCCCAGCTGCGCGGCACGGGCGAGGGCAGCCACCGCGCGGTCGCCCTGCTACTGGCCCGGCACTGGCGCGCGACCTGCGACTACGCGGTCATCTGCCTGTCGACTTCCACGAGTTCGGCCCAGTTGGTGGCCACCTCCGCCTTCAGCCGGGTACTCGGCCGCCTGTCGGGCGGGGCGGTCGGCGGCGCCCTGCGCCCGCAGCTCCTGGTGGCCGTACGGGAGACGGTCCGGGCCTGGGCCGCCGACGACGTGATTCCCATCGTCCTGCCGGAATTGCGCAAACCCAACGGCGGCCGCGGTCTACGCGCGGCGATGCCCGGCACCCCCGAAAGGCGCCAACTCGCCGAGCGCGCATTCCGGGCACTCCCGGGAGCCTCCCAATGCCTTCTGTGGCACACCGAGGTCGAGGCCGAACCGATAAACATACCAGCCGGTCTGCTGGGGGTCGACACAGCCACCGCGTCGGCCGCTCTGGGGCAGTCTCGCGAGCAATTCCGGGTGGCCTGCGTACGCGCCCACCGGGAACTCGCACCCACCAAGGAATGCCGCTTCTACAACCGTCTGCTGGAGGTCCCCATTCACCGGGGCGCCGCCCTGCTGCCCGATGTGCGACGGCATCTGGTGGAGTGCCGCTACTGCCGGTACGCCGCGGAACAGCTCAGCCACTTCGAGGACGGCCTGGACGTGCTGCTCGCCGAGACCGTGCTCGGCTGGGGCGCCCGCCGCTATCTCGACTCGCGCGCGGGACGCGGCGCCGCCGAGGAGCGGCCGCCCGCGCCGGAGGCCGTCCACCCGGCGGCCGGAGGACGTCATCGCACCGAGCCCGGGAGCGGCCGCCGCAAGGCTCTGATGATCGGCGTCGGCCTCACCTCCCTCGCGCTGCTCGCCACCGTCCTCGCCGCCAGAAGCTGGTCCGACGACGGCCGTGTCCCCCGCCCCCGCGCGACCTGGGGCGCCCCCAGCGGCAGTTCCGCCCGTCCGGGCGCCGGCGGCGAGGCGCCCCCGGCGCCGTCCCCGTCGGCCGCCTCCGCCGGCCGGACCGTCGAGGTCGGCCAGGGCAGGCTGCGCGGCCGCGCCGCCGGGCTGTGCCTGGACGTGCGCGGCGGCCGGGTCAGGGACGGAGCCCGCGCGCTGCTCACGGCGTGCTCCTCCGACCGGTCCCAGCAGTGGTCGTACGAGGACGACGGACTGCTGCGCAGCGTCGCCGATCCGGCCCTCTGCCTCGCCGCCGACCCCGACGCCGGGTCGGTCGTCCTGGCCGGCTGCGTCGTGCACGCCGGCGAGGTGTCCTACGACCTGACCGTTCGCGGCGAACTCCTGCTCCGCCGGCCCGGGGGGCTGGCCGTCGCCCCTGGTTCCGGCACGTCCCGCACCCACGTGGTCGTCACCGCCCGCGACGGCTCCGAGCAGCAGCGGTGGACGCTGGAGCCCTTGACCGGGCAGGCGCCGCGGAAGACTCCCGACGACGGGAAGCCCCGCCAGCCGGCGCCGGAGCAGACGTCCGCCCCCGCGCCCCCGGGAGCGGACGCACCACAGGACCGGCCCGCGCCGCCGCCGGAGGACCACCGGACCCGCATCGCCCAGGTCGGCTGTTGTGAGGGCGCCGGACCGGCCGAGGCGTCACCGGCACCGCCCACCGACACCGTCGGATCGCTCACCGCACCGGTCGACGACCTCGCCTCCGTCCGGTCCGGCGCGACCGGGAGCGCGACGACCTGGGTGTCGGCATTCGGCTAGCCCTCACCCGTCACTGGCCGTTACTTCAATGGTTTACGTTAATTTTCCCTGATTCGCGTTTCGCGCGCGGGAATTAGGCTGTCGAGCGGTTTCCCGCGGGCGCCGCCCCGATCGAGCCACGGCGCGGCGGACATGCGGATTTAACAGAGTGCGGCTCGGCGGCCCGGCGCGTTGCGCCGGGGTGAGTGGTGGGTGAATCCCTCGGACGCTTTGACGGGCTTGCGGTGGTGTGGTGCGTACCCGGGCATGGCCTGCGCGGTGGTGCGACTGAAGGGAATTGCTCGGATTTTCGGCTCTTGCGGTGAGTTCCGATGGCTGGCCGAATCAATTCGACGGCATGGGCAAGGCCAGCGCCGATATTGACCGGCGAGTAAGTCGCTCGCTAGTTTCCGGTGGCCTTGCACAGGAGTTCCCCGTCGCACAAGTCCCCCACCGTACTGGTCCACCGATTTTCTCGGAGCATCATGACGTCTGCCGTGCGCGCCCTGGACCTGATCATCTGCGTCACCCCTTTCGGAGAACCCGATGCCAGGCTCGCCGCGGCGGCATCCCGGGCCGGCGGACTCGGCGTCCTGGACCTGGGAGCCGGCGACCGAAGAACCCGTGAGGCGCTGGCCCGCCTGAGACGGATGGTCCCCGGGCCGTACGGGGTGCGGGTGGCCGCGCACTGCCGGATGCGGCCCGAAGACCTCCTCGCACATGGCCCGACGGGCCCGGGGGAGGAGCGTGCGGGCGCACCGGACACCGTGGTGCTGGCGCCGGACGCGCCGTGGCACGTCGACGAGATCGCCGCCCGCCACCGCGTTCTGGTCGAGGTGACGGACCTGGCCGCGGCCCGCGAGGCGGTCCGTGGCGGGGCGCACGGACTGATCGCCCGGGGCGGCGAGAGCGGCGGCCGGATCGGCGGCCTCAGCACCTTCGTACTTCTCCAACAGCTGCTGGCCGACCCCGACTTGGACGTGCCGGTGTGGGCCTGCGGCGGCATCGGGCCCCGTACGGCGGCGGCCGCCGTGGCCGGCGGGGCGGCCGGGGTGGTGCTCGACGGCCAACTGGCCCTGCTGGCCGAGTCCGAGCTGCCCGAGGCGACGGCGGCGGCACTGCGTTCCCTGGACGGCTCGGAGACCGTCGTGGTCGGCGGGCACCGCGTACTGCGCCGCCGGGGCCCGGACGCGCCGCCCCTGCCGGCCGACGACCCGGCGGCGGTCGCGGCCATGCTCGGCGCCCAGGACCCGCGCCGCCAACTGCTGCCGGTGGGACAGGACGGCTTCCTCGCGGCCCGTTTCGCCGAGCGATGGCGGGACGTGGGCGGCACCGTACGTGGGCTCACGACGGCCGTGCGGGAGGCGTCGGCGGAGGGTCCGCCGGCCGATTCCGGCGACGCTTCCCCCGCGAGCGCTCCCGGCCGTGCCCTGCTCCCCGGCTCCCCGATGAGCCGGGCCCTCGGCACCCGGCTGCCCGTGGCGCAGGGACCCATGACCCGGGTCAGTGACCAGGCGGGGTTCGCCGCCGCCGTGGCCGACGGGGGCGCGCTGCCGTTCCTGGCGCTGGCCCTCGCGAGCGGCGAGCAGGCCCGGGCGATGCTGGCGGAGACCCAGGCGGTGCTGGCGGGCCGGCCGTGGGGTGTGGGCGTGCTCGGGTTCGCGCCGGAGGACGTCAGGAACGCCCAGCTCGAAGCCGTACGGGAACTGCGGCCCAGCCACGCGATCATCGCGGGCGGCAGGCCCGCCCAGGCCGAGGCGCTGGAACGGGCCGGCATCAGCACCTTCCTGCACGTGCCCTCGCCGGGCCTGCTCAGGCAGTTCCTGGAGGCCGGGGCCCGCCGGTTCGTGTTCGAGGGCTCGGAATGCGGCGGCCACGTCGGACCGCGTGCGAGCTTCCCGCTGTGGGAGGCCCAACTCGCCGTCCTGGAGGACTTCCTGTCCGCCGCGGACGACGAGACCGCCCGGCGGATCGAGGTGTTCTTCGCGGGCGGCGTGCACGACGAGCGCTCGGCGGCGATGGTCGCCGCGCTCGCCGCACCCCTCACCGCCCGGGGCGCGGCGGTCGGCCTCCTCATGGGCACCGCCTACCTGTTCACGGCCGAGGCGGTCGAACGCGGCGCCATCCAGCCCCTGTTCCAGCGGCAGGTCGTCGCGGCGACCACGACCGCCCTGCTGGAGACCGCCCCCGGACACGCCACCCGCTGCGTGCCCAGCCCCTTCACCCGCGACTACCGCGACCGGGAAGCCGAGCTGCGCGCCCGGGGCGTGCCGGACCGGCGGCTCTGGGAGCAGCTGGAACGGCTCAACGTCGGGCGGCTGCGCATCGCCAGCAAGGGCCTGGACCGGCCCGACGGCGGGGAACTCACGCCCGTCGACGAGCAACGCCAGCTCGCCGAGGGCATGTTCATGGCCGGAGACGTGGCCGTCCTGCGCTCGGCGACCACCACGATCGACGCCCTGCACCGCTCGGTCACCGAGGGCGCGGCCGGCTTGCTCGCCGGCCGCACCAGGCAGCTGACCGAACGGCTCGGCGCCGACCGGACGCCGCGACCGGCGGCGCCCGCGCCGCTCGACATCGCTGTCATCGGCATGGCCTGCATGTTCCCCCAGGCCCCCGACCTGCCCGCCTTCTGGGCGAACGTCGTCGCCGGGCACGACGCGGTCACGGAGGTCCCGCCCGAGCGCTGGGACCCGGCCGTCCACCACGCCGACGGCAACACCACGTCAAAGTGGGGCGGCTTCCTGCCCCCCATCCCCTTCGACCCGCTGAGTTACGGCATCCCGCCCGCCTCGCTCGGCAGCATCGAGCCGGTCCAGCTGCTGTCCCTGGAGGCGGCCCGGCGTGCACTGGACGACGCCGGATACGGCGACACGGGGCGGGAGTTCGACCGCTCCCGCACCTCCGTCGTCTTCGGCGCGGAGGCGGGCAGCGACCTGTCCAACGCCGCCACACTGCGCGCCGTACTGCCGTCGTACTACGGAAAGGTGCCGGACGGGCTGGAGGCACAGCTGCCCCGGCTCACCGAGGACTCCTTCCCCGGCATGCTCGCCAACGTCATCTCGGGCCGGATCGCCAACCGCCTCGACCTCGGCGGGGCCAACTACACCGTCGACGCCGCCTGCGCCTCCTCACTGGCCGCGGTCGACGTCGCCTGCAAGGAACTCGTCGCCGGGACCAGCGACGTCGTACTCTGCGGCGGCGCCGACCTGCACAACGGCATCAACGACTACGTCCTGTTCTCCTCGGTGCACGCGCTCTCCCCGACCGGCCGCTCGCGGGCCTTCGACAGCTCGGCCGACGGCATCGCGCTCGGCGAGGGCGTCGCCTGCGTCGTCCTGAAGCGGCTGGCGGACGCCGAACGCGACGGCGACCGGATCTACGGCGTGATCAAGGGGCTCGGCTCGTCCAGCGACGGCCGCTCCCTCGGCCTGACGGCACCCCGCCCCGAGGGCCAGCGGGCCGCACTGGAAAGGGCGTACCGCAACGCACGCGTCTCACCCGCCGACGTCGGTCTCGTCGAGGCCCACGGCACCGGCACCGTGGTCGGCGACCGCACCGAACTCTCCATCCTCAGCGAGGTCTTCACCACCGCCGGCGCCGACGCGGGCGGCTGTTCGCTCGGCTCGGTCAAGTCGCAGATCGGGCACACCAAGTGTGCCGCAGGCCTCGCGGGCCTGATCAAGACCACGCTCGCCCTCTACACCGGCGTCAAGCCACCTACCCTGCACCTGGAGCGGCCCAACGCGGCCTGGCGGGAGGGGGAGAGCCCCTTCGCCTTCCACACACGGGCCCGGCCGTGGGCGGCCCCGGCCGGGGAACGGGTCGCCGGGGTCAGCGCGTTCGGCTTCGGCGGCACCAACTTCCATGTGGTCATCGGCGCTCACGGCGACGCCGTACCGCCCGAGCAGGCGCTGGACGCCTGGCCCGCCGAGCTGTTCCTCTTCCGGGGCAGGGACCTCCCGGCGGCCCACCGCGCCATCGGGGAACTGCTGACGGCCGCCGAGGCCGAGGGGCGCCCCTGGCGGCTGCGCGACCTCGCGCTGAGTGCGGCGAAACGAGCCGACGCCTCCCCGGAACCGGTGCGTGCGGCGATCGTGGCGGGTGACGTCGACGCCCTGATCGGGCAGTTGCGCAGGGCGCTGGCGGGGGAGCACGACCCGGACGCCGGCATTCATCTGGCGCGGCAGGAGGAGGAGGCCCTCGCCGAGGGCAAGGTCGCCTTCCTCTTCCCCGGCCAGGGCAGCCAGCGCCCCGGCATGCTCGCCGAGGTGTTCCTCGCCTTCCCCGAACTACAGCGGTTCCTGGAGCCGGCACGGGAGCACGCCGAGCGGATGTATCCGCCCGCCGCCTTCGACGAGGCAGGGCGGGCCCGGCAGCGGGCCGCGCTCACCGACACCCGGGCCGCCCAGCCCGCGCTCGGCATCACCGGCCTCGCCGCACACGCCCTGCTCGCCGCCGCCGGCGTACGGCCCGACATGGCGGCCGGACACAGCTACGGCGAACTGGCCGCCCTCTGCGCGGCCGGCGCCCTCGACCCCGAGACACTGCTGGAGCTCAGCGCCGAACGCGCGGCGGCGATCCTGGCCGCGGCGGGCGACGACCCCGGCACCATGGCCGCCGTCGCCGCCGGCGCCGAGGACGTCGAACGGGCCCTGCGCGCCTCGGGCGCACCCGCCACGGTCGTCGTCGCCAACCACAACTCGCCAGAGCAGACGGTGATCTCCGGCCCCACCGAGGACATCGCCACCGCCGTACGGCTGCTGCGCGCCGCCGGACACACCGCCAAGGGCGTCCCGGTCGCCTGCGCCTTCCACAGTCCCCTGGTGGCGGGCGCGGGCGAGCGGTTCGCCAAGATCCTGAAGGACAAGGCCGTACGGCCACCCGAGTTCCCGGTGTGGTCCAACCGCACCGCCGCCCCCTACGACCCCGACCCCGACGCCGTGCGCGCCGGACTCGCCGCGCAGATCGGCGCGCCGGTCGCCTTCGCCCGGCAGATCGAGGCGATGTACGAGGCGGGGGCGCGGACCTTCGTGGAGGCGGGGCCCGGCACGGTCCTCACCCGGCTGGTCCGGCAGATCCTCGGCGACCGCCCGCACCGCACCGTCGCCTGCGAGCCACGCGACGGCGGCGGCCTGCGCGGCTGGCTCGACGCACTCGCCCAACTCGCCGTCTCGGGACGGCCGGTGCGCACCGCCTGGCTCCTGAGAGGACGCGACGCCGTCGACGCGGTCCGCACACCGGCGCCCAAGCGGCCCGGGTGGACGGTCGACGGACAGCTGGTCCGCACCGCCGCCGGAGACCTCCTCCCCGGTGCGCTCGCACCGGCCCGACGTGTCGTGGAGACGACTGTGACGACGAACCCCCCGCACGGTGCCCCGCACGGCGCCCCCGCCGGCCGGGACGCGCTGATCTCCGAATTCCTGCGCACCAGCCGGGAGATGATCGCCGCGCAGCGAGACGTCCTCCTGACCTACTTCGGTGCGGTACCGGGCGCGTCGATCCCCGCACCGGCTGCCCCCGGCCCGCTGCCCCAGGCCGCGCCCGCCGAGCTGCTGCCCGCCGAGTTCCCGCCCGTCGAAGCGGCCGCCCCCTGGTCGCCGGCGCCCGATCCCGCCCAGGACAGCGGTGCGCCCACGGACGTCGACGTCCAGCGTGTCGTCCTGGAGATCATCAGCGAACGCACCGGCTACCCCGTCGACATGATCGAGCCCGACCTCGACCTGGAGGCGGACCTGAGCATCGACTCGATCAAACGGGCCGAGATCGCGGGCGAACTCGCCAAACGGCTGGGCATCGGCGGCGCCACCGACCTCCAAGCGGCCCTCGACGACGCCGAGTTGGAGGAGCTGGCCAGGGCGCGGACGGCCGCGGCGGTCACCGACTGGCTGGCGGCGCGGCTCAGCGCGGCCGACGACCGAACGGGGGCTGAACCGGCGACGATCCAGCCCACGGAGCCGTCCGAGATCACCGGCGAGGCTCCGAAACGGTTCGAGCTCCGCCCGGTGCCCCTGCCCGACGGCCCGCCGGACCCCACCGCCGTCCTCGCCGGGCAGCGGTTCGCCGTCCTCGGCGACGGCGCCGGCGCGGCCGGGCAGGTCGAGGCACGGCTCACCGGGTACGGCGCCCACGTCGTGACCGCCGGCCGGGAGCACCTCCTCACCGAGGCGGACGGCCCGCTGGACGGCGTCCTCTACCTCGGCGCGCTGCCCGGCGCCGACGTCCCGGTCCTGCCGGACGCCTTCCCCGTCCTGCGGGCCGCCCTGGCCCTGGGCCCGCGCCGGCTGCTGGCCGCCCGGCCCGCCGACGGCGCCGACGCACTGCCCGCGGCCGGGCTGTACGGCCTGTTCCGCACCATCGCCCGCGAGTACCCGGACACCCTCGCACGGGTCGTCGGCCTCGACGACACCGCCCCGTCCGCCGTCGCCGACGCCCTGCTCGCCGAGCTGCTCGCGCCGACGCCCGAGCAGGCCCCCGTCGTCCTGCGCACGGCCGCGGGCCGCCACGGCACGGAACTCGTCGAGGCACCGCTGGGCCCGCTCGGCGCCACCGGCGCAGGTCCCGCGGGGGACGGCGCCGCCGAGGCCGCCGCACTCGGCCTCGACCGGGACTCCGTGGTGCTGTTGGTGGGCGGCGCCCGCGGGATCACCGCCCGCTTCGCGGCCACGCTCGCCTCCGCCTGCCGCTGCCGCATCGAACTGATCGGCAGGACCCCCGCCCCCACCGGCCCCGAGGACCCGCGGACCGCCGGCGCCCGCACCCCGGCCGAACTGCGCGCGGCGCTCGCCGCCGACGCGGGCGGCGGCCCGCGCAAGCCCGCCGAGGTCAACCGCGCCACCGAACTCCTGCTGGCGCAGCGGGAGATCACCGCGACGCTCGAGGAACTCGCCGCACTCGGCAGCGACGCCCGCTACCGCTCCGTGGACTTCCGCGACCGGGACGCGGCACTCCAGGCGGTCAAGGAGATCCACGCCGAGCACGGCCGGCTCGACGGGGTCGTGTTCGCCGCCGGGGTGATCGAGGACCGGCTCATCGCCGAGAAGACCGCCGAGTCCTTCCAGCGCGTGTACGGCACCAAGACCGCCGGGGCGGCGACCCTGCTGGCCGCCCTGGAGGAACTCCCCACCGGGCCGGGCTTCGCCGTCCTGTTCGGCAGCGTCTCCGCCGTCCTCGGCAACCGGGGCCAGGCCGACTACGCGGCCGCCAACGACGCCCTGGAGGACCTCGGCGCCGACTGGGCGGCCCGTACCGGCCACCGCGCGCTGACCGTGCACTGGGGGCCGTGGGCGCCCACCGGCGGCCACACCGGCATGGTCAGCCCTGAACTCGGCCGGGAGTACGCCCGGCGCGGGGTGCGGCTCATCGACCCCGAAGAGGGCACCGCGGCCCTGCTGCGGGAACTCGCCTGGGGCGACGAGTCGGCCCGCGCGGTCGTCTACACCGCCTCGGGCTGGTGACATGTCGGACATGACGGAGCGTCAAACTCCGGTGGCGATCGTCGGAATGGCGGTCCTGCTGCCCGGGGCCGCCGACCTCGACGCCTACTGGCAGAACCTGCGCGACGGCGTGGACGCGATCGGCGACGTGCCCGAGAGCCGCTGGGATGCCGACTACTACCGTCCCTCGGCCGCGACCGGGCCTGCCGTCGCCGACCAGGTGTACTGCCGGCGCGGCGGGTTCGTGGACGGCCTGGCCGCGGTGGAGGTCACGAGGTTCGGCATCATGCCCGCCTCGGTGGCGGGCACCGAGCCGGACCAGCTGATCGCGCTGCACGTGGCCGACGCCGCGATCGCCGACGCGGGCGGCGCGGACCGGCTGCCCGACCGGCACCGCGTCGGTGTCGTCCTGGGCCGGGGCGGCTACCTCACCCCCGGCCTGGTCCGGCTCGACCAGCGGGTCCGGACGGCCGGACAACTCGTACGCACGCTGGGCGAGTTGCTGCCCGATCTGACACCAGACCAACTGGGCCGGGTCCGGGAGGCGTTCACCGAACGGCTGGGGCCGCAGAGCCCCGAGTCCGCGATCGGTCTGGTGCCCAACCTGGCGGCCTCCCGCATCGCCAACCGGCTCGACCTGCGCGGCCCCGCCTACACCGTGGACGCGGCCTGCGCCTCCTCGCTGGTCGCCGTCGACCAGGCGGTCGGCGAACTCGCCGCCGGGCGCTGCGACCTGATGCTGGCCGGGGGAGTGCACCACTGCCACGACATCACCCTCTGGAGCGTGTTCTCGCAGCTGCGCGCCCTCTCCCCGAGCCAGCGCATCCGCCCCTTCCACCGGGACGCCGACGGCATCCTCATCGGCGAGGGCACGGGCGTGGTCGTCCTCAAGCGTCTCGCCGACGCCGAGCGCGACGGCGACCGCGTCTACGCGGTGATCCGGGGCACGGGCGTGGCCAGCGACGGCCGTACGTCCGGTCTCGTCAACCCCGACCCGGGCGGCCAGGCCCACGCCGTACGCCAGGCCTGGCGGGCCGCCGGCCTCGACCCGGCCGCCCCCGGCGCGGTCGGCCTGCTGGAGGCGCACGGCACCGCCACCCCCGCCGGTGACGCGGCCGAACTGGCCACGCTGGCAGAGGTGTTCGGACGGGGAGACCCCGGCGCGCCGGACAGTGAGGACCGCGCCGTGCTCGGCTCGGTGAAGTCGATGATCGGCCACACCATGCCCGCCGCCGGAGTGGCGGGCCTCGTCAAGGCCGCCCTGGCCGTCCACCACGGCACGCTCCTGCCCACCCTGCACTGCGACGACCCCCACCCCGCGCTCGCCCGCACCCGCTTCCGGCCACTGCGGAAGGCGGTGCCCTGGGACACGACCCCGGACCGGCCGGTACGCCGGGCGGCGGTGAACGCGTTCGGCTTCGGCGGGATCAACGCCCACGTGGTACTGGAGGAGCCGCCCGGCGGGCACACGGCGCCGGCCATGGCACGCGCCGACCTCCGCGCCCCGGCACGCGTCGGCGGGCCGGGCGGTTCGGGGGCGGATGCGGGTGGGGGCGCTTCGGCGGCCCCGGCCGGCGTCGGTGAGCCGGCGGGCCGGGGGACAGGTGTGGTGGGCGGCGCCGCCGCCGGTGCCTCCGGGCCCGCCGGTTCCGGGGCCGTCGGGGACGAGGACCCCCGTGCCGCGGAACGCGCCGACCGGCCCGAGGGCTCGGTACAGGCCGTGGACGGGCCCCCGCGCACCCCCGCCCGGGTCACCGAACCCGAGCGTGTCCTCCTGCTCGCCGCCGACCACCCGGAGGGGCTCGTCGCGCTCCTCGCCGCGGACGACTCCGCCGTACTCGACTCCGGACTGGACAGCGACCGGACGCACCCCGAGGCCGGTCCGGTCCGGCTGGGCATCGTCGATCCGACCGCCAAGCGGCTGGCGCTGGCCCGGCGAGTGGTCGGCAAGGGCCGGGCCTGGCAGGGCCGCAGCGACGTCTGGTACCGGACCCGGCCGCTCCTCGGGCCCGGGCAGGGGAGACTCGCCTTCGTCTTCCCCGGCCTGGAAGCCGAGTTCACGCCCCGCGTCGACGACATCGCCGCCCACTTCGACCTGCCCCGGCTTCCCGGGGCCCCCGCCGAGGAGCTGCGGGTCGGTGACGTGGGCCGGCACGGCGCCGGTGTCGTCGGCGTGGGCCGGCTCCTCGACGCGGCGCTGCGCCGCATCGGCGTCGTGCCGGACGCGGTGGCCGGGCACAGCGTCGGCGAATGGACCGCGATGGCGGTGGCCGGGCTGTACTCCGGTGCCGAGGTCGACGCGTTCATGGCCGGGTTCGACCCGGACACGGTGACCGTCCCGGGCCTGGCCTTCGGCGCCGTCGGCGCACCCGCCGCGCAGGTCGCCGCCGCCCTCGCCGACGGCTGGGCGGACGCCGGGATCGTGCTCTCCCACGACAACGCGCCCAGCCAGTCGATGGTGTGCGGGCCGGACACGGCGGTCGGCGAGTTCGTCCGGGCCTTCCGCGCCCGCGGCGTGCTGTGTCAGGTGCTGCCCTTCCGCTCCGGGTTCCACACGCCGATGCTCGAGCCCTACCTGGCGCCCATCAAGGAAGCCGCCGACCGGTTCCGGCTCCATCCGCCCACCGTCCCCGTCTGGTCCGGGACCACGGCGGCACCCTTCCCGGAGGGCGAGGCCGCCGTACGCGAACTCTTCCTCCGGCATCTGCTCGAGCCCGTCCGCTTCCGCGCGCTCGTCGAGGCCCTGTACGACGCCGGGCACCGCGCCTTCGTCCAGGTGGGCCCGGGGCAACTCGCCTCCCTGATCGACGACACCCTCGGCGACCGCGATCACCTGGTCGTCGCCGCGAACTCGCCCCACCGCACGGGCCTCGCCCAACTCCGTCGCGCGGGTACGGCGTTGTGGGTGGCCGGGGCGCTGGTGGCACCGGCACTGCCCCGGCCGTGTGCCGCCGTACCCGCGGCCCGGCCGCACCGTCCGCCGGTCCGGCTGGACCTGGGCGGCGCGCTGGTGTCCCTCGACGGTCCGGCCCTGGCCGCACTGCGCGCGGAGTTACGCGCGACGCCTCCGGCGAGGGAGACGCGAGACCGAACCGGCGCCGACCCGACCCCGGTCGCCGGCATGCCGTCCCCGCTGGACGCCGTGGCCGAACGCTTTCCGGCCGCCGCCGAACTGAACGCGCTCCTGCGCGACACCGCGCACACGGCGGCCGCACTCATCGCGGCGGGTGGCCATGGACACCACTCGCCCCCGCCCGGGACCGGCGCCGGCTCTGCCGTTGCCACCCGGCAGACGACCGGCCCGCTGCCCGCCGCTGCCGGGCGCACCCCCGCCCGGGTCCCCGCGGCCACCGGGCAGGCCCCCGCTCGCACGGGAGCGCATGCCGGTCACCCTGAGGGAGGACGCCGCGCACCCGCGGCCGCCGGCCGGGCGGCCGTTCCGGTGCCCGCGGCCGCCGGGCCGAAGGCCGGCCCCGACCCCACGGCCTTCGGGCAGCCCCCGGTCCCTGCCCCTGAGGCCGCCCCGGGGACGACCGCCCCCGTCCCCCCGGCCACCTGGCAGACCACCGTCCGCGTGTCCCCCGAGACCATGCCCCACCTCCTCGACCACTGCTTCTTCCCACAGCGCCCCGGCTGGCCGGACGTGGCGGACCGGTGGCCGGTCGTCCCGGCGACCACGATCGTGCGGCACATGATGGACGCGGCGGAGCAGGCGTCACCCGGCATGCGGGCGGTCGCCGTGCACGGGGCGCGCTTCGACCGGTGGCTGACCGCCACACCGCCCGTCGACGTCACCGTCACCGTCACCCGCGCCCCGGACGACCCGCACCGCCTCGCCGTCTCCTTCGGCCCCACGGCCCGCGCCGTCGTCGAACTCGCCGACCGGCACCCCGCACCGCCCGTGACCCGCACGGCCCACCCCACCCCGGAACGCGTCCCCGACCACACCGCCACCCAGCTCTACACCGAGCGCTGGATGTTCCACGGACCGGCGTTCCAGGGGGTCACCGAACTCACCGGCATCGGCGACCGGCACGTACGCGGGGTCATCACCACCCCCTCCGCCCCCGGCGCCCTGCTCGACAACGTGGGCCAGATCCTCGGCTACTGGATCATGGCGACCCGGACCGGGCGGACCGTCGTGTTCCCCGTCCAGATGCGGCACATGCGGTTCCACGGACCGCACCCGGCCCCCGGTACGAAGGTCGAGTGCCTGGTGCGGATCACCTCGCTCACCGACACCGTCCTCGAGGCGGACGTGGAACTGACCGTCGCCGGACGGCTGTGGGCCCTGCTGACCGGCTGGCAGGACCGCCGGTTCGACAACGACCCGCAGACCCGCCCGGTCGAGCGCTTCCCCGAGCGCAACACCCTCTCCGAGCCCCGGCCCGGCGGCTGGTCACTGCTGCACGAGCGGTGGCCGGACCTCGCCTCCCGCGAGCTGATCATGCGCAACTCGCTGGCCGGCCCGGAGCGAGCGGAGTACGGCGAGCACGCGCCGCGCGGCCGCAGACAGTGGCTGCTCGGCCGGATCGCGGTCAAGGACGCCGTACGGCGATGGCTGTGGGAGCACGGCGAGGGGCCGGTCTTCCCGGCGGAGATCCGCGTCCGCAACGACGACCTGGGCCGCCCGTACGTCACGGGCGTCCACGGCCGCACCCTGCCCGCGCTCGACGTCTCGCTGGCCCACCGGGCCGAGGCGGGCGTGGCGATCGTACGGCCGCACAAGCCCGGACCGGGCCCCGGCATCGACATCGAAGAGGTCACCGAACGGGACCCGGCGGCCCTCGCCGCCGCGCTCGGCACGGACGAACTCGGGCTGCTGCGCGACCTGTCCGCGGCGGGGGACGCCTCGCTGTGGTTCACCCGGTTCTGGGCCGCCAAGGAGGCCGTCGCCAAGGCGGAGGGCACCGGATTCGGCGGCCGCCCCCGGGACTTCGCCGTCTTCCACGCGGTACCGGCCGGAGACCGGCTGCTGGTCTCGGGCCGCCTGGAACGCGTCTACACGGTGCGCCTCGCACCGGTCAGCAATCCCCCGGCACTGCCGGCCCGGGACTACGTCGTGGCCTGGACGACGGGCCCGGCGGGCGACGACGAAGAGGAGCAGGAGCGATGAATCCCACGGAGCCGACCACCGCGCACGCCGACGAGCAGGTGGTGCTCGCCGACATCAGGGGCCTGCTCCTGACCCTGCTGGAGGAGTACGGCGACGAGGATCTCGAGATCGGCATGAACACCACGTTCAACCGCGATCTCGAACTGGAGAGCATCGATCTCGTGGCCCTCGCCGGTCTGCTGAAGGAGCACTACGGGAACCGGGTCAACTTCGCCGAGTTCCTGGCCGGCATGGAGTTCGAGGAGATCATCGAGCTCACCGTCGGCAGGCTCGTCGAGCACGTCGTGCAGAGCCTGAAGGCCTCGGAGGCGGGCTGACGGATGGCCATGGTCGACGCCGGCGACATCCGGCTGCACGTGCAGAGAATCGGCCCCGAGGACGGCCGCGCCCCGGTGGCCACCGCCGTGCTCGTCCACGGCCTGCTCACCGACAGCCTGGCCAGCTACTACTTCACGGTCGCCCCGCGGTTCGCGGCGGCGGGCGTCGACGTGGTCATGTACGACCTGCGCGGCCACGGCCGCAGCGAACGACCGCCGTCCGGCTACACCCTCGACCACAACATCGACGACCTCGAGGCACTGCTCGACCGGCTGGGGATCACCGGGCCCGTCCATCTCGTCGGCAACTCCTACGGCGGCACCGTCGCCTTCGGCTACGCCGCCCGCCATCCGGAGCGGGTGGCCAGCCTCGCCCTGATCGAGTCCGAGCCGGCGACCGCGGCCTGGGCGGCGAAACTGGGCGGGATCCTGGACCGGGTGGTCTCCGAGCTGACGTACAACGAGCCCGACACGATCGCCTGGATCAGCGCCAACCGCGGTCACCACACCGCTCGCCTCGCCAAGGGCGCCGGACGACTGGCCCGGGAGACCACCCTCGGCCGGGACGTCCCCGCCAGCCGGGTGCTCACCGAGTCCGAGATCAGGGCCGTACGCTGCCCCGTCCTCGGCGTCTACGGCGGCGACTCGGACGTGGTGGAACTGGTGCCGCTGAAGGAGGCCCTGCTCGCGGACTTCCGGTCCGTCGTGCTGCCGGGACACGAGCACTCCGTGCTGGTGGAGGCGGCCGGGGCGGTCGGCGGGCACGTCCTGGACCTGATCCGCTCGGCGGGCGCCGAGGCAGTCCGGTGAGCGGGTTCCTGTTCGTCGTACCGCCCCTGGTCGGGCACATCAACCCCACGGTGGGCGTCGCCGCGGGGCTCGCCGCGCGCGGACACCGGGTGGCCTGGGCGTGCGCCGACCCCGCGCTGGTACGGCGGCTCGCGGGCCCGGAGGCCGTCGTCCTGCCCTGTGCGGGACCGGCCCCGGCCGCGCGCCCGCCGGAGCTGCGGGGGCCGGAGGCGCTGAAGTACCTGTGGGAGGGGTACCTGCTGCCGCTCGCGCACGCGATGGCTCCCGGGGTGCGGGCGGCCGTCGGGGAGTTCCGGCCCGAGGTCGTCGTCGCCGATCAGCAGGCCTTCGCCGGAGCCCTGGTGGCCGAGCGCCTCGGCCTGCCCTGGGCCACCTCCGCCACCACCTCGGCCGAACTCACCGGCGCCTACGACGGCATACCCAAGGTCGCCGACTGGCTCCGGGCGAGGCTCCGCGAACTGCGCGCCCGCATCGGCGACCCGGCCGGCGACACCGACCCGCGCTTCTCGCCCCACCTGCTGCTGGCCTTCAGCACCCCCGAACTAGCCGGCCCGTCGGCCGCCCGGGGCGACCACATCCACTACGTCGGCCCCTCGATCGCCGACCGCCCGGCCGCGCCCGGCTTCCCCTGGGAGTGGCTGGACCCCGGCCGGGCCACGGTCCTGGTGACCCTCGGCACCGCCAACGCCGACGTGGGCGGGCGCTTCCTCGCCGAGTGCGTGAGCGCGCTGCGGGAGCGGGCCGACAGGGTGCAGGCGGTGGTGGCCGATCCCGGGGGCACCCTGCCGGCGTCCGGCGACGACAAGGACGTCCTGGTCCTGCCCTCGGTGCCCCAGCTCCCGCTCCTGGAAAGGGCCGACGCGGTGGTGTGCCACGCCGGGCACAACACTGTCTGCGAGGCCCTCTGGCACGGCGTCCCGCTCGTCGTCGCCCCCATCCGCGACGACCAGCCCGTGGTGGCCGCCCAGGTCGTCGACGCCGGAGCGGGCGTCCGGGTGCGGTTCGGCCGGGTCACCGCGGCCCGGCTGGGCCCCGCACTCGACGCCGTCCTGCACGAACCCGCCCACCGCACCGCCGCCGGCCGGGTCCGCGCCGCCTTCCGGGCGGCGGGCGGCGCCCCCGCCGCCACCGTCCACCTCGAGCGACTGGCCGCCGACGCACGCCCGGAGGAGAGCCGATGAGCAACGAAACCCAGGGCCCTGACCGCGCTGACCGGGTCGCCGCGCTGCGCCCCGCCTACCAGGCCGACCTGGCCGACGGCACGGACCGCTTCTTCGCGCCCCGCCGCACCACCTGCCCCTGGTGCCGCTCGGACCGTCTGACCACCCGGCTGCGCACCACCGACCTGCTCCAGCACAAGCCGGGCCGCTTCGTCCTCGACCGCTGCGAGGCCTGCGGGCACACCTTCCAGAACCCGGCGCTGAACGAGACGGGCCTGGAGTTCTACTACCGCGACTTCTACGACGGCCTCGGCGAACAGCGGATGGGCGGGACCTTCGGCGGCCGCACCGGGATGTACCGGGGCCGCGCCGAGTCGATGCTGCCGCACGACCCCACCCCGAAGAACTGGCTCGACGTCGGCACCGGCCACGGCCACTTCTGCGCCGCCGCCCGCGAGGTGCTGCCCGGCACGACGTTCGACGGCCTCGACTTCACCGACGGCGTGGAGATCGCCGAACGAGAGGGTCGCGTCGAGCACGGCCACCGCGGTTCCTTCCCCGAGCTGGCCCCCGACCTCGCCGCCCGCTACGACGTCGTGAGCATGTTCCACTACCTGGAACACAGCACCGACCCCGACCGCGAACTGCGCGCCGCCCACCAGGCCGTCCGCCCCGGAGGCCACCTGCTCATCGAGGTCCCCGACCCCGAGAGCCGCTACGCCCGTCTCCTCGGCCGCTGGTGGCTGCCCTGGCTCCAGCCGCAGCACCTGCACCTCGTACCGGTCGGCAACCTGCGCCGGCGGCTCACCGAACTTGGCTTCACCGTGGTCGCCGAACAGCACGCCGAGCCGCACGACCCGGTCGACCTGCTCGCCGCCGTCTGGCTGGCCCTGGACCACATCGCGCCGCGCGAGGACGCCCCCTGGCTGCCCGAGCCGCCGGGCGCCCTCCGGCGCGGCCTGCGCGTCGCGGTCCTTCTCGCGGGGGTGCCGGTGCTCGTCGCGGCCACGCTCCTCGACCGGTTCGCGGTACGGCCCCTGTCCCATCGCCTCGGTCTGTCCAACGCCTACCGTCTGGTCGCCCGACGCGAGTGACCGGCGCGAGCGACGGGCGCGGGTGACCGGCGTGAGCGACCGCCGCTCACAGCACCTTGGCGCGGATCAGTGCCGACAGCACCAGCGTGCCCGGCAGCAGCGGCAGCCAGTCGGTGAGCACGCGGTAGCCGATCACGGTCGCGGTGGCCGCGCCCACCGGGGCGCCGCACGCGGCGACGAAGCGAGGGAACGGTTCGCCGGCCCCAGACCACCACCAGCTACAGGGGACAGAGGCACAGAGCCAGCCGCAGCGGGCGGGCCGGGGCGGGGGACACCGGGGGCGCGGGCGCGTCGAGCCGGAGGGAGGACACGGCAGGGTGCTTCCCGCCTCGCGTGTCGCCCGGATGTCCGGGAACCGACGCGGCGTCGGCGGATCGGTGCCAGGTCCGCGCGCACGGGCGCCGCCGTCCGGCGGTGAACCGGTAGCCTTCACAGGGGGCGCGCCGTCGGGTGACGTCCGCAGCAATGAGGACCGACAGGGGAGGAACCGGCGGTGCACGTCCAGGAATGGCTCGACTCGGTGCCCGCGGCCGCCGTCTACGCCGTGGTCGGCCTGGTGATCGGTCTGGAGAGCCTGGGCATCCCACTGCCCGGCGAGGTCATCCTGATCTCGGCGGCCCTGATGTCGTCCCAGCACTCCGGCATCAACCCCGTCGTACTGGGCGCGTGCGCGACCGCCGGCGCGGTCATCGGTGACTCCATCGGCTACGCGATCGGCCGCAAGGGCGGCCGCCCGCTGCTGGCCTGGCTGGGCAAGAAGTTCCCCAAGCACTTCAGCGAGGGCCATATCGCCACCGCCGAGCGGTCTTTCGAGAAGTGGGGCATGTGGGCGGTCTTCTTCGGCCGCTTCGTCGCGCTGCTCCGCATCTTCGCCGGCCCGCTCGCCGGAGTCCTGCACATGCCGTACTGGAAGTTCCTGACCGCGAACGTCCTCGGCGGCATCTGCTGGGCGGGCGGCACCACCGCGGTCATCTACTACGTCGGAGTCGTCGCCGAGGACTGGCTCAAGCGCTTCTCGTACCTGGGCCTGGTGGTGGCGCTGCTGATCGGCCTGACGTCGATGCTGGTGATCAGGCGCAAGGCGAAGAAGGCGGCGGCCGAGAAGCGGCAAGCCGAACCGGAGCCCGTTCCGGCCACCGACTGAGGATCGAGGGAGAGCCCCGGCGCTCAGCCCTGGTGCACGTCCCGGTGTGCCTTCGCCAGTTCCGCGTACATGGTGCCGTTGAGTGTCACTCCCTGACGCTCCTCCTCCGTCAGCTCCCGCTTCACCTTCGCCGGCACCCCCGCCACCAGTGAACCCGGCGGCACCACCATCCCCTGCGGCACCAAGGCCTGCGCGGCGACCAGCGAACCGGCTCCGATCACCGCCCCGTTGAGCACCGTCGCCCCCATCCCGATCAGGCAGTCGTCCTCGACGGTCGCACCGTGGACCACGGCGTTGTGCCCGATGGACACCCGCTCCCCGACGCTGACCGGAAAGCCGGGGTCGGCATGGAGCGTCACGTTGTCCTGGACGTTCGCGCTCGCTCCGACGCTGATCCGCTCCACGTCCCCGCGCACCACCGCCCCGTACCAGACGCTCGCCCCCGCCTCCAGCGTCACGTCCCCGATCACGGACGCCGTGGGCGCCACGAACGCCTCGGGGTCGACCTTCGGTTCCCTGCCGCCCATGCCCGTGATCAACGCCTTGTGCGTCATCGCCTTCTCCTCGTCGTCGCTGTCTCCGCACCGTACGCCACCCGGTGGGGCGAAGATCACAGCCTTCCGGCCTCTCGGGCGGACCGCGCGCTGAGTACCGTGAGCGGGTGCCCAAGCCCAAGAACACGTTCTCGTTCTCTTCCTGGCGGCGCGGCCTCCTCCAGCGCGCCGTGCACGCGGGCTGGGCGTGGGTGCAGCGCACGGGATCGGTGACCGCCGAGCACCCCGGACGGCTGCGCTTCGGCGCCATGGGAACGGGTACCAGGCTCGCCTTCCCGCTGGGCACCGTCTTCGGTGAACCCTGGATCCACCTCGGCGCCCACTGCATCGTCGGCGAGCAGGTCACCCTGACCGCGGGCCTCATGCCCGACCTCGACCTCGGCCCCGAGCCCATCCTGCGCATCGGCGACGGGGTCGTGCTCGGCCGCGGCAGCCACGTCATCGCCGATACGACGGTCACCATCGGCAGCGACTGCTATTTCGGCCCGTACGTCTACGTCACGTCCACCAACCACTCCTACGACGACCCGCACGAGCCGATCGGCAGGCAGTGGCCGCGGATGGAGCCGGTGGAGATCGGCCCGGGGTGCTGGATCGGCACCGGCGCGGTGATCCTGCCGGGCGCGCGGATCGGCCGGAACGTGGTCGTGGCCGCCGGGGCGGTGGTCCGCGGGACCGTGCCCGACCACGCCGTGGTGGCCGGCGCGCCCGCCCGGGTCGTACGACGCTGGACCCCCGCCGACGGCTGGCAGCCGCCGCTTCGGACCCCGCCTCCCGTGCCGATCCCGGAAGGCGTCACCCCGGACCAGCTGTCGGCCCTGGCCGACCTGGACGAGCGGGACGTGGCCCGGCTCGCCGAGCTGGAGACGGAGAGCTGAGTCAGCCCGTCGCCAGCAGCAGCGTGCCCAGCAGGGCGAGGCCCGCGCCCGCCGCCTGGACGGCGCGCAGGCGTTCGTGCAGGAAGCCCCGGGCGGCCAGGGCGGTCACCACCGGGTACAGCGAGGCGAGCACCGCGGCCACGGTGACCGGGCCGTGCTGGGCGGCGACCGAGTAGGTGCCGTTGGCCGCCACGTCCGCGAGTCCGACGAACGCGAGCGCCGGCAGGGCGGCCCAGGGGAAGCCGCCCGCCGGGAGGGCGGGGGCGCCCCGCTTGACGGAGACGTACAGCGCGGCGCCACCCGCGGCGACGTTCGTCACGCGCTGCACGAACAGTGCGAGGAACAGGCCGGTGACGGTGGTCGAGGCCTCCGCGATCAGCGCGAACACCGTGCCGAAGCCGAGCGCCGCGACCAGCGTGAGCAGGATCGCCTGCCGCTGCACGGGCGCGCCGCGCAGTTGCGGCCCGCCTGCGAGGACGACGCCGGTGACGGCGACCGCGATGCCCGCGACCTGCGCCGGGCCGGGACGCTCACCGAGGAGGAGGCCGACGGTGACGGGCACGGCGACGCTGAGGGTGGCGAGCGGCGACACGACGCCCATCGGCCCCAGTGCGAGCGCCTTGTAGAAGGACAGGAGTGCGACCGGGCCGACGAGGCCCGCCGCGAACGCGAACCACAGCCGGGGACCGGCCTCGCTCCAGCCGCCCGTCGCGACCACGATCGCGCCCAGCACCACGGCCGCGATCGCCTGGGACAGCACGACGACCGACAGTGCGGGGTTGCGCCGCGTCAGCAGCCCGCCGCCGAAATCGGCCAGGCCCCACAGGAGGCTGGTGGCCAGGGCGAAGAATGCTGTCACGGGCCCTCGCTTAGTACAGTTCGGTGAACGATTGGTACACCCACCGTAGTTCAGTTTGATGAACCCTGTCATCTAGAATATTGGACGGAATGTGTCGGACCTCGATCTGCTGACCCAGTCCCTGGCGCGCAGCGTCAAGCACTGGCGCGCGGTGCGCGGCTTCACCCTGGACGTGCTGGCCGCCCGGGCCGGCGTCAGCCGCGGCATGCTCATCCAGATCGAGCAGGCCCGCACCAACCCCAGCCTCGGCACCGTCGTCAAGATCGGCGACGCGCTCGGTGTCAGCATCACCACCCTGCTCGAGTACGAGCAGGGTCCGACGGTCCGGATCGTCCCGGCCGAGCAGGCCGTACGGCTCTGGCACACGGACGCGGGCAGCTACAACCGGCTCCTCGCGGGCACCGAGGCCCCCGGACCGCTGGAGATCTGGGACTGGCGCCTGATGCCCGGCGAGCACAGCTCCTCCGACCCGCACCCCGCCGGCACGGTAGAACTCCTCCACGTCACGGCCGGGGAGCTGACCCTCGCCGTCGACGGCACGGAGTACCGCGTCCCGGCCGGCGCGAGCGCCTCCTTCGAGGCGAACACTCCCCACACGTACGGCAACACCGGCGACGTGCCGATGGAGATGGTGATGGCGGTCTCGGTGCCGCCCGTCCCCTGAGATGCCCGGCCGCCCCTCGCCCCACGGCTGTTAGCGTGCGGCCATGCGCGCACCCATCGGTCACTTCGACACCGCCACGCCCGCTCCGGACTGCCTCGACGAGCTGACCCGCCCGGTCGCCGACGCCGTACGCGACTGGCGCGGCAGCGTCCCCGCCGACCAGATCGTCTACGTCGACACCGATCCGCAGTGGGCGGACACCGCCGTCTTCGTCGAGCACTACGGCCGCGAGCTGCTGGAGCAGTCGGCCAACTGCGTGGTCGTCGCGGGCAAACGGGGCGGCGAGAGCACCCTGGCCGCGTGTGTCGTTCTCTCCACCACCCGGGTCGACGTGAACGGCGTCGTGCGCCGCCGGCTCGGTGCCCGCAAGGCCTCCTTCGCGTCGATGGAGACCGCGACGGGGGAGACCGGCATGGAGTACGGGGGCGTCACCCCGATCGGTCTCCCGGACGGCTGGCCGGTGCTGGTGGACTCGGCCGTCGTCGACCTGCCGTACGTCCTGGTCGGCAGCGGACGCCGGCGCGGCAAGCTGCTGGTGCCGGGGAAGGCGTTCGCCGAGCTGCCCGGTGCCGTGGTGCTGGAGGGTCTGGGCGTGGCCTGACGTCAGGCGGTCACGTGGTGGGCCAGCGGCAGATGCGGGTCCGTCTCGCCCGGGGCGGGCGCCGGATCCGCGTGCACCAGGGCCGCGGTGAGCCTCGGCACGGCGTGCAGCAGGGCGTGCTCGGCCTCGACGGCGACGGCGTGCGCCTGCCGGACCGTCGCCTCGCCGTCCACCACGACCGCGACCTCCGCGCGCAGCCGGTGCCCGATCCACCTCAGCCGAAGCTCGCCGACCTCCCGCACCCCCGGGACCTCCCTGAGCGCCCGCTCGGCCCGGTCCACCAGCGCCGGGTCGACGGCGTCCATCACCCGCCGGAACACCTCGCGCGCCGCGTCCCGCAGCACCAGCCCGATCGCCGCCGTGATCGCCAGCCCCACCAGCGGGTCGGCGAGCCGCCACCCCAACGCGGATCCTCCGGCGCCGACCAGCACGGCCAGTGACGTGAAGCCGTCCGTGCGGGCGTGCAGACCGTCGGCGACCAGCGCGGCCGAGCCGATCGCGCGGCCCACCCGGATCCGGTACCGGGCCACCCACTCGTTCCCCGCGAATCCGGCCACGGCGGCGACGGCGACGGCCGGGACGTGCGTCACGGGCCGCGGGTCGAGGAGCCGGTCCACCGCCGTCCATGCGGCGAAGGCCGCGGACGCGGCGATCGTCAGCACGATCGCGATGCCCGCGAGATCCTCGGCGCGCCCGTATCCGTAGGTGAAGCGGCGCGTGGGGGCGCGGCGGCCGAGTGCGAAGGCGATGGCCAGCGGTACGGCGGTCAGCGCGTCCGCGGCGTTGTGCACCGTGTCGCCGAGCAGTGCCACCGACCCCGAGGCGGCCACCACGACCGCCTGCACCAGGGCCGTCCCGCCCAGCACCGCCAGCGACACCCACAGGGCGCGCATGCCGCGCGCGCTCGACTCCAGCGCGGGGTCGAGCTTGTCGGCGGTCTCGTGGGAGTGCGGGGTGAGGAGATGGGCGAGGCGGTGGCGGACAGAGGGACGGTGAGGGTGTTCGTGGTGAGGGTGATGGTGGTGGTGCCGATCGCTCACGGGGCTCCCCTTCCGGTGCGCGGAGGTGGACGGGCGGCCGCCCACAGCGCCATTATGTGCGTATGAGCGCACGCATGCACCTGTCATCTGCGCACCATGCGCACCCGCGCAGCCCGGGCGAGGAGCAGTTCGCGCTCGCCGCCGAACTCCTCGCCCTGCTCGGCGACCGCACCCGCCTCGCGCTGCTGCACGCCCTGACGGAGGGGGAGGCGGACGTCACGACCCTCACGGCGGCGTGCGGGGCTGCCCGGCCGGCCGTCAGCCAGCACCTGGCCCGGCTGCGGCTCGCGGGGCTGGTGAACACCCGCAAGGAGGGCCGCCGGGTGGTGTACTCACTGCGCGACGGACATCTGCGCCGCCTCGTCGACGAGGCGCTGAACGTGGCGGACCACCGGCTCAGCGACCGCCCGCCGCACGACTGACCGCACCGAGTACCGACGGCGCCTAGTACCGCGCCGCCGTTCCCAGATACTGCTCCGCGAACGCGGCTGCCGCCGCCGGGGAAGTGAACAGGCGCCGCAGCCGGGCCATCGTGGTGCCCGCGCGGTAGGGATCGCCGGAGGCGGCGCCGTGGTAGATGTCGGACAGCCACTGCGAGAACTCCTGGTAGTCCCACACCCGCCGCAGGCATGCCGCCGAGTAGCCGTCCAGCCCGCTGTCGTCGCCCTCGGTGAGCCGCGCGGCGAGCGCGTCGCCGAGCAGGAAGGCGTCGTGCAGGGCCAGGTTCATGCCCTTGGCCGCGATGGGCGCGGTCAGGTGCGCGGCGTCACCCGCGAGGAACAGCCGCCCGGACGCCACGGGCTCCACGACGTAGTCGTGCATGTCCAGCACGCGCTTCTCGATCAGCCGTCCCTCCGTCAGCGGTGGCGCCCCCACTGCCCCGAGCCGCTCCCGCAGCTCGGTCCAGACGCGTTCGTGTCCCCAGTTCTCCGGGTCGTCGCCGGGCGGGCACTGGAGGTAGTAGCGGGTGACTTCCGGGCCGCGGGCCATGTGCCCGGCGAACCCGCGCGGATGGACGCCGAACACGACGCAGTCGGAGGACGGCGGCGCCTCGGCGAGCAGCGCCAGCCAGCCGATGCCGTAGTCGTGCCGCGCGATCCGGGCCCGCCCGGACGGCAGCGCGTCCCGCGTCACGCCGCGAGCCCCGTCGCAGCCCGCCACGAACTCGCAGTGGATCACCCGGCGTCGGTCCGTCTCCGGGCAGAGGTACGACACCGACGGCCGGCCGGTGTCCAGGTCGTGCAGCCGTACGTCCCGCACGCCGAAGCGGATGTCGCCGCCCCGGACGTCGGCGTACTCGCGCACCAGGTCGGTCACCAGCAACGGCTGGGGATACACGTAGTGGTGGTGACCCGTCAGGTCGGTGTAGGAGAACCGGTAGCGCTCACCGTCGAAGCGGAACTCGCACCGGGAGTGCGCCTGCGCCCGGGCGGGCAGGTTCCCGGCCAGTCCGCGCCGCGCGAGCTCGCGCACCGCCCACTCCTCGACGATCCCGGCTCTCGGCCGTGTCTCGATGAACTCCCGGCTCTCGGTCTCCAGGACGACACAGTCGACGGCGGCGGCCCGCAGGGTGTTGCCGACGGTGAGTCCGGCGGGCCCGGCGCCCACGATGACGACGGGACGGCGTTCCGCGGAAGGGGAGTCGTGGGGGGAGGGGAGCGTCACCCGAGCATTATGACGGTGTCCCGTCAGCCGCGGCCGGGGGCCGTGGCGGACGGGACACCGCTTGGTCGGAGGGGGACCGGGTCAGTGCGCCGGAGCGTCGGTGACCACGACCTCCTCGATGCTGCGCTCGATCTGCTCGGGCTTCGAGGCGGTCGCCTTGGCCCAGTAGTAGATGCCCAGGGAGAAGGCCGCCACCACCAGGATGTCCCACCACAGGGCGATGTGACCCTGGCCACCGAAGCCGCCCTGCCACGAGATCAGGCCCAGGCCCACCAGGTAGGCCGGCAGCCACTGCGCGGCGCGGAAGTCCAGCCGGGGCGCGTCGGGCAGTCCCTTGCTGGTGGCGTAGAAGGCGTAGCCGCCGAGCAGCACGTAACCGAGGACGATCGCGAAGCCCAGGCGCCACAGGGTGTCCCAGCCGGCCCAGTAGATGATCAGGTTGGCCACCACGAAGGACAGCGGGGAGATGACCTTGCCGCCGGGCAGCCGGTAGGGGCGCTCGTGGTTCGGCAGGCGGTCGGCGAAGACGCCGTACGCCAGCGGGGCACCCGCGTACATCAGGACGCTCGCCGAGGTGATGAAGCCGACCAGCTCCTGCCAGCTCGGGAACGGCAGGAAGCAGACCACACCGGTCACGAAGGACATGATCAGGCCGAACCACGGCACGCCGCGCTGGTCCGTCTTGGCGAACGCCTTCGGCGCGTAGCCGTTCTTGGCCAGGCCGAAGGAGACGCGGGAGGTGGCGGTGGTGTAGATCAGGCCGGTGCCGCCGGGGGAGATGATCGCGTCGACGTAGAGCACCCAGCCCAGCCAGCCCAGGCCGACCAGGGTCGCCAGGCCCGCCCACGGGCCGCTGATGCCCGCGAAGTCGAGCTTGGCCCAGCCGTGCGCGAACGAGGCGTGCGGCAGTGCGGCGATGAACACGACCTGGAGCAGGATGTAGATCACCGCGCCGATCGCGACGGAGCCGAGGGTCGCACGCGGCAGGTCCCGCTTCGGGTTGCGGCTCTCGCCCGCCAGCTGGATCGCCTGCTCGAAGCCGAGCAGCGCGAAGATGATGCCGCTGGAGCTGATGGCGCCGAGCACGCCCTTGGCGCCGAACGGGGCGAAGCCCTCCGAGGTGAAGTTCGACGTGTGGAAGTTGCCGGCGGCGATGATGAAGATCGCGCCCAGCGGGACGGCGATCTTCCACCAGGTGGCGGCGCTGTTGGTGTGCGCCAAGGCGCGGACGCCGAAGAAGTTGACGCCGACGAAGACCGCCATGAGGGCGACGGCGGTGAGGAAACCGCTGGTCGTCAGTGTGCCGTCGGTGTGCTGGAGGCCCTGGGCCCACTTCCAGTGACCGGCGTAGCCGATCATGGCCTCGACCTCGATCGGGGCGACGGTCGCCGCCTGGAGCCAGGCGAACCAGCCGAAGGACATGCCGGCCAGGCCGCCGAACGCGTAGTGCGGGTAGCGCGCGGTGCCGCCGGCCACGGGGAACATGCCGCCGAGTTCGGCATGCACCAGCGCGAGGAGGACGATCGCGATCGCGCCGATCACCCACGAGATGATCGCCGCGGGACCGGCCACCACGACCGCCTTCTCGGCGCCGTAGAGCCAGCCGGAGCCGATGATGGAACCCACAGAGGCCCACATCAGTCCGATCAGCCCGACGTCCCTCCGTAGACCGCTGGAGTCCTTCGTGGCTTCCGGCACAGCATGGTCGACATTCACCATGTCAAGTGGCCTCTCAGTTTCTGAACGCAGGTTTAACGAGCAATGCCGCCATAGGCTAGGGATGCATCCGAAAACGCAAAAGAGTGTTTCCGAAGTTTTGACTCTTCACCTGGAACGTTGCGAGCTCGCTCTTCGCACAGGTCAGGGACTGCCACGGAATGTTCGTATTCAGACACGGAATGTGAGAAGAGAGTAAGACAGCTTAGGATGGCAGATGCAGACGGGGAATTTCGATCGCCGGGCACCGGTCCATCACCATCTCCAGTCCCGCCGCCCGGGTCCGCTCGTACGCGGCCTCGTCGACCACTCCGAGCTGGAACCAGACCGCCTTCGCGCCCTTGGCGACCGCCTCGTCGGCGACCGGCCCGGCGAGGCCGCTGTTGACGAAGACATCGACCACGTCCACCTCGAACGGGATCTCGGCGAGCGAGGCGTAGCCGGGCTCGCCGTGCACCGTCTCCGCGTTGGGGTGGACGGGCACCACACGCTTGCCGAAGCGCCGCAGCACCTCCGCGACGCCGTACGCGGCCCGGCTCCGGTTCGAGGAGAGGCCGACGACGGCCCAGGTGTCACCGAGCTCGGACAGGATCCTGCGGATGGTCGCTGCGTCGCCGTACACGTCCGGCCTCCTCGGGCATCGGGGGTTGTGTCCTCGGCGGAAACGGCGGCCGCCGGGCGGTGATTCCCGCCGGAACTGTCCAAAAGACCCACCCGGGTGCCCGGTATACCCGCCACAATGTCCCGGATCGCGGCCAAGTGACTGCATACGACCGTCCGTCCGCCTACGCTCGGGCCGTGCTCCGCATCATCGACTCCCGCACCGGTGAGCCCGTCGAGGCCGCTCCCGCCCGGCGGGGCCTGACCCGGGTCCAGGCGCACGCCTCGGGCCTCGACGCCTCGGCCCTGCGCGTGCTGCTGGTCGCCGACGTCCTCGTCCGCGCCCTGGAACTCGGCGGCAACCCCGTCTGGGCCATCCTCACCGGGGCCCGACAGCAGGCGGAACTCCGCGCGGCCGCCACCACCCTGGGCGTCCGCCCCTTCGAGGACGGCCAGGACCTCGCGGCGGGGCTGGGCGAGGCGCAGGTCATCCATGTGGCGGAGTGGCGGGGAACGCCGAGCGGAGGGGCCCCGACCGGCGGGGCCTCGGCCGACGGGGCCGTCCTGGTCGGGGTCGCTCCGGTGACCGGGCCGGGGCGCGGAACCGGGCCCGCCGCGCGGACGGCACCCGGGGGCGCCGCCCTGGAGGGCGTCTCCGATCCCGCCGTCCTGCGCCTGGCCCTGCTCGCCGCGCCCCACGGCGCGTCCCTGCGGCTCGACGCGGACGCCCTCGACGAGGCGGGCCGCAGCCTCGCGCGCTGGCGGCGGGCCGTCGCCGTCTGGGCCCGAAAACCGTCGCGACCGGTCCCCGAGGAGGTACGCGGGCGGCTGCGCACCGCCTGGGAGAACGATCTGGACGTACCCGGAGTACTGCGCGTGCTGCGCTGGGTGGAGGTCGAGCCGGGCCTGCCGGACGGCGCCCGCTTCGAGACGTACGCCTACGCCGACCGGCTCCTCGGCCTCGACCTCGTGCGCGACATCGGGAGCCTCGCGTGACGGCCCGCGCGGGTGCCGGCCCGCTGCGCCGTCTGATCGTCCTGCGGCACGCCAAGTCCGCCTGGCCGCCGGACGTCCCCGACCACGACCGCCCGCTGGCACCGCGCGGCCGCCGCGACGCGCCCGCCGCCGGACGTGCCCTCGCGGCGGCCGACCCGCTGCCCGACCTCGCCCTGTGCTCCACCGCCGTACGCGCCCGCCAGACCTGGGAACTGGCCTCGGCCCAGTGGGGCACCCCGCCCCCGGTCCGGTTCGACCCACGGCTGTACGCGGCCGACGTGCCGGACCTGCTTCAGGCCGTCCGCGAGGTGCCGTCCGAGGTCGCCACCCTGCTCCTCGTCGGACACAACCCCGGCCTGGAGGACCTGGTGCTCGAACTGGCCGGGGAAGGCCTGGACGACGCCCTGGACCGGGTCCGCACGAAGTTCCCGACCTCGGCCATCGCGGACCTCACCTGGTACGGCCCGTCCTGGCGGGACCTGACGCCCGGCACGGCGCTGCTGACCTCGCTGGCGGTGCCCCGGGGCCGGAAGAGCTAGAACCTCCTGACGCGGGACGTCCGCGCGGCTGCGCATAGGCTGGCCGGATGCAGGACGAGTACCGCACAGTGGCCCGCGCGGGCGTGCACGAGACCGAGGTCAACCGCTCCCGCTTCCTGTGCGCGCTCGCCCCGGCGGCCACCGAGCAGGAGGCCCAGGACTTCGTCGCCGCGGTCCGCAAGCAGCACGCGGACGCCACGCACAACTGCTGGGCGTACGTCATCGGCGCCGACGCCTCCGTCCAGAAGGCCAGCGACGACGGCGAACCGGGTGGCACGGCCGGCGTGCCCATGCTCCAGATGCTGCTGCGCCGCGACATGCGGTACGTCGTCGCCGTCGTCACCCGCTACTACGGCGGGGTCAAACTGGGCGCGGGCGGCCTCATCCGGGCTTACGGCGGTGCGGTCGGCGAAGCCCTGGACGCGGTCGGCACCCGCACCCGGCGCCGCTTCCGGCTGGCCACGCTCACCGTCGACCACCAGCGCGCCGGCAAGGTGCAGAACGATCTGCACACGACCGGACGCGAGGTGCGGGACGTGCGCTACGGGGAGGCGGTCACCATCGAGATCGGCCTGCCGGACGCCGACGTGGACGCCTTCCGCGCCTGGCTGGCCGACGCCACGGCGGGGACGGCCGCGTTCGAACTGGGCGGGGAGGCCTACGGGGACGCGTAACGGACATTTCAGTCTGAATGCCAGCCGATGCGGACGGAATTCGACGTCCGTGGTGGATCAGTGGCCGACAGGCGTTAGCGTGGTGGCTGCTGACGACGAGCCGGAGTGTTTTCTTGAGAGTGCTGCACACCTCCGACTGGCATCTCGGCCGAGCCTTTCACCGGGTGAACATGCTCACCGCCCAGGCCGAGTTCATCGGTCATCTCGTCACCACCGTGCGGGAGCGCGACGTGGACGCGGTCGTCGTGTCGGGCGACGTCTACGACCGGGCGGTGCCCCCGCTCGCCGCGGTCGAGCTGTTCGACGACGCCCTGCACCGGCTGGCCGAACTGGGCGTGCCCACGGTGATGATCTCCGGCAACCACGACTCGGCCCGCCGGCTCGGCGTGGGCGCCGGCCTCATCGGGCGCGCGGGCATCCACCTGCGGACCGAGCCGTCCGCCTGCGGGACGCCCGTCGTACTGGCCGACGCCTTCGGGGACGTCGCCTTCTACGGACTGCCGTACCTCGAACCCGCCCTGGTCAAGGACGAGTTCGCGGTGCAGAGGGCGGGCCACGAGGCCGTCCTGGCCGCCGCCGTGGAACGGGTCCGCGCCGACCTCGCCGCCCGGGCGCCCGGCACCCGTTCCGTCGTCCTCGCGCACGCCTTCGTCACCGGCGGCGAGGCCAGCGACAGCGAGCGGGACATCACCGTGGGCGGGGTGGCCGCCGTACCGGCCGGGGTCTTCGACGGTGTCGACTACGTGGCGCTGGGTCACCTGCACGGCTGCCAGACCATCACCGAGCGCGTGCGCTACTCGGGCTCCCCGCTGGCGTACTCCTTCTCGGAGACCGACCACCGCAAGAGCATGTGGCTCGTCGACCTGGCCGCCGACGGCTCGGTCACCGCCGAGCGTGTCGACTGCCCCGTGCCGCGCCCGCTGGCCCGCATCCGCGGCGGCCTGGAGGACCTGCTCGCCGACCCCGCACTGGCCCGGCACGAGGACGCCTGGGTCGAGGCCACCCTCACCGACCCGGTCCGCCCCGCCGACCCCATGGCCCGCCTCACCGAGCGGTTCCCGCACACCCTCAGCCTCGTCTTCGCCCCCGACCGCGCCCCCGACGACCCCGCCGTCTCCTACGCCCGGCGCCTCGCGGGCCGCAGCGACCAGCAGATCGCCGAGGACTTCGTCGCCCATGTGCGCGGTGCCGGGCCCGACGAGCACGAACAGACCGTGCTGCGCGAGGCGTTCGACGCCGTGCGCGCCGACGACGCGGTGCGGGAGGTGGCCCGGTGAGGCTGCACCGGCTCGACATCACCGCCTTCGGGCCGTTCGGCGGGTCCCAGACGGTCGACTTCGACGCGTTGTCCGCCGCGGGGCTGTTCCTGCTGCACGGCCCCACCGGCGCGGGCAAGACCTCCGTCCTGGACGCCGTGTGCTACGCGCTGTACGGGGCCGTGCCCGGCGCCCGGCAGGGCAATCAGGGCATGAACCTGCGCAGCGATCACGCCGAGGCGGGCACCCGCACCGAGGTCTGCCTCGAACTCACCGTCGCCGGACGGCGCTTGCGGATCACCCGGCAGCCGCCATGGGAACGCCCCAAGCTGCGCGGCAAGGGAATGACGGTCGACAAGGCCCAGACCTGGCTGCGCGAGTACGACGCCACGGCCGGCGCCTGGAAGGACCTCAGCCGCTCCCACCAGGAGGTCGGCAACGAGGTCGAGCAGCTGCTCGGCATGAGCCGCGAGCAGTTCTGCCAGGTCGTCCTGCTGCCCCAGGGCGACTTCGCCCGCTTCCTGCGCGCCGACGCCGAGGCCCGCGGCAGGCTGCTCGGCCGTCTCTTCGACACCCGGCACTTCGCCGAGGTCGAGAAACGCCTGGCCGAGCGCAGGAAGGCGACCGAGGCCCGGGTGCGGGAGGGGGACGCCGCGCTGCTGGCCGACGCGCACCGCATGCAGCAGGAGGCCGGCGACGCCATGGAGCTGCCGGAGCTGGCCCCCGGCGAACCGGGCCTCGCCGAGGCCGTCCTGGGCGCCGCCGCCGTGGCCCGCAGCACCGCCCGCGAACGGCTCACCCTCGCCCACTGCCGCCTCACCGCCGCCGAGTCCGCGCAGGCCGCCGCCGACCGTACGCTGACCGACGTACGCGAACTGGCGCGGTTGCAGGGCCGGTTCACCGAGGCACGGCAGCGCGCCGTACGCCTGGAGGAGCGGGCCGGCGCCCATCGCGAGGCGCAGCAGCGGATGGAGCGGGCGCGGAAGGCGGAGGCCGTGGCGCCGGCACTGGAACTGCGGGAGGCGGCCGAGGCCGGACACCGCGGGGCGGCCGCCGCCGAGGCACGCGCGCGTGCGCTGCTGCCGGAGACCTTCACGGGCGCCGGCGCGACAGGGCTCGCGACCGCCGCCCGCCGCGCCGCCGAGGAACTGGGCGGCCTGGAGTCCGCGCGCCGGGCCGAGCGGCGGCTCGCCGAAGCCGTCGAGGAGCGCGGCCGCCTGGACCGGCAGGACCGGGACGACGAGGACGTCCTGCGCGAAGCCGAGGGCTGGCTCGCCGACTGGGACACCACCCGCGCGGGGCTCCAGGCCCGTATCGACTCCGCCCAGGTGGCCGCGACCCGCGCCGAACAACTCGCCGTACAGCGCGAACCCGCGCGCCGGCGGCTGGAGGCGGCGCGACTGCGGGACGAGCTGGGCCGGGACACCGACGAGGCGCGGCGCAAGGCCCTCGCCTCCGAGAACCGGGCCCTTGAAGCGCGGGCGCACTGGCTCGACCTCAAGGAAGAGCGACTGAACGGCATCGCCGCCGAACTGGCCGCCGGCCTCTCCGACGGAGAGCCCTGCGCCGTCTGCGGGGCCACCGAACACCCGGCGCCCGCACGGAAGTTCGCGGGGCATGTCGACCGCGAGGCGGAAGAGCGCGCCCTTGCCGCCTACCAGCAGGCCGACGAACAGCGCGCCGACGACGAACGGCGCCTCAGCGTCGTACGGGAGGCACTGGCCGCCGCCACCGCCGAGGCCGGCGACACCCCCACCGCTCAACTGGCCGCCCAGGCCGACGAGCTGGAGCAGGAGTACACGCGGGCCCGACGGGCCGCCTCCGACCTGCACGCGGCGCACGAGGAGCTGCGGCTGGCGGAGCAGGAGCGTGAACGCCGTCTGGCCGACCGGCAGCAGGCCAAGGTCCGCGCCGCCGAACACCTCACCCGGCGCGAGGCCCTCGACCGCGAGAAGGCCACTCTGGAGCGGGAACTGACCGAGGCCCGGGGCGGCGCCGACAGCGTGGCCGCCCGGGCCGCCCAGCTGGAGCGGCGGGCCGCGTTGCTCACCGACGCCGCCGACACCGCGCGCGCCGCCGAGGACGCCGCCGAGCGCCTCAAGGACGCCGACGCCCGGCTCGCCGACGCCGCCTACCGCGCCGGCTTCGACACCCCGCAGGCCGCGGCCGCCGCGCTGCTCGACGACGCGGCCCACCGGGAGCTGCAACACCGCCTGGACGCCTGGCAGTCCGAGGAGACCGCCGTACGGGCCGTGCTGGCGGAAACCGACACGGCGGCCGCCGCCCAGCAGCCGCCCGCCGATCCCACGGCGGCGGAAGAGACCGCGCGGCGGGCCGCCCGGCGGCTGCGCGAGGCCGCCTCCGCGTGCGACGCCGCCGCCCGCTGCTGCGCCGAGCTGGACCGGCTCTCCGCCCGCGCGGCCGACGGCGTGCGACGGCTGGCGCCGCTGCGCGAGGAGTACGAGCGGGTGGCCCGGCTGGCCGCCCTCACCGCGGGTACCTCCGCCGACAACGAACGCAGGATGCGCCTGGAGTCGTACGTGCTCGCGGCCCGTCTGGAACAGGTCGCCGCCGCCGCGACCGTACGCCTTCAGCGGATGTCCTCCGGCCGCTACACCCTCGTGCACTCCGCCGACCGCAGCGGACGCGGCCGCAGCGGGCTCGGCCTGCACGTCGTCGACGCCTGGACCGGCCGCGAGCGGGACACGGCGACGCTGTCCGGCGGCGAGACGTTCTTCGCCTCCCTCGCGCTCGCCCTCGGCCTCGCGGACGTCGTCACCGACGAGGCCGGCGGGGTACGGCTGGACACGCTCTTCATCGACGAGGGCTTCGGCAGCCTCGACGACCAGACCCTCGACGAGGTCCTCGACGTCCTCGACTCGCTGAGGGAGCGCGACCGCAGCGTCGGCATCGTCAGCCACGTCGCCGACCTGCGCCGCAGGATCCACGCGCAGTTGGAGGTCGTCAAGGGCAGAACGGGATCGGCGCTCCGGCAGCGTGGCGTCCGATGAGGTCAGCGCCCGAGCGGACGCCGGGGCAGCGGTGAGGAGTACACGACGCTGGTGGTCACCGAGCCCAGCGCGCCGATCCGCCCCGAGATCTCTTCCAGATGGGACATGGACCGCGCGGCGACCTTGATGACGAAGCAGTCGTCGCCCGTGACGTGGTGGGCCTCCAGGATCTCCGGCGTCGCGGCGACCAGGTCGTGGAACGGCTTGTAGTTGGCGTTCGGATACCTCAGCCGCACGAACGCCAGGATCGACAGGCCGAGACGCTCGGGGTCGACGACGGCCGCGTACCCCTGGATGACGCCCGCCTCCTCCAGCCGGCGCACCCGCTCGGTGACCGCGCTCGGTGACATGGAGACGGCGCGCGCCAGCTCCGCATAGCCGGCGCGTCCGTCCCGCTGGAGGATCTCGAGGATGCGCCAGTCGGTGGCGTCCGGGGAATACACGGTCATCCCGCATGAATAGCAGGGGAAACCCCGGCCGATCAACGGCAGGCCCGTGGAACCTCACTTCAGGAAGCGGGCCACCGGCCATAGATTTCAACCATGACCACCATGAATGCCATGACCACCAACACCGCCGTGAGCCCCGTCCTCCGCGTCGCCCCGGCCGCCCCGGCCACCGCCGCCGCCCACTTCCGCGCGAGCCTCGCCTTCCACGCCGACGTCTCCGACGTGGCCGCCGCGCTCGCCGCCGACGGCGACCCCGGTTTCGTCGTCCTCGACTCCCGCTCCACCGAGTCCTGGGACCAGGGCCACATCCCCGGCGCCGTCCACCTCCCCACCGCGCTCATCCCCGAGCAGGCCGGGCAACTCCTCGACCGATCCGTGCCGGTGGTGACGTACTGCTGGGGCCCCGGCTGCAACGGCGCCACCCGCGCCGCACTCGCCCTCGCCGAACTCGGCTACCAGGTCAAGGAGATGCTCGGCGGCTTCGAGTACTGGGTGCGCGAGGGCTTCGAGTTCGAGACCTGGCAGGGCCGCGAGCGCCGGGCCGCGGACCCGCTGACCGCGCCGGTGGCGGGGGACTGCGGCTGCTAGGTTCTGTGCCCATGGCGCGATACGCGGATCCAGGCACGGTGGAGTGGGTCGAATCGGGCGGCGGCCCGCTGGTGGCGGTCCCGGAGGCGGTGCTGCCGTTCTGGGCGGGCGCCGACGGCGAGGACCTGGCCACGGACTACGACCGGGCCTGCGAGGTCGACGGGTACGTCGGTCTGCTCCCGGTCGGCGACAGCGCGGCCCTGGTCCTCGGCGACGAACCGGCGTCCACCTCCTTCCTCCCCGACCACGGCACCTTCGTCCGCTGGTGCGCCGCGGGCTCCGAGGACGAACTGCTGGCCGGTGTGCCCGCCGCCCTCGACACGGCCGTCTGGGAGCACGAGGTCCGCTGGGACGTGCCCGGCCCGGTCCTCCTCTTCGACTCGGCATGGCCGGGCACGGAGACGGACCGGACCGAACACCTGCGGGTCCCGCTGGACGCCGGCCGGTACGCCGTCCGCGCCACCTACGCCAAGCCCGGCCCCGAGACCTGGCTGGGGCTGGTGCAGTTGCGGCGACTCATGACGTGACAGGGGCGCCCGCGCCGTCGCGGCCCCGTGAGGGTCAGAGCCGGGACACCTCGTCCAGCAGGTCGTCGAGGCCCAGCGAGCCCTGGGAGAGGGCCGCCATGTGCCAGGCCTTGAGGTCGAAGGCGTCGCCGTGCCGCTCGCGGGCGTTGTCCCGGCCCCGCAGCCAGGCCCGTTCGCCCAGCTTGTAGCCGATCGCCTGGCCGGGAATGGTCAGGTAGCGGGTCAGCTCACTCTCCACGAAGTCCGCCGGGCGGCTGCTGTGCCGCAGGAAGAACTCCTGGGCCAGCTCCGGCGTCCACCGCTCACCGGGGTGGAACGGCGAGTCCGCCGGGATCTCCAGCTCCAGGTGCATGCCGATGTCCACGATGACCCGCGCGGCCCGCATCATCTGCGCGTCGAGGTAACCCAGCCGCTCCTCGGGACCGGAGAGGTAGCCGAGCTCGTCCATCAGCCGTTCCGCGTACAGCGCCCAGCCCTCCGCGTTGGCGCTGACCCCGCCCACCGAGGCCTGGTAAAGGGAGAGGTCCTCGGCCACGTGCGCCCACTGGGCGAGCTGGAGGTGGTGGCCCGGGACACCCTCGTGGTACCAGGTCGAGACCAGGTCGTACACCGGGAACCGGGTCCGGCCCATCGTCGGCAGCCAGGTGCGGCCCGGGCGCGTGAAGTCCTGCGACGGGGCCGTGTAGTACGGGGCCGCCGCACCGCCGGGCGGCGCGATGTGGGCCTCCACCTTCCGCACCCGCTCGGCGAGTTCGAAGTGGGTACCGTCCAGCTCCTCGATCGCGCGGTCCATCAGGGCCTGCAACCAGTCGCGGACCTCGTCGACGCCTTCGATGTGCCGGCCGTGACCGTCCAGGTGCGCCAGCGCCGCCCACGGCGTCTCCGCACCGGGCAGGATCTTCTCGGCCTCCTGCCGCATCTCGCCGAGGATGCGGTGGAACTCGGTCCAGCCGTAGGCGTACGCCTCGTCCAGGTCGAGGTCGGTGCCGTTGTAGTAGCGCGCCCAGCGGGCGTAGCGCTCGCGGCCCACCGTGTTCGGGGCGCCCTCGACGGCCGGCGCGTACACGTCCCGCATCCAGTCCCGCAGCTCCACCACGGCCGCGGTCGCCGCGCGGGCGGCCTCGTCCAGCTCGGTGCGCAGCGCCTCGGGACCCGCCGCGGCGAAGTCCTCGTACCAGCCGCGGCCCTTGCCGTCCGTGTCCGACCACTCGGTGAGCTGCTCGACGAACGTGGCCGTGGGGCGCGGCGCCGCGTACAGCTTGCGTTCCAGGCCGAGGGCCAGGGACTCGCGGTAGCCCGCCAGCGCGGCCGGCACCGCGCGCAGCCGCTGGGCGATCGCCGCCCAGTCCTCCTCCGTCTGCGCCGGCGTCACGGTGAACACGTCCCGCACCGCGTGCCCGGGCGTGTGCATGTTGCCGACCTGGCGCAGGCCCTCCTCCGCTTCGTGCACCGCGAGCTCGGCGGTGAGCCGCTCGCGCAGCAGCCGTGCGCAGCGGCGCTCCCGGTCACTGTCCGCGCCGGGCCGGCGCTCGGCCTCGTCGAGCCGCGCCAGCGTGGTGCGCGCCAGCTCCGCCCGGGCCTCCTGGCCGGCGGGGGAGAAGTCCGGCAGCCTGCTCGAACTCTCCTTGACGCCGAGGTAGGTACCGATCACCGGGTCCAGGACGATGAGTTCGTCGACGTAGGCGTCGGCGACCTCGCGGGGCAACGGGCTCTTGGTCTCAGACATGCGGCCCATCCTCGTACGGACCGATGCCGGCGTCACCCCGATTCAGCTGTCGGCGTTTCCGGGTGGCAACAGCGGCCCGCAGTCCCACTGCTGGAAGATCAACCGGGTCTCCACGCGGGCCACTTCGCGCCGTGACGTGAACTCGTCCAGGACCAGCCGCTGCAGATCCGCCATGTCCGCGACCGTGACATGCACCAGATAGTCGTCCGGCCCCGTCAGATGGAACACCGTCCGGGACTCCGGCAGCGCCCGGATGCGCTCCACGAAGGGCCCCACCAGTTCCCGCCGGTGCGGCCTGACCTGCACCGACAGCAGCGCCTGAAGTCCGCGCCCGAGCTTCGCCGGGTCGAGCCGCAGCTGATGGCCGAGGATCACCCCCGACCGGCGCAGCCTGGTCACCCGGTCCAGGCAGGTCGAGGGCGCGACACCGACCTGCGCGGCGAGGTCGCGGTAGGTGGTCCGGGCGTCGTTCTGCAACAGCCGCAGCAGATGCAGATCCACCGGATCCAGTACGACGGATTCGGCCATGGCCCGAACGTAACACGGAGTACGCAACCCGAGAACCGTTCGGTGTTCACTCTTCCGCCCATGGACTCAGCGAGCATCCGCGCGCACGACGACGCGCGCACCACGTCGAGAGCACTCGCCACGGAGGCCGTGCACGCAGGCCGTGACGACCTCGCCCGGCAGGGACTGCACGCCCCGCCGATCGACCTGTCCACCACCTACCCGTCCTACGACAGCCGCGCCGAGGCCGCCCGCATCGACGCCTTCGCCACGGACGGCGCCGAGCCCGTCGGCCCGCCGGTCTACGGGCGGCTCGGCAACCCGACGGTGGCCCGGTTCGAGACCGCCCTGGCCCGGCTCGAGGGCACCGAGGCCGCGGTCGCCTTCGCCAGCGGCATGGCCGCGCTCAGCGCCGTCCTGCTCGCCCGCGGCGCGACCGGCCTGCGGCACGTCGTCGCCGTACGTCCCCTCTACGGGTGCAGTGACCACCTCCTGACCGCCGGTCTGCTCGGCACGGAGGTGACCTGGACCGACCCGGCCGGGATCACCGACGCGCTGCGCCCCGACACCGGGTTGGTGATGGTCGAGTCACCGGCCAACCCCACCCTCGCCGAGCTCGACCTGCGCGCCATCGCCCACGCCTGCGGAAGCGTGCCACTGCTGGCCGACAACACCTTCGCCACGCCCGTGCTGCAACGCCCGGCCGAGCAGGGCGCCCGGCTGGTGCTGCACAGCGCCACCAAGTACCTCGGCGGGCACGGCGACGTGCTGGCGGGCGTGGTGGCCTGCGACGAAGAATTCGCGCGGCGGCTGAGGCAGGTGCGGTTCGCCACCGGCGGCGTCCTGCACCCGCTGGCCGGCTACCTGCTGCTGAGGGGGCTGTCGACCCTGCCCGTGCGGGTGCGGGCCGCCTCCGCGAACGCCGACGAGCTGGCCCGCCGCCTCAGGGCCGATCCGCGTGTGGCCCGGGTCCGATACCCGCGCATCGGCGGCGCGATGATCGCGTTCGAGGTGCACGGCGACCCGCACGAGGTCATCGCGCGGGTACGGCTGATCACGCCCGCCGTGAGCCTGGGCAGCGTCGACACCCTCATCCAGCACCCGGCGTCCATCAGCCACCGCATCGTCGACGCCGAGGACCGGCGGGGCGCCGGCGTCGGCGACCGGCTGCTGCGGCTGTCGGTGGGGCTGGAGGACGTCGAGGACCTGTGGGCGGACCTGGACCGGGCCCTCGGAGTGCGGGCGGGGTGTCCGGCTGAGGCGGGACACCGTCAGGCGGTGGGCTGAGCCGCGCACCGATGCGCGGCCCGGCGGGACGGGCCGTGCCTCGGTGCACGGGGCGGCCGGACGTCAGTCCCGGGAGGTCCGCCCGCCGGACGGCCGCTGTACGGCCTCGCCGTCGTAGGGCAGGCGCGAGACGACCGGGGTGGCGTCCAGACGGGCGGTGATGACGAGCGTGCCCTCCTCGACCTGGTAGTCGAGGGGGAGGCCCAGTCCGCGCATCGCGGCGACCATGCCGGTGTTGGAGGCCTGCGTCACCGCGTACACGCTCGCGCAGCCTGCCTCGACGGCCATCGCCACCAGCCGGCCGAGCAGTTCGGCGCCGACGCCGCGCCGCTGCCACTCGTCCTCGATGAGCAGCGCGACCTCCGTCTCGTCGCCGTCCCACAGCAGGTGACCGAGGCCGACGACGCGGCCGGGCGTGGTCTGCACGGCCAGCGTCCGCCCGAAGCGGGGGCTGAGCAGGTGCTTGAGGTAGCGGTCGGCGTCACCGACCGGGCCGTGGTACCGCATGCCGAGGGTCCGGGCCGAGCAGCGCTCGTGCATCGCCTTCGCCGTCTTCAGGTCGCGGGTGTCGGCCCGGCGCACGGTGATGGCGTTGCCCTCGGGCAGCGTCAGCACGTCCTGGCTGTGCGGGATGCGCGGACCGAGCCGGGCGTCCAGTTCCACCAGCGCCCGCGCCCGGGCGAACTCCGTCGGCGTGAACGGCAGATACGGCCGCTCCACCGTGATCACTCCGCCTTCCGGCGCCCGCAACCGCATGACGGTCTCCTCGAGTACCCCCTCGACCGGTACGGCCTCCGGGCCGCGCCCACCCCCGACCGGGGTGGCCGGCAGTGAACGGATGGTGCACCGGCCCAGCAACTGTCGCAGCGCAAGCGGCAGTTCCGCCGCGTCCAGTGCGGTGCGGGCCGCGAGGCCGAGTACCCGGGTCGGCGCGTCCACCAGGTCGTGCGCGTCCGCCCGCTCGATCCAGGTGCTCATGCCCCCGGCCCGCGAGACCGCCCGGCTGATCTCGGCCGCCGCGAGCTCGCCGGGGCCCCGCAGCAGGAACTCGTCCACGGTGCCCTCGGCCAGCGGATGCGTCTGGAGGCTCAGGATGTCGACCCGCTGTCCGGCCAGCGCCGTGCACAGCCGGGCCAGCGAACCCGGCTCGTCCTTCACCGTCGTCCGCATCCGCCACAGCGTGCTCGCCCCGGCCACGTCCTCGGGTGTCGCCGCGGGCTCGGCGGACGGCCCGGCCTGCCGCACTACGGCGGACGGCCGGGCACCGGTATCACCGGTCGGCGGTGCGTGCCCGTGGCGCCGTGCCCACCAGGTGTGGAACCCCGCGGTCGCGGCCAGCGCGATCGCCGAGATCACCAGCAGCACCGGGCCGTCCGGTCCGTGCCCGATCAGGTTGGCCACTCCGTCCGCCACCGCGACGGCCGTGAACAGGGCGGCGAGTTCGACGAGGTCCCGCCGCCAGTGGTGCACCGGACGTCCGTCCTTCGCACGCGTCACATCAGACATGTCTCGAGTCATGCAGCCACTGTGAAGGAACGGTGTTGCGTGATCACGAACGCTTTGTGACTGATGGGTAAAGCATGCTTCTGTCCTTTTTATTGCTCTTTCTATGACTCCTCATGCGGCTGCCTCCGTCACCAGCGCTCCGCGCAGCCGGCGCGCCTCACCGATCAGCCGCGACGAGCCTGGCCGGGCGGCGATCCGGTCGAGGTGGGGCACGGGTCGCAGGCTCCCGTCCGCTCGGCGCAGTCGGCGGCCACGGCCAGCAGGTCCCCGAGCCCGCGGGCCGGCAGAGCCCCCGCCGGGCCCGATGTCGCCAGGTCGGCGAGCAGCACGGGCAGGGCGTGGCGGAGTGTGGACCAGATCGTCGCGTTCGCCCCCGTGGCCGCCGCCGAACGCGCCGACTCGGCCAGCCGCACCGGCTTCACCGCCCCGCGCCGCATCAACTGCCCGAGGTCCGCGCCGAGCCGAGCCGGGTCGAGCTGCCCGCGCGCGGCGAGCACCAGCAACGCGTCCACGGCGGCGAGCCGGTCCTCCGCATGCCGCGCGCCCAGCCCGTACGCCAGGCACAGGTGCACGCTCTCACCCGCCTCGCCGCCGGACTCGGCGAGCGGGGGGCAGTGGGAGCAGTACCAGCGCTCACCGAAGGCGGTCACCGGTCGGCCCAGCGGGCGGAACTCCGCGGGGAAGCCGACCTGGAGCTCGTGGAGTTCCCCGAACTCCACGAGTATGCGCGCCCCTGAGGTCCGCCGTCCGGCCGAGGGCAGGAGGGCTCCCTCGGCGGCCAGCCAGTCGGAGAGCCTCGCCCTCTCGGCCGTGCCGAGCGCCGCCGCCCGCTGTGCCGCCGAAGCGGCCGCCGCACGGTCCGCCCGCCGCACCCGGAGCAGCGCCTGCGCGAAGTCGGCCGCCGAGAGGTCCAGGTGGCGATTTGGGGCCGGGAAAGCGCGCCGCGCACCGGGGGATGACTCCGGTGCGCGGCACAGGGTAAGAGCGTACGGGAGTTACTGGCCGACCCGGCCCGGCCGCAGCACCTGCGTGAACAGGACGGTGCCGTCGTACTCGCGCAGCCGGACCGTCAGCTCGCCGCTGTCGCCGTCGATGTCGACCTCGCCGAAGAACTGGTAGCCCTCGGCCGGTGACACGTTCGAGGCGGTCGGCGCCTTGACGAACACCCGGTCGGGGCCGAACGTGCCGTCGAGCGCGTTGGCCGGGAAGGCGCCGGCGTTGAGCGGGCCGGAGACGAACTCCCAGAACGGCTCGAAGTCCTTGAACGCGGCCCGCGACGGGTCGTAGTGCTGGGCCGAGGTGTGGTGGACGTCGGCGGTCAGCCACAGCGTGCCGGTGATCCGCCGGTGCTTGATGAACCGCAGCAGCTCGGCGATCTGGAGCTCGCGGCCGAGCGGCGCGCCCGGGTCGCCCTGCGCGACGGCCTCGAAGTTCGCCCTGCCCTCGACCGGGTCGGGCACGACCAGGCCGAGCGGCATGTCCGCGGCGATGACCTTCCACACCGCACGCGACCGGCCGAGCTCGCGCTTGAGCCACTCCAGCTGCTCACGGCCGAGGATGCCCTGCGGGTCGGTGGTCTGGTTGTCGGGCGAGTTGGCGTTGCGGTACGTGCGCATGTCGAGCACGAACACGTCGAGGAGCGGACCGTGATGGTGGACACGGTAGATCCGGCCGTCCGGGCGTCCGCTGATCGTGGAGATCGGGAAGTACTCGGAGAAGGCCTGCCGCGAGCGCAGCGCCAGGTCGTCGAGCTTCGTGCCGGCCGGGTAGGGGGTGCCGGTGCCGATGACCTCGCCCGGGTACCAGTTGTTGCGGACCTCGTGGTCGTCCCACTGGATGACGTTCGGCACCTGCGCGTTGAACCGGCGCAGCGCCGTGTCCAGCAGGTTGTAGCGGAAGTTGCCGCGGAAGTCGTCCAGCGTGACTGCGACGTGGGACTTCTCGTCGGTCGTGATGTTGCGGTACAGGCTGCCGTCGGGCAGGGCCTGCGTCGCCGAGATCACGCCGTCGGCGTAGATGTTGTCGCCGCTGCACAGGAAGAAGTCCGGGTCCACCTTCGCCATGGCGTCGAAGATCCGGTAGCCGCCGATCGACTCGTTGATGCCCCAGCCCTGTCCGGCCAGATCCCCGGACCAGACGAAGCGCACGCCCTGGCGCCGCCGGGCGGGGGCGGTGCGGAAGGTGCCCGCCACCGGTGCGCCGGTGCGCCGCGGGTCGTCCGGGTCGGCGAGCAGCACGCGGTAGTGGATCTGCTCGCCGGACGGCAGTCCGCGCAGCCGGGTGGTGCCGGTGAAGTCGGTGTCGGCGCCGAGCAGCGGGCCGTGCCATCTGTGGGGGTTGCGGAAGGACTCGGTGGCCGACGTCTCGACGATCATGCGGGCCGGCCGGTCCGAGCGCACCCACACCAGACCGGAGTCGGAGGTCACGTCGCCCGCCTGCACGCCCCAGTCCGCCTCGGGCCGCCCGGACAGGGCGAAGGCCGGTGCCGCGCCGATGGCGGTGGGCAGGGTCAGGGCCGCCGACGCGGCGAGGGAGCCGCGCAGGACGCTGCGGCGGCCGGGGAAGGGTCGGTGGGACATGCGGGGCCTCCAGGACGGGATCCGGCCAGTGTGCAGAGCCACAACTACTGGGGCGCCGCAGCGCGCACGGAAACCGCAAGTGAACAACTGGCCGTCGGCGGAGGAGAACCGGCGTGCGATTCCAGAACCCGTTCTCTGCGTCGGCCCGTCGGCCCGTCGGCCCGTCGTCCCGTCGTCCCGTGGCCCAGGCCGTCAGCCGGCCAGGGCCTCCGCCATCAGCTTCACGCCTTCGCGGATCCGTGCCGGTGACAGGTGGGCGTACCCGAGGACCAGCCGCACCCCGCGGTCGTCGGCACGCGCGTGCGTGCAGGCGCTCAGCGGACGCACCACGACACCGGCCGCGGCGAGCCGCCCGGTGAAGACCTCCTCCGGCCCGTACCCCTCGGGCAGTTCGGCGATGGCGTGCAGGCCCGCGGCGATCCCGGAGACCCGTGCGTCCGGGAAGTGCTCCGCCAGCGCGGCGACCAGGACGTTCCGCCGCTCGCGGTAGACGCGCTGGCAGCGGCGCAGCTGGCGGTCGTAGTCGCCGCGTTCCAGGAAGCGGGTGAACAGCGCCTGGTCGAGGACGGGGTGGCCCAGATCCATGGTCCGTTTGCGTTCCACCAGCTCGTCGGCCAGCCACTGGGGCACCAGCAGCCAGCCCAGCCGCAGGCCGGGAGCGAGGGACTTGCTGACCGAACCCGCGTAGACCACCCGGTCGGGATCGAGGCCCTGGAGGGCGCCCACGGGAGCGCGGTCGTAGCGGAAGTCGCCGTCGTAGTCGTCCTCCAGGACGACACCGTCCACGGACCGTGCCCAGTCGAGCAGTTCGGCACGGCGCCGGGCGGAGTAGGCGATTCCGGTGGGGAACTGGTGGGCCGGTGTCGTCGTCACGGCCCGTACGCCCGAGGCGCGCAGCGGACCGACCGCGAGGCCCTCGGTGTCCAGAGGCAGTGGCACGGTGTCCAGGCCGGCCGAGGCGTACAGGGCGACGTGCTGCGGGCTGCCCGGGTCCTCCACGCCGATCGAGCGCATCCCGCGCGCGTGGAGCGCGGCGCCGAGCAGGGCGGTGGCCTGGGCGACACCGGAGACCACCACGATCCGCTCCGGGTCGGCGACCACGCCCCGGCGGCGGGCCAGCAACTCGGCGAGAGCCGTGCGCAGGCGCGGCAGCCCACGCGGGTCGGGATAGCCGAGGTCGTGGTGCGGCAGCTCGGCCAGGACGGCGCGCTGCGCGGCGGCCCAGGCGGCGCGCGGGAACAACGACAGATCCGGCGTCCCGGGGACGAAGTCCGTACGCCCGCCCGGGGAGCGCGGCGCCAGGTCACGCGCGCGGGGCGCGGCGGCCCGCACGGCCTCGCCCACCCAGGTCCCGGCGCCCCTGCCGCTGCGCAGATAGCCCTCGGCGGTCAACTGCTCGTACGCCTCCGTCACCAGCCCCCGCGACACGCCGAGGTCGGCGGCGAGGTCCCGGCTGGACGGCAGCCGCGTGCCCGCCGTCAGGCGGCCCGAGCGGATCGCCTCGCGCAGCGCCGCCTGGAGCGAGCGGCCACGCGCGCGTGCCGGCGCCGAGGCGGCCGGGAGCAGCAGCTCCCACGCGGCGGAGCCTACGAGCCCGCCCGGATTGGTCCCCGATGTCGTCATGGCACTGGACCTTAAACCGGACCGCACGACTTCCTAGCGTCGCCGTCATGAATGCCACCACCACCCGCGGCGCCCTCCTCGCCGCGCTCGCCTGCGTCCTCGTCGGCGGCTCCTTCACCGCCAACAGCGTCCTCGGCGACTACCCCTACGCAGGCGGCCAGTTCCTCCGCTACGCCCTGGCCTGCCTGCTGCTCCTCCCGCTCACCGGCCGGGGCGGACGCGCACCGCTGCGCGGGCTCGCGCCCCGTCAATGGGCCCGCCTGGCGCTCCTCGCGGCGGTCGGCATGGTCGGGTTCAACCTCGCCGTCATCGCCGCCGAGCGCAGTGCGGAACCAGCGGTCCCGGGGGTCTTCGTGGGCTGCGCGCCCGTGGTGGTGGCGGTCGTCGTGCCGATCACCGACGGGCGCCGTCCTCAGCGAGCCGTTCTGCACGGGGCGTCGCTCGTCGCCGTGGGCGCGTTCACCGTCCAGGGATGGGGGCGTGCCGACGGCGCCGGGATCGCGTTCTCCGCGTGCGCCCTGGCCGGTGAGGTTGGCTTCGCCGTCCTCGCCGTGCCCGTCCTGCGGCCGCTCGGGCCACGGCTGTTGTCCGCCACGGTCTGCGGTGTGGCAGCCGTCGAGGCGGCCGTGGCAGGAGTCGTCCTGGACGGCGGCGGCTGGCTGCGGCGCCCCGACGGCACGGAGGCCGCCGCGCTGCTGTGGCAGGCGGCGGTCGTCACGGTCGTCGGCTTCGTGTGCTGGTACATGGGCATGCAGCGGCTCGGCGCGGAGCGGGCCACGCTGTTCTCCGGGCTCATCCCGGTGGCCGCCGCCTGCACCGCGCCGCTCGTCGGAACGGGCTCCTACGGGGCCGCCCAGGCCGCGGGCAGCGCCCTCGTGGGTGCCGGCGTCGCTCTGGGCTCCGGCGCGTCGGCAGGGTTCCGCCGCCGGTCAGCGACTGCCGTCCAGGATGACGCGCGCGACCAGCGCCGGGTCGTCGTTCATCGGGACGTGACCGCAGCGGGGCAGCCGCACCAGCCGCGCCTTGGGGATGATGCCCTTGGCCCGGACGCCCTGGCGGGGCACCAGCAGGCGGTCGCTGGAGCCCCAGGCCACGGTGACGGGAAGGCCGGGGATGTCGTCGGTGAACTGGACCCCGGTACCGGACCGGAGGGTGTCGTCGAACCCGGTCGCGTTCGCCAGCGCCAGCGTCTCGGCGACCACGGCGTCGGGTGAGCGGCGGGTGGGGCGGGCGTAGATCGTGCTCGTCAGCGCGACTCGGCCGACCGCCGTGCGGGCCGCCCGCTCGACCAACGGCAACGGGAGCCGCCGGGAGATCCGGCGCATCGCCATCAGGATGCCGAAGGCATAGCGCCGCTCGGTCGCGGACCAGAACCCCGCGGGCGACAGGGCCGTGACGGACCGCACGAGCTTCTCGCGGCCGAGTTCCAGGGCTATCAGGCCACCGAGCGAGTTGCCCGCGACATGCGGACGCTCCAGTTCCAGTGCCTCGCAGAACGCGCGGAACACGGCGGTCGTCGTGGGCAGGTCGTACGCCAGGCCCTCCGGCAGGCCGGGGGACGCGCCGAAGCCGGGCAGGTCCACGGCGAACACCTCGCGCTCGGTCGCGAGAACGTCCACCACCGGGTCCCAGGCCTGCCGGTGGTGGCCGATGCCGTGCAGCAGGAGCAGCGGTTCGCCGCTGCCCACGCGCGCGTAGGAGACGGTCACGGTTCGCGGGCCGTGCGGTGAGGGGACCGGGAAGGAGACGGTGGCGGACATGGTGCTGCTCCTCGTCTGGACTCGCTGGAAGCCGTGGGTAGACAGCCTGTCAGCAATTGCTACCGACGGGTAGCCCCCGGGGTCCCCCATCTCTTCCCCGTTCGTCTCTTCCCTGTACGGAATCCAGCGGTCAACGGGCCCTGCGCAGCTCCACGTTGAAGTCCGGGTGCCCGAGCGTCCGGTACAGGTTCAGCCACAGCGGCAGGTACATCTCCAGGGCCCGCGCCGACCGGATGCCGCCCAGGTCCAGCACCCGCTCCGCCGGCCAGCCGAACTCCCCGAGGAGGGACGTCACCTGCTCCTTGGCGCCGGTGTCCTCCCCGCAGATGAACAACTGGTGCTCGCCCGGCACCCGGCCCGGATCGACCATCACCTGACAGTTGACCGTGTTCAGCGTCTTCACCACGCGCGCGTGCGGAAAGGCCCGCTGGATCTGCTCGCCCACGCTGTCCGACTCGACGGGGTCCAGCCGCGGCTGCCCCTCCTCGAAGGCCAGGGGATTCGACACGTCCACGATCAACTTGCCGTCGAGGTTGCCCGCGCCCGCGGCCTCCAGTGCCTCCAGCGCCACCCGCCCGCCCACCGCGTTCAGCACCACCTCGGCGGCCCCGGCCGCCTCCGCGAACGTACCCGCGCGTGCCCGGACGCCCGCGCCCTCGGCCCACTCCAGGCCGGCCGGGTTGTCCTTGCCACGCGATCCCAGAGTCACCTCGTGCCCCAGCGCCACCAGCTTGCCGGCCAGGGTGCGGCCCACCTCGCCCGTACCGAGCACCGCGTACCGCATCGGCCCACCTCCCGCGTCCGTTCCGCCGACCGTCGGCGGCCCGCCGATCATTCTGGTCCGCAGATGTGACGGACGGACCGATTCCGCGCGGACGGCAAGCAGCGCTCCCCGGCCGAGCGATCGGCCGAGCCATCAGCCGCCTCCGATAACGCCGTGTGAACGCTTCGCGGCGGACACCTCCGCGTTCCCCATGCGAACCAGGATTGGTCTTGACCAAGGGTGAGGGCCGCCTTATGGTCGCAGATAAGTGCAACAACCTTTAATAAACAAGGGCGCTAAAACGCCGAGGCCACGGCGATTGCGGAGGACAGGGTGGGGACCACGCAGCTGGAATCGGTGCCGGAACCGAAGTACTGGCACCTCAAGACCGTGCTCAGCGAGGCACTGGACTCCGAGTTCGCGGTGGGCGAGATCCTGCCGAACGAGCGCGACCTCGCCGCCCGGTTCGGCGTCGCCCGCGCCACGCTCCGCCAGGCCCTCGAACAGCTCGAACTGGAAGGACGGCTCCAGCGTCGGCGCGGCGTCGGTACGACCGTGGCACCGCCGCGTGTGGGCGTAGCCGTGGGCACCGAGCAGCAGGCCTGGCCGGGCGCCCCCGGTGACGCCTGGCAGCCCGTCGACTGCGCGGAGGCCGAGGCGCCCGCCGCCGTCGCCTCCGCGCTGGAGACCGGCCCCGACGAGGCCGTGCACATCGTGCGCCGCTCCCGCGTGTCGCACGGCCAGCCGGTCGCCGCCGAACTGCTCTACGTCCCGGCGTCCTCGGTCCCCGACCTGTCCGGGATCGACGCGCCCTCCGGACCCGCACGCGCGCGTGCCGTACTGCGCGAACTGCAGCACCTGGAGCTGGAGGGCCAGGACCGCGCCGTGGAACTCGGCTCGGCCCGTGCGGACGACGCCAGGGAACTCGACCGGCTGCCCGGTGCCCCGGTCCTCGTCGTCACCACCCACTTCATCGCCCAGGGCCGCACCGCGGCGCTCTCCGTCGCCACCTACCGCGCGGACACCTGCCGGCTGACCTTCGCCGACTCGGGCGGGGTGGAGATACACCACGGACCCGAGCGCCAGGCCTCCTAGGGCCTGGCCCTAGACCGATCGCCCGGGCGAGCACCGAGCCCGCTGTCGAGGCCGCACATTCGCACAGTCGCACCCCTCGCGCCCCGGAACCCCCCGGGGCGCGACGCGTACCGCCGCGACACCCCGTCAGCGCCGGGCCGTGACCGTGCCCTCCACCGCGAACAACTGCTCCTCGACATGATCGAGAGCGAGCCGCAGGGCACCCGTCGCCACGGCCGCCTCCCCGAGAAGGGACAGCGTCACCCTTGGCGGCCGCAGGCAGTAGCGCGCGAGCTCACGCCGCAGTGGTTCCAGTACGCCGTCCAGCCCGGCCGCCCAGCCGCCGATCACCACCAGCTCGGGATCGAGCGCGAGGACCAGCGCCGCGACATCGTGCACGAGCCGCTGGATGAACCGGTCGACGGCGGCCCGGGCCCGGTGGTCGCCCTCGCGCGCCAGCGCGAACACCTCGGCGACCGCCTGCTCGTCCAGCGGATGCAGCGGCTCGTGCGTGGTGGACAGCAGCGTCTCCGGCGTCGCCTCCCGGCCCAGCAGATGCAGCGCGCCGATCTCCCCGGCGGCTCCGCCGTACCCCCGGTGCAGCCGTCCCCCGATCAGTGAACCGGCGCCCGGGCTCAGTCCGGCCAGCACGAACACGACGTCGTCCGACTCGGTCGCGGCGCCCTTCCAGTGCTCGGCGACGGCGGCGGCGTTGGCGTCGTTCTCCAACAGGACCGGGCACTTGAAGGAGCGGCTGAGCCGTTCGCCCAGGCGCAGGCCCGTCCACTGGGGCAGCGCGGTGCCCAGCCGTATCCTGCCGTCGGCCTCCACGATCCCCGGAGTGCCGACCCCCACGGCACGCAGCGAGCCGCGCGCGACCCCGGCCCGCCGCAGCAGCTCGGCCACCGTGGCACGCAGCCGCTCCAGACGCTCGTCCACGTCGGCTGTCTCCGAGACGTCCTTGGCCTGGGAGCCCAGGATCCGCCCGTCGAGGTCGGCGAGGAGCGCGGCGACGCGGTGCGCCCCGATCTCCAGGCCCAGCAGGTGCCCCGCCTCGGCCCGGAACCGGAACCGCCGCGCGGGCCGCCCCTGCCGCCGGGCGGCGCCCTCCTCGGCCGCCTTCTCCACGACGAGACCGGCCTCGATGAGCCCCTCGACAACGCCCTCGACGGTGGGCCGGGACAGCCCCGTCACCCGGGTGATCTCCGTGAGCGTCGCGCAGTCCGTGGCACGCAACGCGTGCAGCACCACCGCGGAATTGATCCTTCGCAGCAGCGAGGGATCCCCGCCGGTCAGCCGCCCCACCGTCCGTCCTCCCAGCTCGTGCGCCGTGTGGGGCGGATGGTACTCGGCAGGCGCGACCCCGGCGAGAGCCGGGCGCCCGCGTTCCGGGCAGGCCTTCGGATCATCCCGGAGCGACGAATCCCGACTCGTAGGCGGCGATCACAGCCTGGGTGCGGTCCCGCGCCCCGAGCTTCGCCAGTACGGCGCTGACGTGCGACTTGACCGTCTCCGTCCCCACCACCAGCCGGCCGGCGATCTCCGCGTTCGACAGCCCCCGCGCCATCAGCCGCAGCACCTCGGCCTCCCGCTCGGTCAGCCGGGCCCGCTCCATCACGGCCCGGGCGGCACGATCGCCGCCGTCGCCGTGGCCGCCGTACCGCGCGGCGAGCTGCCGTACGGAGGCGGGGAACAGCAGCGACTCGCCCTCGGCGACGAGCCGCACCGCGTGCACGATCTCGGCGGGCCGGGCGCGCTTCAGCAGGAAGCCGTCGGCGCCCGCCCGCAGCGCCTCGTACACGTACTCGTCGTTCTCGAAGGTGGTCACCACGAGGATCTTCGGCGGGCTGTCGACGGTGCGCAGCACCGCGCGCGTGGCCTCGATGCCGTCCAGCAGCGGCATCCGTACGTCCATCGCGACCACATCCGGGCGCAACTGCCGGACCAGCGGGATCACCGCCGCGCCGTCGGCCGCCTCGCCGACGACCTCGATGTCGGGCTGAGCCTCCAGCACGGCTCGCAGACCCGCGCGGACCAGGGGTTCGTCGTCGACGAGGAGAACGGTGACCGGCATCCGGCCAGCGTAGATCAGCGCAGCGGCAGCTCTACATGCACCTGCCAGTCGCCTTCGTCCGGGGCGGTGTGCGCGCGACCGCCGAGCAGGGCCGCGCGCTCGCGTATCCCGCGCAGACCACTGCCCACGCCGGTGCCCGGGATGCCGGCGGTGAGTGGATTGCGGACCTCCAGACCGAGGTTGCCGCCGGTGACGTCGACACGGACGCGGACCGGGACGGCTCCCGCGTGCCGGAGCACATTGGTCAGTGCCTCCTGGAGGATGCGGTAGCCCTCGCGGGAGACCGGGCCGGGGACCGTCTCCAGGAGGCCGGTGAAATCCGCGTCGACCTTCGCTCCCGAGGCGCGGGCGGACTCCAGCAGACGATCCGCGTCCGTCAGAGCCGGGCGGCTGCTCACGGGGCGCCGCGACTCCCGCAGGATGCCCAGCACCCGCTCCAGGTCCTCCAGTGCCGCCCGACCGGTCTCCTCTATGGCATCCAGGGCGCGGTCGGTGAACTCCGGGTCGCGGGCCGCGCGCGCCGCGCCCGCCTGCACCACGGCGACGGTCAGCGCGTGGCCGATCGAGTCGTGCAGCTCGCGCGCGATGCGCGTGCGCTCCAGGAGGAGCTCGGTGCGCTCTTCCAGCGCGGCGATGCGTTCGGCGGGGGAGGGGCCGAGAAGCCGGCGCGCAAGGGCGGTGACCAGCTCGCCGAGGCCGACGACGACGGCGTACAGGGCGATCACGGGCAGTGGGACGAGCAAGGCGTAGGCCCAGTGGGGCTCCGAGACCGGCAGCAGCGGATCGTCCGTGGGCACGCGCCCGAGCGCCGCGCCGGTCAGGTCCACGGCGAGGACCGGCAGCCAGACGGTGGCGAAGCCGGCGGCGACCGACAGTGCCATCCGCGCCTCCAGCCACAGCACCGTGCGGAGCCGGTCGCGCCAGGTAGCCGACGGGGCCGTGGTGATACCCGAGTCCTGCTCACCCGGCGTCAGCAGCAGGTGGGCCTGCACGCCCTCGCCCCTGCGCACGCCCGGGATCAGCAGCCCCACCGGAACCAGTGCCAGCGCGGGCACCCACGGCGTGGCCGAGTCGATGAACAGCCACACGCTGACGATCAGCATCGGCACCCACAGGTGCAGCAGGCGTGTGTACGTCGTCCCCCGGAGCAACGGGCGCAGAAAGCGGGCCATTTGGTCATCGTGCCAGCCGCCACCGACAGCGGACCTCCCCCGCGCGGGGGAGACGATCTCCACCAGCGGGGGAGGACCGAACTCCTGGCCGGCGGCCAGGCTGTTGCCATGACCAGCATCGACATCCAAGACCTCACCAAGGAGTACGGCACCCGGCGAGCCGTGGACCACCTGACCTTCCATGTCCTCCCCGGCCGCGTCACCGGCTTCCTCGGCCCCAACGGCGCCGGAAAGTCCACCACCATGCGGCTCGTGCTCGGCCTCGACCGCCCGACCTCCGGCTCCGCCACGATCGGCGGCCGGCCCTACGCCACCCTCCGCGAACCCCTGCGCCAGGTGGGCGCCCTCCTCGACGCGCAGGCCGCGCACGGCTCCCGAACCGGCCGCGACCACCTGCGAGCCCTGGCGGCGAGCAACCGCATCTCCCCGCGCCGGGTCGACGAGGTGCTGGAGGAGACGGGGCTCGGGACGGCGGGCCGGCGCCGGGTGCGGACGTACTCCCTGGGCATGCGCCAGCGCCTCGGCATCGCGGCCGCGCTGCTCGGCGACCCCGAGGTGGTACTGCTCGACGAGCCGTCCAACGGCCTCGACCCCGAAGGCATCGTCTGGATCCGCGAGCTGCTGCGCCGCCTGGCGGCCGAAGGGCGCACGGTCCTGGTCTCCAGCCATCTCATGAACGAGACCGCCTCCTTCGCGGACCATCTCGTCGTCCTCGGACGGGGCCGCCTGCTGGCCGACACCCCGGTACGGGACTTCATCCACGCGCGCGTGCGGCCCCGCGTACGACTGCGCACGACCGACGGCACGGCCCTCGGCGGCCTGCTGGACCGGCACGGGTACGACGCCTCCCACGGCGACGACGGTGCGTGGACCGTGCGGTACGCGCGCGTGGAGGACATCGGTCGTCTGGTGTCCGAGGCGGGCCTGCCCGTCCTGGAACTCACGCAGGAAGAGGCCACCTTGGAGCAGGCCTACCTCGATCTGACATCCACCGAAGCCGAGTTCGCCGCAGCCCGCCGGGAGGCCTGACCATGTCCTTCGCACCCGCCTTGCACGCCGAGTGGCTCAAGATCCGTACGCTGCGCTCCCTGATCGGCAGCCTGTGCGCGGTCGTGCTCGCCACCGCCGCCTTCTCCGCGTTCTCGGCGGCCGACGCGGACGACACCGACCCGCTGTTCTCGGTCTACTTCGGGGTGAGCTTCGGGCAGATCGCGGCGATAGCGTTCGGCACGACGGCCGTGGCCGCCGAGTTCCGGGGCGGCGCGCTGCGCCTGACGCTGGCCTCGGTGCCCGACCGGCGGCGCTGGTTCGCGGCGAAGGCCGCGGCGATCGCGCTGCCCGCCCTCGTGGTCGGTCTGGTCACCGGGGCGGTGACTTTCGCGGTGGGCAAGGCCGCGCTCGGAGCGGGCACGGCGGCCGGGCCGACCTGGAGCGAGGGAGTGCGCGGCGCGGTCGGCTGCGGCGTCTACCTCACCCTGATGGCACTGTTCGCGGCCGGAGTCGCGGCCGTGCTGCGCAGCGGCGTGGCGACGCTGAGCACCCTGATTCCGTTCCTCCTGATCGTGTCCTTCGTGGTCGGCGACGATGTCTCCGGCAATGTCGCCGACTTCCTGCCCGACCGGGCGGGGCAGGTGGTCCTGCACAGCGACTGGGACGGCAGCCTCGGACCGTGGACGGGGCTCGCGGTGACGGCGCTGTGGACGGTGGGGGCGTTGCTGGCGGGGGCGTGGAGCGTGGGGCGCCGGGACGCCTGACTCCGCACCAATTGTCAGTGGGGCCGGGTTTACTGGACCCATGAACATCGCACGGCACACCGCCCTCATCGACGAGTTGTGCTTCCGCCCGTTCGCGGCGGAGCACGACACGTCGGGCGTAGGAGAGGGGGGACCCGGCTATCACGCGGTGGTGTTAGAGAGCAGCCACGGCGACTGCGGGACGCGGGCGGCGATGGTGGAGCAGTACGAGAAGTACCGCGACGCTCTCTACGAGCAGTTCGCGTCCCGCTGGGGAGAGACCGCTCCCTGGAACACACAGACCACTTTGCTGCGGACCGGGCAGGAGGAGATACCCGAGCCCTGGGCCTCGGTGAGTGCTCGCGCCCGAGTGGCCTACCTCTGGGAAGCGGAGGGGACGGGCCGTTGGGTCGCGGTCTTCGTCGCCGACCGGGACGAGACCGACGACGTCCAGCTGCTCGCCGTGGTCACGGAGATCGACCCGCCGTGACCCGTCAGCCCTCCGCTGCCACGCGCAACCGCGCGAACTCCTCCGCCATCGTCGCCGCCGTCCAATGGGCGTTCAGACCGCTCGGGTTGGGCAGCACCCACACACGTGTGTCCCCGATCGTCCGCTCCTGCGGCCCCACCCGGGCCGTGCGGTCGCCGAACGCCGCCCGGTAGGCGGTCACCCCCACCACGGCCAGCCACCTCGGCCGCAGCCGCGTCACCTTCGCCGACAGCAGCCGGCCGCCCTGGGCGTACTCCCGCGCGGTCAGCTCGTCGGCCCGCGCCGTCGCCCGCGCCACGACGTTCGTGATCCCGAGCCCGTACGACAGCAACTCCCGCTGCTCCGACGGCTTCAGCAGCCTGGGTGTGAACCCGGACAGATGCAGCACCGGCCAGAAGCGGTTGCCGGGCCGGGCGAAGTGGTGGCCCGTCGCGGCCGTCATCAGCCCCGGATTGATGCCGCAGAACAGGACGTGCAGGCCGTCCGCGACCACGTCCGGCACCAGACGGTCACGGGCGGCCTCCAGTTCCGCCGGGGTGAAACGGGTCAGAGGATCGCCCCCGGGGCGTAACCCGCGGCCTCCGGGTGCCGCTTGACGATCTTCTCGATCCGGCCGACGACGACGCCGACCTGGTCGGCCGCCGCGCCGGTGAAGGACAGCTTGTCGGCCATGAGCTGCTCCAGCCGCGCCCGGTCGAGCGGGAGGCGCTCGTCGGCGGCGAGCTTGTCCAGCAGGTCGTTGCGCTCGGCGCCCTGCTCGCGCATCGCCAGCGCTGTGGCGACCGCGTTCTCCTTGATGGCCTCGTGGGCGACCTCGCGGCCGACCCCGGCCCGCACCGCGGCCATCAGCACCTTGGTAGTGGCGAGGAACGGCAGGTAGCGGTCCAGCTCACGGGCGATCACCGCCGGGAAGGCACCGAACTCGTCGAGGACGGTGAGGAAGGTCTCCAGTAGGCCGTCCAGGGCGAAGAAGGCGTCCGGCAGCGCGACCCGGCGCACCACCGAGCAGGAGACGTCGCCCTCGTTCCACTGGTCGCCCGCCAGCTCGCCGGTCATCGAGGCGTAGCCGCGGAGGATGACCATCAGGCCGTTGACGCGCTCGCAGGAGCGGGTGTTCATCTTGTGCGGCATGGCGGAGGAACCGACCTGGCCGGGCTTGAAGCCCTCGGTCACCAGCTCGTGGCCAGCCATCAGCCGGATGGTCTTGGCCAGCGAGGAAGGCGCGGCGGCCAGCTGTACCAGCGCGGTCACGACCTCGTAGTCCAGCGAGCGCGGGTAGACCTGGCCGACCGAGGTGAACGCCTGCGAGAAGCCGAGGTGACCGGCGATCCGCCGCTCCAGATCGGCGAGCTTGCCCGCGTCACCGCCCAGCAGGTCCAGCATGTCCTGCGCGGTGCCCACCGGGCCCTTGATGCCGCGCAGCGGATAGCGGGCCAGCAGCTCCTCGACCCGGCCGTACGCCACGAGCAGCTCGTCGGCGGCGGTCGCGAAACGCTTGCCGAGGGTGGTGGCCTGCGCGGCCACGTTGTGGGAGCGGCCGGCCATGACCAGCTCGCCGTACTCGGCGGCCAGCTTCGCCAGCCGGGCCAGGACGGCCACCGTGCGGTCGCGCACCAGCTCCAGCGAGAGCCGGATCTGGAGCTGCTCGACGTTCTCCGTCAGGTCGCGGGAGGTCATGCCCTTGTGCACGTGCTCGTGCCCGGCGAGGTCGTTGAACTCCTCGATCCGCGCCTTCACGTCGTGCCGCGTGACCTTCTCACGCTCGGCGATCGAGACGAGGTCGACGGTGTCGAGGACACGCTCGTAGTCGGCGAGCGCCGCGTCGGGAACCTCGATCCCGAGGTCCTTCTGGGCCCGCAGCACGGCGAGCCAGAGCTGCCGCTCCAGCTTCACCTTCTGCTCGGGCGACCAGAGCGTGGCGAGCTCGGCGGAGGCGTAGCGTCCGGCGAGGACGTTCGGGATGCGGGGCTTGGCGGGCGCAGAAGTCACGTGTACGGATTCTACTGGCGATTCGTGCAGGCCAGCGCCACGGCCCCGTTCGGCGGAAGCTACGAGACCCGGGTCACGTCGGCGGCCTCGCCGGTCTCGGCCAGCTCCGCCAGCACATCCGCGTGGCACGGCTCGGGCGCGCACCAGCAGGCCAGCGTCCGCCCGCGCAGCCCGGCCACCTGGTCGAGCAGCTCGGGCCGCTCCAGCACATACGCCCGGTACATCGCCATCACCTCGGCCCGGGTGCCGTCCCGTTTCTTCTTCGGGGTGTCGTAGGCGAACGGGTTGTACAGCGGGTGCCGGGGCAGGTCCCAGCCGCCCATGGTCCAGCGGCGCCCGACGTAGACGACGTCCGCGGGGCGTGTTCCAGCCGGGGGCCGAACTCGTGGATCCGGCCCCTGACGCTGATCACCCGGGTGGCCATGGAACGGACGTTACGCCGCCGGGCCCTCGTACGGCAGCAGCTCGGGGCGCTTCGCGGGGCGGCCGTCGCCGGAGGAGCGGCCGGTCAGGCGCCGCCCTATCCAGGGCAGCAGGTACTGCCGGGCGAACCGCACGTCCGTGACCCGCCGGGTGACCCAGCCAGGCGGCACGGTCGCCGCCAGCGGGGTCCGCCACTCCGGGTCCTCGGCTTCGTGGCCGAGCGTCTGCCAGACCGCCTCGGCGACCCGGCGGTGCCCCTCCGCCGTCAGGTGCAGCCGGTCCACGTCCCACATCCGGGGGTCGGCCAGCGAGGGCGCCGCGTAGAGGTCGACCACCAGGGCGCCGTGCCGTGCGGCGAGCTCGTCGACACAGGCGAACAGCTCCTCCATGCGCGGCCGGAACCGCTCGAGGACCGGGCCCTGCCGGCCGGGGCTGCGCATCAGCACGAGTTGCTTGCACGAGGGCGCCAGCCGCTCGACGGCCTTCGTGAGCAGATCCCGTACCCGCCCCATGTCGCACTTGGGTCGCAGCGTGTCGTTGAGACCGCCGACCAGAGTGATCACGTCGGCCCCCATCGCGGCCGCCACGGGTACCTGCTCGTCGACAATCTGCCCGATCAACTTGCCGCGCACCGCGAGGTTGGCGTACCGGAACCCGGGGGTGCGGGCGGCCATCCGTGCGGCGAGGAGGTCGGCCCAGCCCCGGTAGGAACCGTCGGGCAGCAGGTCCGACATGCCTTCGGTGAAGGAGTCGCCGACGGCGACGAGGCTGGTGTGTACGGGATGGGGTATGGAATTCGTCTGCATGGCGACAGCGATGGTATCCCGGTCCCATACCCGCCGGTCGGTCGCCCTCGACCGACCGGCCCTCGGTCACCGCGCGGGCCGGTTGCCCTTGACCGACCGGCCCGCGGTCACCGCCGGTCCGTGGTCACCGTCGGGGTGTCGGCTTCGGCCGATTGCCGGCCCGGGTCCGTGCCGGGACCGCTGCCGGCCCGGCCGACGGCTCGTGCCGGGGGTTGCTCCCATCCGGCCGACACCCCGGGCGACTTGCCGTCGGTGGGCCGCCCCCCCCGGCCCCTGCCCGGGGGTGCCGGGCCCCGCCCGTGTCAGCCGGGCCCCGCCGGGCCTTGCCCGTGTCAGCCGGTCCCCGCCGGGCCCTGCCCGTGTCAGCCGGGCCCTGCCCGTGTCAGCCGGTCCCCGTCGGTCCCCACCCGCCCCCGTCGGTCGCCCCGGTGCGACGAGGCGGCCGTCCCGTCCGGCCGGGCGGCATCGTCACGCAGGCTGTCCGAACAGCTGCCGCAGCACGTCCTCCATCGTCACCAGCCCGGCCAGCCGCCCGTCCGTCCCGAGCACCGCCGCGAGATGCGTACGGCTGCCCCGCATCGCGGTGAGGACGTCGTCGAGCGGTGTGCTCTCGCGTACCCGGGCGATGGGCCGCATGTCCCGTAGGCGGAACGGCACGTCCCGCGGTGAGGCGTCCAGCGCGTCCTTCACGTGCAGGTAGCCGACGATCCGGCGCCCCTCGTCCACGACGGGGAAGCGCGAGAAGCCGGACTCGGCCGACAGGCGTTCCAGCTGCTCGGGCGTGACGCCCACGCGCGCGTACACCACCCGTTCCAGCGGGACCACGACGTCCCGCACCGGGCGGCTGCCCAGCTCCAGCGCGTCGTGCAGCCGCTCCTGGGCGCGGTCGTCGATCAGGCCGGCCTCGCCGGCGTCCTTGACTATCTCCGCGAGTTCGGCGTCGGAGAAGGTCGCCGAGACCTCGTTCCTGGTCTCGACCCTGAGCAGCTTCAGCAGCGTGTTCGCGAAGGCGTTCACCGTGAAGATCACCGGCCGCAGGGTCCGGGACAGCGCGACCAGGGGCGGGCCGAGCAGCAGCGCGCTGCGCACGGGTTCGGCGAGCGAGATGTTCTTCGGCACCATCTCGCCGAGCAGCATGTGCAGATACGTGGCCAGGGCCAGCGCGATCACGAAGGAGACGGCATGGCCCGCGTTCTTGGACACGCCCAGCGCGTGGAACACCGGTTCCAGCAGGTGCGCGATGGCCGGTTCCGCGACCACGCCGAGGACCAGCGTGCACAGCGTGATGCCCAGCTGAGCCGTTGCCAGCAGCGCGGACACGTGCTCCAGACCCCACAGCACGCTCTTCGCGCGCCGGTCGCCCGCTTCCGCGTGCGGCTCGATCTGGCTGCGCCGCACGGAGATCAGCGCGAACTCGGCGCCCACGAAGAAGGCGTTGACGACCAGCGTCGCCAGTCCGATCAGCAACTGGACGGCGGTCATCGCACGGCCTCCCGGTGTTCGTCGTCGAGCGGCGCGTGCAGCAGCACCCTGGCGGCCCGGTGCCCCGAGTCGTCCACCACGTCGAGCCGCCACCCGGCGACCTCGACGTGGTCCCCGTTCTCAGGTATCCGCCCCAGCGTCCTCGCCACGAGCCCGGCCAGCGTCTCGTAGGGCCCGTCCGGTACCCGCAGGCCCACCCGGGCGAGCTGGTCGGTGCGGGTGGCGCCGTCCGCCGAGAACAGGGCGCGCCCCTGCTCGTCGGCCCCGGCCGGCGCCAGGCCGGGCGTCTCGTGCGGGTCGTGCTCGTCCCGTACCTCGCCGACGACCTCTTCGACGATGTCCTCCAGGGTGACGACTCCCGCGGTACCGCCGTACTCGTCGATGACGACGGCCATGGTGTTCTTGCCGGAGAGCCGGTCCAGCAGCCGGTCGACGGTGAGCGACTCGGGGACCAGCAGGGGTTCGCGCATCACCTGTGCGACGGAGCGGTGGGTCCGCCGCTCGGCGGGGACGGCCAGGACGTCCTTGATGTGGGCGCTGCCGACGACGGAGTCGAGGCTGTCGCGGTAGACCGGAAACCGGGACAGTCCGGTCGCCCTGGTCGCGTTCGCCACGTCCTGGCAGGTCGCCTGGACGTCGAGGGCGACGACCTGGACGCGGGGGGTCATCACGTTCTCCGCGGTGAGGTCGGCGAGGTTGAGGGTGCGGACGAACAGCTCGGCGGTGTCCGCCTCCAGGGCGCCCTCCTTGGCGGAGTGCCGGGCCAGCGCCGCCAGCTCCTGCGGTCCGCGCGCGGAGGCCAGCTCCTCGGCGGGCTCCACGCCGAGGCGGCGCACGACGCGGTTCGCCGTGTTGTTCAGGTGCGTGATGAAGGGGCGGAAGGCGGCGCTGAACCAGCGCTGCGGATTGCCGAGCCGTTTCGCCATGGCCAGCGGTGAGGAGATGGCCCAGTTCTTGGGCACCAGCTCGCCGACGACCATCAGGAACACCGTGGACAGGGCCGTGCCGAGCACCAGCGCGACCGAGCTCGCCGCGGACTGCGAGATGCCCAGCGCTTGCAGCGGACCGGCGAGCAGCTTGGCGATGGACGGCTCGGACAGCATGCCGACCACCAGGTTGGTGACCGTGATGCCGAGTTGCGCCCCGGAGAGCTGGAATGTCAGGCTCCGTACGGCTTTGAGGGCGCCGACGGCACCGCGCTCGCCGCGCTGGGCGGCCCGCTCCAGCTCGCCCCGCTCGACCGTGGTCAGCGAGAACTCGGCCGCGACGAAGGCGCCGCAGGCGAGCGAGAGCAGGACCGCCACCAGCAGGAGGAGTACTTCGGTCATCGGGTCACCTCCTTCCCATGGTTGTACAGGGCAGGAAGCGGCGCTCGATGTCGCCGACGAGGAGGCTCGCCCATGGGCGCGGACTCACAACCTTTCATGCGGGGCCGAGTGATCCTCCAATGGTAAAGGATGGGCAAAGAAATGTGGGGGTGCGCTCAGTCGGCGGCGAGCGGCTTCACCCAGCGCCGCCATACCTCCTCGGGCGCGTATCCGGCGGCCCGCCAGGCGTGGTGCGCGATCTCGTTGTGCACCAGCACCATCGCGTCCCCGCGCCGCCCGCCGAGCCGGACGAACCGCTCCTCCGCGGCGGCCAGCAGCGCCGAGCCGATGCCCATCCGCCGCCGCTGAGGATGCACCGCCAGCCGGTACAGATGACAGCGCCAGCCGTCGAAGCCGGCGATCACCGTGCCGACGAGTTCCCCGTCCTTCTCGGCGAGGATCAGCGCCTCGGGGTCACGGGTCACCAGCCGTTCGACGCCGTCCCCGTCGTCGCTGATGCTGGTGCCCTCGGCGGCCGTCTTCCAGAAGGCGAGCACGGCGTCGAGGTCGTCGCGTCCGGCGGGCCGTATGTGCAGGTCAGTCATGCGATCATCACATCACCGACGGCTACGTGGCCCCGTCGATTTCCAGCATGCGGACGGCCGCTACTCGCCGTGCAACTCCTCGATCACCGGCGCGAAGGCCTCCAGGTACGGCTCCAGCACGGTCAGGTAGGAGAACCCGTACCGCTCACGCTGTGCCCGCACCCGCGTCACGATCTCCTCCAGGGTGCCGACCAGCACCATCGGCAGGGCCAGCGCCTGCTCCACGGTCAGCTGGGGCTGGCGGTCGAGCAGTGGTCTGAGCACGGCCTCGGGGTCGTCGGTGACGGCCACCATCTGGACGAGCAGGTTCACTTCGGCGGGCTCCGCGCGACCCGCCGCGAACTTCCGGTAGCGGGCCACGCGCTCGTCGAGTTCCTCGGCGGTGAGCGGCGAGAGCTTCCCAGCCGTACTGCCCGCGACCGGCCTGAGGCCCGTGAACGCCGCGATGTCGGCCTGCTCGGCGGTCAGCCGCAGCATCCGGTCACCGTTGGCCCCGATCAGCAGGGGCACCCGCGGCTGCCGGGGACGTGGCTGGTGGTCCGCCGAGCCGAGCAGCCGCTCCACCTCGGCCACCGTGCGGACGAGATGGTCCACGCGCTCGCGCGGCGAACCGTAGGGCAGCCCGGCCGTGTCGTGCTCCGCCTGCACATAGCCGGTGCCGAGCCCGAGTTCGAGACGGCCGCCCGTCAGCGCGTCCGTGGTGGCCACCTCGCGGGCCAGCAGCGCAGGATTCCAGAAACCGGCGTTGAGCACGAAGGTGCCCAGCCGCGGCCGCCGCGTCACCCCGGCGGCCGCGACGAGGGCCGGGAACGGCGCGACCATGCCGAGGTGATCCGGGACGAGGATCACGTCGTACCCCAGATCCTCGTCCCGGCGGCACTTGGCCCGCCACTCCTCGGCGGACGCGGAAGCGAGCAGGCTGACCCCGAAGCGGAACGGACGCGGCATGAACTCTCCTCGGCAGCGGACGACTTGAGCCTTCGCCGCGATTCCATCACTCGTGTGCGATGGCCGCCAGCACATTCATGCGGGATGCACGCAACGCGGGCAGCAGGGCGGCCACCACGCCCACCACCGCAGAGCCGATCACGACCGCGACGATCGTGCCCCATGGAATCGCCAGCGCGGTCATGCCCTGGAGGGCCAGCACCTGCTGGGTGCACACGCCCCACACCAGGCCCAGGGCGAGGCCCAGCACCGCGCCGAACACCGCGATCACCACCGACTCCAGCCGGATCATGCGGCGCAGCTGCCGCCGGGCCAGCCCGATGGCGCGCAGCAGGCCGATCTCCCTGGTGCGCTCCACGACCGACAGGGCCAGGGTGTTGACCACGCCGAGCACCGCGATGACGATCGCCAGCCCGAGCAGCGCGTACACGAGATAGAGCAGCACCGCGATCTGGTCGTGGACCAGCTTCTTGTAGTCGGCCTGGTCACGGACCTGCACCTGCGGATACGCCTCGAGCGTCTTCTCCAGCCGCGAGCGCAGCTGGTCCGCGCCCGTGCCGGGGGTCTTGTCGACGTACAGTGCCGCGTCCTGGCCGCCGGGTACGTACTTCTCCGCCGTGGCGATGCCGAAGAACAGCCCGCCCTGCATGCCGAATCCGGAGCCGCCCTGATCGGTGAGTGCGCCCACGGTCATGTCGGTGGTCCGGCCGCCCGGGAACTCCACAGGGACCGTGCCGCCCAGGCGGACGTGGTGGTCCTCGGCGAAGTTCACGTCCATGCCGAGGTGCCCGCCGGCCAGCGCCGCCGCGCTGTCGCCGCTCTTGTAGGTGACGTGGGCGACGTCGTCCACCTGCGGGTCGTACCCGGAGGCGGTCGTCTCGACCCGCTTGCCGTCCGGCAGTCGTACCGCCACCGGCACGAAACGCTGGCGTACGACGAGACGCACGCCCTCGGTGGCGCGCACCCTGTCGGTGATCTCCTTGGTGAAGGGCTGGAAGTTGGCGTTCTGGACGGTGAAGTCGGCGCCGAGCGTCTTGTCGATCTGCTGGTCGAACGACCGGGACATGGAGGCGCTGGCCACCGACATACCGCCGACCAGGGCCAGACCCACCATGAGCGCGGCGGCGGTGGCGCCGGTGCGGCGGGGGTTGCGCAGGGCGTTGCGCTGGCTCATCCGGCCGACCGACCCGAACAGCGCGGGGAACGCGCCGCCCAGGACGCGGATCACCGGCCGGACCAGCAGCGGACCGGCGATGACAGTGGCGACGAGGGTCAGGACGACGCCGAGGCCCAGCAGGGAGGCCGCCGAGGCGGTCTTCGTCGCCGCCGCGCAGCCCATCAGCGCGGCCGCACCGGCCGCTCCGACGACGCCACCGACGATCGCGCGCGTCTTCAGCGGCCGTCCCACCCCGGCGACCTCGGCGTCCGCCAGCGCCGCCATCGGCGAGACCCCCGCCGCGCGCCGGGCGGGCAGGTACGCCGCGACGAAGGTGACGCCGACGCCGACGACGTACGCCGAGACCGGCGTCGGCCAGCCGATGACCATCTCCGTCGCCTTGAGGTTCATGCCGAACGCGCTCATCAATTTGATCAGCCCGAACGCCAGCCCGATGCCGGCCGCGAGGCCCAGCGTCGAGCCGACCAGACCGAGCAGCACCGCCTCGGTCAGCACCGACCGCCGCACCTGCCGCCGGTCGGCGCCCAGCGCCCGCAGCAGGCCCAGTTCCCGGGTGCGCTGGGCGATCAGCATGGAGAAGGTGTTGACGATCAGGAAGATCCCGACCAGGACGGCGATCCCGGCGAAGCCGAGCATCACGTACTTGATCACATCGAGGAATCCGCCGAGGTCGGCGGCGGCCGACTTGGCCTGTTCGTCGGAGGTCTTCAGGTCGTAGGGACCGGTGCCGGTCAGCTGGCCGACACGGCTCTTCAGCTCGGTGTCGCTCACGCCCTTCGCCGCGTCCACGGAGATGCTGGTGGCCCGGCCGGGCGAGCCGAGCAGCTCCTTGGCGGCGACCGCGGGGTCGAGGAAGACCAGGGCCGCGCCCGGGTTGGTGGTGGTGAAGGTGGCGATGCCGACGACTTTCACCCGGAAGGTGCCGGGCGCCGCCTGCACCGTCAGCGTGTCGCCGATGCGCACGTCCTTCTTGTCGGCGGTGTCCGCGTCGAGCAGCGCCTCGCCCGCGCCGTGCGGGGCGTGACCGGAGGTCAGCTTCACCGGGCTGCGGTGGGTGAGGTACCAGTCGGTGGCGATGGTCGGGGCGCCGGTGGTCGGACCCACGGACTTGTTCCGGCTGTCGACCACCACGATGTTCTGCACGGACACGTCCGCGTGGGTCGCGGCGACCCCGTCGACCTTCGCGACCCGGGCCGCGAGCGAGGCGGGCACGGTCTGGACCGAGCCGGTCGGCACGGACGACTTGAGGTCCGTCTTCGGCTCCACCGTCACGTCCGCCGAGGTGGAGGCGAAGAGCCGGTCGAAGGTGCGGGTGACCGTGTCGGAGAAGATGAGGCTGCCCGCGACGAACGCCACGGACAGGACGACGGCCAGCGCGGACAGCAACAGCCGCCCCTTGTGGGCGAGGAAGCTGCGGAGGGTCGCCTTGAGCACCGGTTCAGTCCTCCTCGGCGGCGCCGTCGCGGTCGGACGCGCCGCGCGTGACGTCGAAGCCGGGGGTCTGGGGGTTCCTTCCGGAAAAGAGCCGCATCCGTTCGAGCACCGCTTCCGCCGTGGGCCGTTCCATCTCGTCCACGATCCGTCCGTCGCCGAGGAAGAGCACCAGGTCGGAGTGGGCGGCGGCGCCCGGGTCGTGGGTCACCATGACCACGGTCTGCCCCAGGTCGTCGACCGCGTCGCGCAGGAACCCGAGGACCTCCAGTCCGGCCCGCGAGTCGAGGTTGCCGGTCGGCTCGTCGGCGAAGATCAGCTCCGGCCGGGAGGCCAGCGCCCGGGCGCAGGCCACGCGCTGCTGCTGCCCGCCGGACAGCTGCGTGGGCCGGTGTTTGAGCCGGTCCCGCAGCCCCAGCGTGTCGATGACCTGGTCCAGCCACTTCTCGTCGGGCTTCTTGCCCGCGATGTCCATGGGCAGGGTGATGTTCTCGGCCGCGTTCAGCGTCGGGATGAGGTTGAAGGACTGGAACATGAAGCCGATCCGGTCCCGCCGCAGCCGGGTCAGCTCGCGCTCCTTCAGCCCGGTGATCTCGGTGTCGCCGAGCCACACCTGACCGGCCGACACCGTGTCGAGCCCCGCCAGGCAGTGCATCAGGGTGGACTTCCCGGAGCCCGAGGGCCCCATGACCGCGGTGAACCGGCCACGCTCGATGTCCACGTCCACCGAATCCAGGGCGAGCACGCCGGTCTCGCCAGAACCGTACGCCTTGGTCAGCCCCCGGGCGCGGGCCGCGGTCCCGTCGCCGGGCGCCCGGCCGGGCGCGTGCTCCGCAGCAGGTGTGGACAAGGCCGCCTCCTCGCTCGCCTGGACGTCGTGACTCTTCGTCCCGGCCGAGCGTAGTGTGACGGGGCGCACACCCGGTATCCCCCATGGGGCAGAGCGAGCCTCCGTCTCAGGTCGCACTCCCGGTACCGGTGTAAGGGGCACTCTCCACCCGGGGGAGGAGAGCCTGCCGGCCCGCCCCAGGGGCCCGAGCCCGTCAGCCGGGCGATCACCGCTCCCCGGGCCGCCAGGCGGTGCCCAGCACGCAGAACGAAGTGGGCAGCCTCGGCCCCTTCTCCGGCACCAGCACCTCGCGGTACGGGCCCAGCTCGAACCCGGCCGCCCGCAGCGCCGTGACCGGCTCGCGGGACAGATGACAGCCGCCGTTCAGCGCCGGCCACACCGTCCCGTCCAGGGCCCGCTGGGTGAGAGTCATCGCCCGGCCGCCGCCCCGGCCGTGCTCGAAGAACCGGACCTCCCCGCCGGGCCGCAGCACCCGCCGCACCTCGCCCAGCGCACGCGGCACGTCCCGGACGCTGCACAGCACCAGCGAGAGCACGACCGCGTCGAAGGCCTCGCTCTTCACCGGCAGCGCCTCCGCCGCGCCCGGCACCACGTCCACCGGCACCTCCGCGCGCCGGGCGGCCCGCGCCGCCAGCTGTCTGAGCAGGCGTTCGGGTTCGATCGCGACGACCTCCGAGACCGCGCCCGGATAGTGCGCGAAGTTCAGACCGTTTCCCGCGCCGATCTCGATCACCCGCCCGGACAACCCGGCGAGCATCCGCTCCCGCACCCCGGCCAGGCCCAGCCTGGACTCGGCAGCCGTGCTGACGCGGACGTAGTAGCGGGCGAAGAGCGGGTGGTGGACGGGATCCCGTGCCACCTTGCCGGAGCCGATGGAGCGCAGCCGCATGACGACCTCCCGGAGAGGACGGGCCTACGGGGATTGTCCCCCGTACGGGCCCGTCGCACCCCCGTGTCCTCGCACGGTTCCAGGACACGGCTCGTTCCAGGACACGGCTCTACGAGATGAAGTCGCGCACCTGCTCGTACACGCCGTGGTCGTCGTTCATGTCGGTGTGCGAGATGCAGCCGACGTCGACGTTGGTCGCACCGCTGAGCAGCGCCGAGGAGTCCGGGTCGATCGCCTCGTCGCAGTCCGACCAGTAACTGGCGTACGACACGCTGCCGGGCGTCTCGTCACCGGAGTTGAGCGCGGTCAGGAAGGAACTGCCCGTCTGCATCTCCTTGCAGGACGCGTACAGCCACCCGCACAGGGAGGCGATGGAGGTGCCGTGGTTCACCCCGGCGACCGACACGAAGTCGTCGACGTACGACGTCCCGCCGAGGTTCTTGAGGTAGGAGCGGCCGCTCAGCGCGCCCATGGAGTGGACGACGAGGTCGACCTTCGAGGCGCCGGTCGTCGCCAGCACGGACTTCACCTCGGTGGCCAGCTGCTGGGCGGTGGTGGCGTTCGACTGAGTCCAGTCGTACGACCACGCGAAGAGCTCCGAGGAGGAGTAGCCGTCGGCCTCGAAATCCGCGACCCAGTCGTTCCAGCTGCTCGCCGAACCGCTGAGTCCGTGCACGAACACGACCGGGTTGTGACTCGCCGCGTGCGCCGGAGCCGCGGTGAGGGGGAGGGACAGAAGGAACGATGCGGTCACCGCCGAAACTACCGTGGCGATACGACGCTTGTGGCGTTGCATGAAGCCTCCTGAAACGGTGGGGTCGCCAGGAGTGTCAGGAAGGGTCTACGCGCGCCGCATCGGTGAAGTCGCCAGTCTTTACGAGTCAACTGACCCGCCAGTAACGTCGATGGTGTGGTGACGCCGGTGAACCCCCCACCTCTGGACCGCACTTCGCCACCGCCGCTCCCCGACGCGGGGCCCGCCCCCTCCGCGGGCGTCCGCGCGCGGCTGCGGCACGTCGCGTACGACGACCCGCGTGCCGTCGCCGAACTCCTCCCGCGCCTGACCGAACGACAGGCCGCGGCCCTCGACCCGCTGCCCACGGGGCCCGCCGCCGTCGCGCCCCGGCTGCTGCGCGCCCACCGCCAGGAGATCCGCTCCTTGCCCGACGACACCCGGCTGCTGCTGCTCCTCGCCGCGGCCGACCAGCATCCGGTCGCCTCCCACGCCTTCCTGCGAGCCGTCGCCGCGGCCCGCCTCGACACCCGGCCGCTGGAGGCCGCCGACGTCGCGGGCGTCGCCCATGTCACCGTCGACGGGGTGGAGTTCCGCGATGCCTGGACGAGGATCGCCGCGTACGACGCCGCGTCCCCGGCGGACCGGCGCGAGGCGCACCGGCTGCTCGCCCGGATGCTGAGCGGCAAGGGCGAGGCGCCCCGCCGCTCCTGGCACCGGGCCGCGGGCGCCCTCGGCCCCAGCCCGCGCCTCGCCGCGGAACTCCGCACGTCCGCCGACCGGGCCCGGGCCGCCGGCGACACGGCCCTGGCCGGTGCGCTCGCCGAACGCGCCGCCGCCCTCTGCACCGACCCGGGCACCCGGACCCGGCTGCTGGCCGACGCCGCCGCCGACGCCTGGCGCACCGGCGACGCGGACCGGGCCCGCACCCTGGCCGCCCGCACCGACGACCCCGTCCTGAACGGAGCCCTCGCCCTGCGCGCGGGCAACGCGGCAGAGGCCTTCGACGCACTGCTGACGGCGACGATCCGGTCCGGGCGAGCGGGGGTTCCGGGCCGGTACGGCGGTTCGAGAAGCCCGGTCGGGGACGGCGCTGGAGGGGACCTGGGGCGGGAGGGCGGCGCGGGGGTGCCGGCCGGGGAGGGCGGTGCGGGGGCGGCCGACGGGCATGGCGGTGTTGCGGTTCCGGCGTGGGAGGGGCATGCGGGAGCTGCGGGCGGCGGCGGTGCTGCGGAGGCCTTGGCCGTGGACGGTGGTTCAGGGGGTCCGGTCGGGGGCGGCGTTGGGGCAGACCCGGTGCGGGAGGGAGGCACGGGCGCGGTGGCTGGGCGGGGCGTTGCGGGCAGTGTGGTCGGGTACGTGAGCGCACGCGCGGGGGAACCGCTTCAGGCCCGTGGCGCGGGTCGGGCGGGTGAGGGCGTGGAGTTGCTGGCCCTTGTCACCGAGGCCGCCGTCTACACCGGGGACCTGCGGCGGTGCCGGGAGGCGTTCCTGGTCGCCCACTGGCTGGGCGTGCCGCCGCCCGGCGCGCTCGGCGGGCTGGCCGCGGCGGTGGAGGGCCGCTACGAGGACGCCCGTGACCTGCTCAAGCGGACCGCCGGACGGTGCGGGCCCGGCGGCGACCCCACCCTGCTGATCCATGCCGGCATCACCGCCCTGATGCTCGGCGACGACAACCGAGCCGCCACCGCCACCCTCCGGGCGGCCACCGCGGCCCGGGCCCGGGGCACGCTCGCGACCGTGGCGCAGGCCATGGAGTTCCGTGCCTATGCCGACTTCTGGACCGGCCGCTCTCGCGCCGCCGAGGCCGCCGCCAGGGAGGCGCTGGAGCTGGCGTACGCCACCGGGCAGGACAACGGCGCCTGCCATCTGCGGGCCGCCCTGGCCATGTTCGCGGCGGTCACCGGCGACGAGGAGGCCTGTCACGAGCACGCCCGGGCCGCCCGCTCCCACGCCCTGGCGCGCGGCCTGGGCCTGCCCGCCGCCCTCGCCCAGTGGGCGCTCGCCTTCCTCGACCTGACGGGCGGCCGGTTCTCCGCCGCGGCGGCCCGGCTGCGCGCCCTCGCCGCGTTCGGCCCCGGTCACGGCCACCGCGCCATCCGGCACCTGGCCACTCCCCACTACGTCGAGGCCGCCGTCCGCACCGGCGACACCCGTGTCGCGCGCGCCGCCCACGCCGACTACCACCGCTGGGCGAGCGCCGTCCGCAGCCCCGACGAGCTGGCCCTCAGCGCCCGCTGCCGGGCCCTGCTCGCCCCCGGTGCCGAGGCCGTCGACCACTACCGCACCGCCCTCGACCTGCATGCCCGAGGCACCCGGGACTACGAACGTGCCCGCACTGAGCTGCTGTTCGGCGGCGCGCTGCGCCGACTGCGCCGCCGGAGCGAGGCCCGCGACCGGCTGCACAGCGCCCTCGAGGCGTTCGAGTCCTTCGGCGCCCCGCACTGCGCGGCCCGGGCCCGCGCGGAACTCCGCGCCCTCGGCACCCCGTTGACCCCGCAGCCCACCGCACAGACCGACCCGACCGCCCGGCTGACGGCCCAGCAGCTGATGATCGCCCGCATGGCCGCCGAGGGCGCCACCAACCGCGAGATCGCCGACCGCCTCGCCCTCAGCCCCCGCACGATCGACCACCATCTGCGCGGGGTCTTCGCCCGGCTGGACATCAGGTCGCGGATCGAGCTGGTACGGCTGCTCGGGGACGACGACATCCCCGGCAGCCGCTGACAGCCTGTGTCACCGGCTCCTGACCCGCTCAGGGAGCGTTGCGCACGCGGAACGCCTCCGCGTCCCACGTCCCGGCCAGCCGCGGCGCCAGCCAACCCGGCGCCATCGCACAGAACTCCTCGGGCGGCAGCGCCCCGGCCCCGGCGGGCAGCGCGCCCAGCAGCGGGACTCCGGCCGCCTCCGGGAGATCGGCGAGGTTGCAACGGCAGGCCAGGTCCGGGGAGCCGGGCCAGCTGCCGATCACCACGCCCAGCAACTCGATCTCCCGGGAGCGCAGTTCGCGTGCCGTCAGCTCGGTCGTGTTCAGCGTGCCCAGCCCGGCCGAGGCGACGACCAGCACCGGCGCGTTCAGCAGCCGGGCCGCGTCCGCGAGCGTGCCGCCCGCCGCGTCGAACCGGACGAGCAGCCCGCCCGCCCCCTCGACCAGCACCAGATCGTGCTCCGTGGCCAGCTTGGCGGCGGCCTCGGCCACCTCGTGCGGATGCACCGGCGCCATACCCGCCCGCCGCGCCGCCGTGCCAGGAGCCAACGGCTCCGGATACCGGGCCAGTTCGGCCGTCGTCACTGCTCCCGCGAGCCGCGCGACCTCGTCGGCGTCCCCGCGCTCGTCGGGCCGTACACCCGTCTGCGCGGCCTTCAGCACGGCTACCGACCGCCCCGCCGCCACGACGGCCGCCGCCACGGCGGCGGTCGTGACGGTCTTGCCGACCTCCGTGCCCGTCCCCGTGATCACCAGTACCGGCATCTCATCCCTCCCGCGCCGCCGCGCACACGGCACGCGCGATCCGCGCCACGTCCGCGTCGCCGGTGACGTACGGCGGCATCGTGTAGATCAGGTCGCGGAAGGGCCGCAGCCAGACGCCCTCGCGCACGGCGGCCCGGGTGGCCGTCGCCATGTCGACTTCGTGGTCCAGCTGTACGACCCCGATCGCGCCCAGGACCCGTACGTCCCGCACTCCCGGCAGTCGCGCGGCCGGAGCGAGCCCGTCGCGCAGACCCGCCTCGACGCGCTTGACCTCCGCGGGCCAGTCCTGCCCGAGCAGCAGTCCGATGGAGGCACAGGCGACGGCCGCCGCCAGCGGATTGCCCATGAACGTCGGCCCGTGGGCCAGCACCGGCACCTCGCCCCGCGAGATGCCGTCGGCCACGCGCGCGGTGCACAACGTCGCCGCCATCGTCATGTAGCCGCCGGTCAGGGCCTTGCCCACGCACATCACGTCCGGGGTCACGGCCGCGTGGTCCGCCGCGAACAGCGCGCCGGTGCGCCCGAAGCCGGTCGCGATCTCGTCGAACACCAGCAGCACGTCGTGCGCGTCGCACGCCTCGCGCAACGTGCGCAGATACGCGGGGGAGTGGAACCGCATCCCGCCCGCGCCCTGCACCACCGGCTCCACGATCACGGCGGCCAGCTCACCGGCGTGCCGCTCGATCAGATCGTGCAGATGACCGGCGTAGGCGTCCTCGTACTCCACCGGCGGCGCGTCCGCGAACACCTGGCGCGGGAGCACCCCGCTCCACAGCTCGTGCATCCCGCCCTCGGGATCGCACACGGACATCGGCTGCCAGGTGTCGCCGTGGTAGCCGCCCCGCCAGGTCAGCAGCCGCCGCTTCTCCGGACGGCCGAGCGAACGCCAGTACTGGAGGCACATCTTGACCGCGACCTCGACCGACACCGAACCGGAGTCGGCCAGGAAGACATGCTCGAGTCCCTCTGGCGACATGTCGACAAGGAGCTTCGCGAGGCGTACGGCGGGCTCGTGGGTGAGCCCGCCGAACATCACGTGGCTCATCCGCCGCAGCTGCGAGCGCGCCGCCTCGTTGAGGACCGGATGGTTGTAGCCGTGGATCGCCGACCACCACGACGACATGCCGTCGACCAGTTCACCCGAGCCGTCGGCGAGCCGGAGCCGGACCCCGCTCGCCGACTCCACGACGAGCGGATCGACACGGCCTGGCATCGGGCCGTACGGATGCCACACGTGCCGCCGGTCCAGTTCCAGCAGCTCCGGCACGCTCGGACCGGACAGGTCAGGCATTGGGCGCGAGGTCCGTTCCGGCACCCCGGCGGCGGACGGCGACGAGGTCGGTGCGGGGCTCGCCCGCCACCGTGGCGGTCGCGGCGGTACCGCAGACGCCGCCGCCCTCATGGGAGCCGCACCCCGCGTCCGCGTGCGACCCGCACCCGGCATCGGCGTGCGACCCGCAACCCGCCTCCGCGTGCGACCCACAGCCGCCCCCGGCCGCCGCGCGGTGCTCCGGCAGCGTCACCTCGCCGGCGCCCTCCACCTCGAACCCGGCGTCCGCGATCATCTCCAGGTCGGCCTTGCCCGCCTGGCCCTCACTGGTCAGGTAGTCGCCCAGGAAGATGGAGTTGGCCAGGTTCAGGGCCAGCGGCTGCATGGTGCGCAGATGCACCTCACGGCCGCCGGCGATGCGCACCTCGACGTCGGGGCAGACGAACCGGACCATCGCCAGGATGCGCAGACAGCGCTGCGGGGAGAGGTGCCACTCCTTGGCGAGCGGCGTGCCCTCCATCGGGATCAGGAAGTTCACCGGCACGGAGTCCGGGTCCAGCTCGCGCAGCGAGAAGACGACGTCGACCAGGTCCTCGTCGCTCTCGCCCATGCCTGCGATGAGACCCGAACAGGCGGACAGCCCGGCCGCGTGCGCCTTCTGCACCGTGTCCACCCGGTCGGCGTACGTGTGCGTGGTCGTGATGTCCGCGTACGTCCCCTCGGAGGTGTTGAGGTTGTGGTTGTACGCGTCCGCGCCGGCCTCGCGCAGCCGCTCGGCCTGGCCGTCGGAGAGCAGGCCGAGACAGGCGCACACCTCGACCTCCTCGTTCTGCTCCTTGATCGTCCTGATCGTCTCGGAGACCCGGTCCACGTCCCGGTCCGTCGGACCGCGCCCGCTGGCCACCAGACAGACCCGCTTGGCACCCCCGGCCAGGCCCGCGGCCGCCGCCCTGGAGGCGTCGTCGGGCTTGAGCCAGGTGTACTTGAGGATGTCGGCCTTGGAGCCGAGCCGCTGGGAGCAGTAGGAGCAGTCCTCGGGGCACAAGCCGGACTTGAGGTTGACCAGGTAGTTAAGTTTCACGCGCCGGCCGAACCAGTGCCGGCGCACCTTGCCGGCCGCGGCCACCACATCGAGTACGTCGTCGTCGGAGGTGGCCAGTACGGCGAGTGCTTCCTCGCGGGTCGGCAGCTCGCGCCGAAGCCCCTTGTCCACCAGCGTGTTCAGCAGGTCCATGAGGTCCGATCCTGTCTTACGTGACCGCTCCGGGCCAAGGAGAGTTTGCACAACGGAGACTGGTTGCTCGTGTGGGTATTGCCACACCCTGGGCGGCTGGGCGTCCGGCTAGTGTCTGTCCACTGCCTACAAAATCCCCGGAGGAGCCATGGCGTTCGGCTGGATCGACGACCAGGCGGAGCTGCGCCGCCGCGCCGGACTGGTACGGACCCTCAGGCCCCGGGTCGCCGACTCACCGCTCCTCGACCTCGCGAGCAACGACTACCTGGGCCTGGCCCGCCATCCCGAGGTGACCGAGGGGGCCGTGACGGCGACCCGGACCTGGGGCGGCGGCTCCACCGGTTCCCGGCTGGTGACCGGCACCACGGAACTGCACACCGAGCTCGAGCGCGAGCTGGCCGGGTTCTGCGGCTTCGAGGCGGCCCTGGTGTTCTCCTCCGGCTACGCCGCCAACCTCGCGGCCGTCACCACGCTCGGGCCGCACGGCTCCCTGATCGTCTCCGACGCGGGCAACCACGCGTCCCTCATCGACGGATGCCGGCTGGCCCGCGGCACGACGCAGGTCGTCGGGCACGCCGACCCGGAGGCGGTCCGCAAGGCCCTGGACACGCACGAGGGGGCCGCGGTCGCCGTCTCCGACACGGTGTTCTCCGTCGACGGGGACGCGGCGCCGCTGGCCGCGCTCGCCGAGGCGTGCCGGGCACACGGCGCAGGGCTGGTCGTCGACGATGCCCATGGCCTGGGCGTCCTGGGCGACGGCGGCCGGGGAGCCCCGTACGCGGCCGGGCTCGCCGGCGCGGAGGACGTGGTCGTCACGGTCACCCTGTCCAAGTCGCTGGGCAGCCAGGGCGGTGCCGTCCTCGGTCCGGCCCGGGTGATCGACCACCTGGTCAACGCGGCACGAACGTTCATTTTCGACACGGGCCTCGCCCCCGCCGCGGCGGGCGCGGCCCTGGCCGCCCTCAGGCTGCTGCGTCGCGAGCCGGAACGGGCGGCGAGGGCGCGTGAGGTGGCTGCCGAACTGCACGCACGCCTGACGGCCGCGGGGCTGGAGGCGGTGCGTCCGGACGCCGCGGTGGTCTCCGTGCGTGCCCCGTCCCCGGAGGGGGCCGTGCGCTGGGCGGCCGACTGCCGGGCAGCGGGCCTGGCCGTGGGCTGCTTCCGTCCTCCTTCCGTGCCCGACGGCATCTCACGGCTCAGGCTGACCGCCCGAGCGGACCTCTCCGGGGCCGAGATCGAACGCGCTGTACGAGTGATAGGCGAGACGCGACCATGAGTCGGCGTGACACGGCCGTGCGCCGCCTGGACGGAATCTGATCGGAACCGATCAGAAGGTCATCGGAGCTTGGCGAGGAACCCCGCCCAGCTCCCGGGGGAGAAGAGCAGCGCGGGTCCGGCCGGGTCCTTGGAGTCGCGTACGGCGAGCAGTCCGGTCCAGGGACCGGAGTGCGGCCTCGCCGTCTCCACACAGTTGTTCGCTCCGGTGCTGTGGCTGCTGCGCAGCCACAGCACGTCGTGCAGATCGGTGCTGGAAGGTACGTTCCGAGGCAGTGCAGTCATGGTGCCTCCTTACGCGCCGTCACTTATCCCGGCGATGTAATCCAACGAGTCCTCGGCTGAAAGGGCGCGGATCTGAAGGGAGTTGAAGGCCTCTGAGTAGGCCCGGAGGTCTTCTTTCCGTTCGAGGTAGAGGCTACTCGTCAAGTGGTCGAGAACAACCACATCCAGATCAGAAGTGCTCGGAAATGAGAAGATAACGAAAGGGCCGGTGATACCGATATGCGCCCCGGCGGAGAACGGCAACACCTGGAGGCGCACTTGCGGCAGACGCGCCGCCTCGGTGAGCCGCTGAAGCTGCCGAGCCATCACGTCCGGCCCGCCGACCTCCCGCCGCAGCACCCCCTCGTCCAGGACGGCGCTGAGCTCCAGCGGCGGATCCGACCGCAGCACGTCCTGCCTGGCCAGCCGCACCTCCACCAGCGCGTCCAGCCGCTCCTCGGTGTCGTCGACGCCCCCGCCCACGGCCGCCCGGGTGACGGCACGGGCGTACTCCGGCGTCTGAAGCAGCCCCGGGACCACCGATGTCTCCAGGGTGCGCATCCCGCTCGCCTGCGACTCCAGGCTGATGAAGTCACGGTAGGTGGGCGGCAGCACCCCCCTGTACGCGTGCCACCAGTGGTGCCGGCCGCCGCCTTCGTCGGAGCCCGCCAGCACCATCAGCAACTCACGCAGTTGGCGGTCCGTCACCCCGTACGCGTCCAGGAGTAACCGCACATCGGCCGATTTCACCCCGCTGGCGCCCGTCTCGATCCGGCTCACCTTCGACTGGTGCCAGCCCACCAGACGGGCGGCCTCCCCACTGGTGAGGCCCGCACCGGTGCGCAGCGTGCGCAGTTCGTCGCCCAGTTTCCGGCGGCGCACTGCGGGACCGTTCTGCATGGGCCACTCCTTACTCGCCATTACTCCTTACGTGCCACCCGAATACGGTCTGCCGTCGCAGAGTTCACCGCTTCGAGCGACAGATATATGCATATCTTGGTGGATCCCACCCGTTGACCGGCGCGCTGATGGCAGTCTGGCGATGAAGCACCAGTCCGGGACCGTACTCGAACCATCCGCTCCGTGTCGGACTCCGGTCCGGTGGGAAAGGGACGACGTCGCCATGGCAGACCATCTGGAAGCATCCGTCACTCTGCCGAGCGATCCCGCCTCGGTCGCCGCGGCCCGCACCTATGCCGTGGGCACCCTCGCGGAGTGGGGCCTTCCATCGGACACCGACGCGGCCGACACCATCCGGCTCATCGTCTCCGAACTCGCCACCAACGCCGTACAGCACACCTTGGGGCAGTCACCCACCTTCACGGTGGACCTCGCGCTCGACCGTGACGAACACCTGCGCATCGGCGTCACCGACAGCCATCCCCGTCTCCCGAGGAGACTCCCCGCGGCCGTGCAGCAGGACAACGGCCGCGGCATGGTCATCATCCGCTGGCTGACCGCCGAGAGCGGCGGCAGGCTCAGGGTGCGGCGCACCCGCGAGGGGGGCAAGACCGTCCTCATCGAGCTGCCGTGGGCGGTGCCGGACCGGCCGGTCACGACCGCGGGGCAGCAGGAGCCCTAGGGCCGGTGCGGGGCCGGCCGGCCCCGCAC
>NZ_JBSGZV010000023.1:0-149018 GCF_053611185.1 Streptomyces sp. NPDC054834 | reverse complement strand
GGCCGGCACCGCTGAGGTGCCGGCCGCCCCTCACGCGCGCGTGCGGCCCGTACGGGGCAGAATGCGAGGCGTGAACGCCCGCAGCCCCAGCGCCCTCGGGACGCCCACCGCCCGGTGGGGAAGGCTCACCGTGCCCGCCGGGATCCTCACGGCCGTCGCCGGGGCCTTCGCCTACGTCGGTGCCGTCGACCCCAACCAGCCCGGCCACTACCCGGTGTGCCCCCTGCTGCGCTACACCGGCCTGTACTGCCCCGGCTGCGGCGGCCTGCGCAGCGCGCACGCCTTCGTCCACGGGGACCTCCTCACCGCGCTCCAGGACAACGCGGCGGCCGTGGCCGGCTATCTGGGTTTCGCCGCGCTGTGGACCGTCTGGGCGGTCCGCGCGGTACGCGGACGCCCGCTGCGGATCGACCCCTCTCCGGCGCAGCTCTGGGCCGCCGGGGCGTTGCTGCTGGTGTTCACCGTCGTCCGGAACCTGCCGTTCGGCGGCTGGCTGCACCCTTGACCAGCGGGTGAACGTCCAGGGTGGGGGCCCTCCAGCCCGAGCCGTGCGAAGCTGGTTCAAGGGTGGGGGAGGGACCGGCGTCAACCGGATGCGAGGCCTGCGCCCTCCTCCGGATACCATCGCAGTGACCATGGCTTTTCAATGGCTTTTCAACCGTCTGGAACAACCGTCTGGAAGGGGGCCGCTCGCGTGAGTGTGCTCGACGAGATCATCGACGGAGTCCGTGCCGACCTCGCGGAGCGGCAGGCGCGCGTCAGCCTCGACGAGCTCAAGGAGCGCGTGGCGAAGGGTCCCGCCGCCAAGGACGGCGTGGCCGCGCTGCGCGGCGAGGGCGTCAAGGTCATCTGTGAGGTGAAGCGCTCCAGCCCGTCCAAGGGCGCGCTGGCCGCGATCGCCGACCCCGCCGGGCTCGCCGCGGACTACGAGGCGGGCGGCGCGGCCGTCATCTCGGTCCTCACCGAACAGCGCCGCTTCGGCGGCTCGCTGGCCGACCTGGAGGCCGTCCGGGCCCGCGTGGACATCCCGGTCCTGCGCAAGGACTTCATCGTCACGTCGTACCAGCTGTGGGAGGCCCGGGCGTACGGCGCCGACCTCGCGCTGCTGATCGTCGCCGCCCTCGACCAGCCGGCCCTGGAGTCGCTGATCGAGCGCGCCGTCTCCATCGGCCTCACCCCGCTCGTCGAGGTGCACGACGAGGACGAGGTCGAGCGCGCGGTGGACGCGGGCGCCAAGGTGATCGGCGTCAACGCGCGCAACCTCAGGACGCTGGAGGTCGACCGCGGCACGTTCGAGCGCGTCGCCCCGGAGATCCCGAACCACATCGTCAAGATCGCCGAGTCCGGCGTCCGCGGCCCCCACGACCTCATCGCCTACGCCAACGCGGGCGCCGACGCGGTCCTGGTCGGTGAGTCCCTCGTGACCGGCCGCGACCCCAAGACGGCGGTGGCCGACCTGGTGGCGGCGGGGGAGCACCCGGCACTGCGGCACGGCCGGGGCTGATTTCCCGCTAGGCTGAACCCGATGACTCTGACCGTGACCACCGTGGACCGGCACGCCCGCCTGGCGCGCGGCTGCCGCCCGAGGGGCTGCCGAGCCCCCGCGAGGCGTGTCCACGGTCGTCGCGTCCGATACGTCATCGGTGACGAGCCCGGACAGGTGAACGGTCGGCGATGGCAGCGCCCCTTCAGGGGCGCGGGGCTGTATTTGATCTGCGGCTACCGCCGCGCGGGCGCGACAAGCCACTGACGGCTCGCAGTCAACGGACGAACCCCCGCCCCCACGGCGAACAGTGTCTTTTCACACGCACTCACCGTGAGGTATCCGCATGCCCAGCGACTTCTTCATCCCCGACCCGGAGGGTCAGGTCCCCAGCCCCGAAGGCTACTTCGGGGCCTTCGGCGGCAAGTTCATCCCGGAGGCCCTCGTCGCCGCCGTGGACGAGGTGGCCGTCGAGTACGACAAGGCCAAGCACGACCCCGAGTTCGCCCGCGAGCTCGACGACCTGCTGGTCAACTACACCGGCCGCCCCAGCTCTCTCACCGAGGTGCCCAGGTTCGCCGAACACGCCGGTGGCGCACGTGTCTTCCTGAAGCGGGAGGACCTCAATCACACCGGCTCTCACAAGATCAACAACGTGCTCGGCCAGGCCCTGCTGACCAGGCGCATGGGCAAGACCCGTGTCATCGCGGAGACCGGCGCCGGTCAGCACGGTGTCGCGACGGCGACGGCCTGCGCCCTGTTCGGCCTCGAGTGCACGATCTACATGGGCGAGATCGACACCGAGCGGCAGGCCCTCAACGTGGCCCGCATGCGCATGCTGGGCGCCGAGGTCATCGCCGTGAAGTCCGGCAGCCGCACGCTGAAGGACGCCATCAACGAGGCCTTCCGCGACTGGGTGGCCAACGTCGACCACACCCACTACCTCTTCGGTACGGTCGCCGGCCCCCACCCCTTCCCGGCCATGGTCCGCGACTTCCACCGTGTGATCGGCGTGGAGGCCCGCCGCCAGCTCCTGGAGCGGGCGGGACGCCTCCCGGACGCCGCAGTCGCCTGTGTCGGCGGCGGCTCCAACGCCATCGGCCTCTTCCACGCGTTCATCCCGGACGCGTCCGTCCGCCTGATCGGGTGCGAGCCGGCAGGCCACGGCGTCGAGACCGGCGAGCACGCGGCCACCCTGACCGCGGGCGAGCCCGGCATCCTGCACGGCTCCCGGTCCTACGTCCTTCAGGACGAGGAGGGCCAGATCACCGAGCCGTACTCGATCTCGGCCGGTCTGGACTACCCGGGCATCGGGCCCGAGCACTCCTACCTCAAGGACAGCGGCCGCGGTGAGTACCGGGCGGTCACCGACGACGCGGCGATGCAGGCCCTGCGCCTGCTGTCGCGGACCGAGGGCATCATCCCGGCGATCGAGAGCGCCCACGCGCTGGCCGGCGCCCTGGAGGTCGGCAAGGAGCTGGGCAAGGACGGGCTGATCTTGGTCAACCTGTCCGGTCGCGGCGACAAGGACATGGACACGGCCGCCCGCTACTTCGGCCTGTACGACACCGACGCCGAGGTCGCCGCCAACGCGGCCGACACCGCCGAGATCGAGGGGGACGCCAAGTGAGCGGAAACATCCAGCTGCTGTCGGACACCCTCGCCGCCGCCAAGGCCGAGGGCCGCTCCGCGCTCATCGCCTACCTCCCGGCCGGGTTCCCGACCGTGGACGGCGGCATCGCGGCGATCAAGGCCGTGCTCGACGGCGGAGCCGATGTCGTCGAGGTCGGTCTGCCGCACAGCGACCCCGTGCTCGACGGGCCCGTCATCCAGACCGCCGACGACATCGCCCTGCGCGGCGGCGTCAAGATCGCGCACGTCATGCGCACGGTCAAGGAGGCCTACGAGGCCACCGGCAAGCCGATCCTCGTCATGACGTACTGGAACCCCATCGACCGCTACGGCGTCGAGCGCTTCACCGCCGAGCTGGCCGAGGCGGGCGGCGCGGGCTGCATCCTGCCCGACCTGCCCGTGCAGGAGTCGGCGCTGTGGCGGGAGCACGCCGAGAAGCACGGCCTCGCCACGGTCTTCGTGGTGGCGCCGAGCAGCAAGGACGAGCGGCTCGGCGAGATCACCGCGGCGGGCAGCGGCTTCGTCTACGCGGCCTCGCTGATGGGCGTCACCGGCACCCGTGAGTCGGTCGGCGCGCAGGCGCAGGACCTGGTGGAGCGGACCCGCGCCACTGGAACCGACCTGCCCGTCTGCGTCGGGCTCGGTGTCTCCGACGCGGCCCAGGCCGCCGAGGTCGCCGGCTTCGCCGACGGCGTGATCGTCGGCTCGGCCTTCGTCAAGCGGATGCTGGACGCGCCGGACCACGCGGCGGGCGTCGAGGCGGTCCGCGCGCTCGCCGGTGAACTGGCGCAGGGCGTGCGCGGCCGGGGCTGACGCGTTCGGTCACTCGAACGAGTGGACCTGGGACCGGGGAGGCGCGCTGCGCCTCCCCGGTTCGTTCTGGGGGTGTGAGCGAGAAGAACCGTGAGGGAAAGCGCACCGCCCGGGAGCGGCTGGCGGTCGAGCGCGAGAAGCAGAAGTCCGCGGAGAAGCGACGGCGCGCGCTGATCGTCGGCGCGAGCGTCGTCTGTGTCCTGGGCCTCGCGGCGGTGATCGGAGTGATCGCCGCGAACTCGGGCAAGGAGAAGGGCGCCGCCAAGGCGGGCCCGGTCGTGGCGCCTTCGGGGGCACTGGGCAAGGACAGCCTCGCGATCCCGGTCGGCAAGGACGGCGCCAGGTCGACGCTCACGGTGTGGGAGGACTTCCGCTGCCCGGCCTGCCAGGCCTTCGAGACGGTGTACCGGCCGACGCTCCACGAGCTGACCGACGCGGGCAAGCTCAGAATCGAGTACCACCTGGTCACGCTGATCGACGGCAACCTCGGCGGCAGCGGATCCCGCCGCGCGGCCAACGCCGCGGCCTGCGCCCAGGACGCCGGAAAGTTCCGTGACTACCACGACGTGCTCTACCGGAACCAGCCCAAGGAGACCGACGACGCCTTCTCCAGCGACGCCAAGCTGACCGAGCTGGCGGGCAAGGCCCCCGGCCTGGACACGGCCGCCTTCCGCAAGTGCGTCAACGACGGCACGCACACCAGCTGGGTGGAGAAGTCCAACAAGGCCTTCCAGGCGGGCGGCTTCACCGGCACGCCGACCGTGCTGCTGGGCGGCAAGAACATCTACGAGGACCGCACGATGACCCCGGCCAAGCTGAAGCAGATGGTGGAGGAGGCCGACAAGGGTTAGTGGACGAGGGACAGCCGACGCGGGTGAGCGTTTCTCACGCCCCTGTTATGGACCCGTAGCCGGGCCGCCTGCCGTGGGCCCGGCCGGGCACGGTAGCGTCGACCCTGCCATGGAACTTGCCTACATTCCCAGCCCGTCGCGCGGGGTGATCCACCTCGGTCCCATTCCGCTGCGCGGCTATGCGTTCTGCATCATCATCGGCGTCTTCATTGCCGTCTGGCTCGGCAACAAGCGCTGGATCGCCCGCGGCGGGCAGGCCGGCACGGTGGCCGACATCGCGGTCTGGGCCGTGCCCTTCGGCCTGGTCGGCGGCCGTCTCTACCACGTGATCACGGACTACGAGCTGTACTTCAGCGAGGGCCGCGACTGGGTGGACGCCTTCAAGGTGTGGCAGGGCGGCCTCGGTATCTGGGGTGCCATCGCGCTGGGCGCGCTGGGCGCGTGGATCGGCTGCCGGCGACGGGGCATCCCGCTGCCCGCGTACGCCGACGCCATCGCTCCGGGCATCGCCTTCGCGCAGGCCATGGGCCGCTGGGGCAACTGGTTCAACCAGGAGCTGTACGGCCGCGAGACGCACGTTCCGTGGGCGCTGCACATCACCTCCTCCGAGGGCGGCCGGGTGCCGGGCTACTACCACCCGACGTTCCTGTACGAGTCCCTGTGGTGCATCGGCGTCGGCTTCCTGGTCATCTGGGCCGACCGCCGCTTCAAGCTGGGCCACGGCCGGGCGTTCGCGCTGTACGTCGCCGCGTACTGCGTGGGCCGCGGCTGGATCGAGTACATGCGCGTCGACGACGCTCACCACATCCTGGGGCTCAGGCTCAACGACTGGACCGCGATGATCGTGTTCCTGCTCGCGGTGGTCTACATGGTGATCTCGGCGAAAAGGCGGCCGGGACGGGAAGCGGTGGTCGAGCCGGGTGTCTCCGACGGTCCGGCCGAGGAGGAGACCGCGGTCACCGTCGAGGCCGAGGGCCAGGACGGGGACAAGGCCGAGGGCAAGGACGGGGACAAGGCCGAGCCGGATGCCGTGGAGGCCGAGGCCGAAGACAAGGCCGAGCCGGATGCCGTGGAGGCGAAGGACGAGGCCGAGTCGGCCGGTAAGAAGAGCTGACGCCAGGCGGTACGACGCCGAGGGCGCCCGGTCACGCGGCAGTAGCCGCACATGCGCAGAGGCCGGGCGCCCTCGCCGTGTCTCAGGACCTGTCCGCCAGCGCCAGCGTCCGCTGGGCCGCCGCCACCACCGCCGCGTCGATGAAGCGGCCGTCCGGCAGGGCCTGCGCGCCCTGGTCGGTCATGGCCGCCTTGACGATCGTCTCGGCCTGTTCCAGCTCGGCCTGGGTGGGGAGGTAGGCCCGCTCGATCACCGGGAGCTGGCGCGGGTGGATCGCGGCCCGGCCGAGGAAGCCCAGGGCGCGGCCGTGGGCGCAGGAGGCACTCAGGCCCGCCAGGTCACGGATGTCGGGGTGCACCGACTGGGGCGGCGGGGGCAGCCCGGCCGCGCGCGCGGCGACGACCACCCGGGAGCGGCACCAGTCGAGGCCCACGTCGTCCCGTACTCCCAGGTCGGCCCGGAGGTCCGCCTCGCCCAGGGCGATGCCCCGCAGCGACGGGTGCGCGGCGGCGACGGAGTAGGCCCGTTCGATGCCCAGCGCGCTCTCCAGCAGGGCGAACAGGGGCAGCGCGGTGCGCTCGGCCACGCCGACCACGTCCTGCGCCGACGTCACCTTGGGCAGCCGCAGCCCGGCCACCCCGCCGAGCGTGGCCACCTCCCGCACGTCCGCCGCCGCCCAGGGCCCGTCCAGGGCGTTGACCCGGACGTGCACGGGGACCGGCTGGGGCTCGGACAGCAGCTCGGCGGTGGCGGCGCGGGCGTACGCCTTGCGGTCGGGGGCGACCGCGTCCTCCAGGTCGACCACCACGACGTCCGCGCCGGAGGCCAGCGCCTTGGTGACGACGTGCGGGCGGTCACCGGGGGCGTACAGCCAGGTCAGCGGGAACGGGCTCACAGGGCGCCCTCCTCGCGCAGGGCGCGCAGCTCGTCCGGGGCCAGCCCCAGCTCGGTGAGGACGGCCTCGGTGTCCGCGCCGTGCGGGCGGCCCGCCCAGCGGATCGCGCCGGGTGTGGCGGACAGCCGGAAGAGGACGTTCTGCATGCGCAGCGGGCCGAGCTCCGGGTCGTCGACGGTGGTGACGGTGTCCAGGGCCTGGTACTGCGGGTCGGCCAGCACACCGCGTACGTCCTGGACCTCCGCGATCGCGGCCTCCGCCTTCTCGAAGGCCGCGAGGACCTCGGTGCGGGTCCGACCGGCGATCCAGCCGCCGACCGCCCGGTCCAGCACGTCGGCGTGCGCGGCCCGGCCGGCGCCGGTCGCGAACCACGGCTCGTCGATCAGCTCCGGTCTGCCCACCAGCCGCATCACCCGTTCCGCGACCGACTGGGCGGAGGTGGACACGGCGACCCAGGAGCCGTCGGCCGTGCGGTAGGTGTTGCGCGGGGCGTTGTTCGCGGACCGGTTGCCGGTGCGTTCCTGGACGTATCCGAGCTGGTCGTACCAGGTGGGCTGGGGGCCGAGGACGGTCAGGATCGGTTCGATGATCGCCATGTCGACGACCTGGCCGGCGCCGGTGCGTTCCCGCGCCGCGAGCGCGGTCATGACGGCATATGCCGTCGCCAGAGCGGCGATGGAGTCGGCGAGGCCGAACGGCGGGAGGGTCGGCGGGGCGTCCGGATCCCCGGTGATCGCCGCGAAGCCGCTCATCGCCTCGGCGAGGGTGCCGAAGCCGGGGCGGTGGGCGTACGGGCCGAACTGGCCGAACGCGGTGACCCTGGTGAGGATCAGGCGCGGGTTGGCGGCGGACAGCTCGTCCCAGCCCAGGTCCCACTTCTCCAGGGTGCCGGGGCGGAAGTTCTCGATCACCACGTCGGCGGTGGCGGCCAGCCGCAGCAGGGTGGTCCGGCCGCCCGGCTTGGACAGGTCCAGGGTGATCGTGCGCTTGTTGCGGCCGAGCAGCTTCCACCACAGGCCGACGCCGTGTTTGGCGGGGCCGTGGCCCCGGGACGGGTCGGGCTTCGCCGGATGTTCGACCTTGACGACCTCGGCGCCGAAGTCGCCGAGCAGGGTGGCGGCCAGCGGCCCGGCGAAGAGCGTGGCGAGATCGAGGACGCGCAGACCGCTGAGCGGTTGGCTGGTATTCATGCGGTCGGTACTCATGCGGTCGGTACTCATGCGGTCGGTACTCATGCGGTCGGTACTCATGTCGTTGGTACTCATGCGGTGTACCGCGCCTCGATCTCCGGGCGGTACGGCATCGACGCCGACGCCCCCTCCCGCTGGACGGAGATCGATGCCGCAGCGGCCGCCCAGGTCAGCGCCTCCCGGACCGGCCGCTCCTCGGCGAGGGCCACCGCGAGAGCGCCGACGAAGGTGTCGCCCGCGCCGGTGGAGTCCACGGCGGTCACCTGGGGAGCGGGCACCACGAGGGGTTCGGTGCCCCGGAGCACGTACAGGCAGCCCGCCGCGCCCAGGGTGATCACGACCTCCGGCACCCGGTCGAGCAGGGCGGCGGCCGCGTCGAGCGGGTCGGTGCGGCCGGTGAGGGTGGCCGCTTCGTACTCGTTGGGCACCAGCAGGTCGGTGGCGGCGAGCAGTTCGGGCGGGAGCGGCCGGGCGGGCGCCGGGGTGAGGACCGTACGGACGCCGTGCCGGCGGGCCGCCTCCGCGCCCGCGAGAACGCCCGCCGACGGGATCTCCAACTGGAGCAGCAGCGCGTCGGCGGAGGCGATGACGCCCTCGTCGCCCGGGGTGAGATGGTCGACGGTGCCGTTCGCGCCGGGGATCACGACGATCGCGTTGCCGCCCTCGTCGTCCACGACGATGTGCGCGGTGCCGGAGGGGCCCTCGACCGTGCGCAGGCTGTCGGTGTCCACGCCGGAGTGCTCCAGGGCGGAGCGCAGCCGGATGCCGAAGGCGTCGTTGCCGACCGCGCCGAGCATCGAGACCGTCGCGCCGGCGCGGGCCGCGGCGATCGCCTGGTTGGCGCCCTTGCCGCCGGGGATCGTACGGAACTCCCGTCCCGTGACGGTCTCCCCGCGCTGCGGGGCCTTCTCGACGTACGCGACCAGATCCATGTTCGTGCTGCCGAGTACGGCGATGTGGGTCATGGGTGGGTCACCTCCGGACGGGTGAGCGAGTGGGTGAGGTGGGCGAGGGCGTCGAAGCCGGTGCCGTCGAAGCCGGCGACGGATGTGGCGAGGCGGTTCTTCAGGGGGGCCGTCCAGCGGTGCGGGAGTGCGTCGGGGGAGCCGGCGAGGAGACCGGCGATGCTCCCGGCGGTCGCGCCGTTGGAATCGGTGTCCCAGCCGCCGGACACCGCCCGGCAGACGGAGCCGGTGAAGTCGCCGTCCGCGTGGGTGAGGGCGGCGGCGATGAGGGCGGTGTTGGGGATGGCGTGCACCCAGTGGTAGGTGGCGGAGTGGGTGGCGTGGAGTTCGTCCACGACCTCGTCGAAGTCCTGGTGGGACCGGGCGAGCCGGACGGCGTGGTCGATCGCCCCGGCCAGGCGGGAGCGGGAGGGGACCACCGTGCGGCCGGTGCGCAGACAGGCGTGGATGTCGTGGGTGCCGGTGGCGGCGGTGGCGATGGTGGCGGCGGTGAACATGGCCGCGTAGACGCCGTTGGCGGTGTGGGTGAGGGCGGCGTCGCGGTGGGCCTGTCCGGCGGCGGCGGCCGGGTCGCCCGGGTTGGTCCAGCCGTGGACGTCGGCGCGGATCAGGGCGCCGATCCATTCGCGGAAGGGGTTGCGGTGGCGGGCGGTGTGCGGGGGCTCGACGCCGGTGAGGAGGTTGCGCAGGGCGAGGCGTTCGGCGGTGAAGGTGCGGCCGGGCGGGAGTTCGTCCAGCCAGAGCCCCGCCACGTCGGTGGTGGTGAAGCTCCTGCCGTGGCGTCGCAGGAGGACGAGGTTGAGGAGGGGGTAGTTGAGGTCGTCGTCCTCGGGCATGCCGTCGATGTTCTCGGCGAGGGAGGTGGCGGCCGAGCGGCGGTTCCAGGGGTACGTCTCCGTCAGGTCCGCGGGGACTCCGCGGGCCGTGAACCAGGTGTTCAGTGGCCAGTTGCCGGTGGCGCGGGCCAGTCGGCGGATGCCCTCCAGGGGGAGCTTCTCCACCGGTTTGCCGAGGAGGCAGCCCACGGCCCTGCCGAGCCAGGCGGCTTCGAGGGCGAGCGGGGTGGGGGCACCACTGCCCGCGGGCCGGGTGGGCCAGGTTGGGCAGGCGGCCTTGATCCTCGCCAGGTCCGTCGGCTCGTCCTCCGCGAAGCGGCTGGGAAGGTCGGCCAGTTCGTCCAGCAGGTCCTCCGCCAGCGTCCGCAGATAGCGTGACGCCGGCCGCGCCGACGCTCCCGCCCGGGCCGGCGCCTCCCGGCCGCCCGCCGCCCTCCAGCGCGCCGCGATCGCCGACGGCTCACGGCCGTCCTGGCGGGCCTGGTGGAGTTCGTGACCGAGCAGGTCCTCCGGCTGGACCCAGGTCAGGCGGAGCATCCGGTGCCCCCGAGCCGAGCGAATGCCGCCTCGTGGGAGCGGCGGCGGCGGACGTCCCGCGCGAACACCTCCCGGGTCACCTCGGCCAGTGCGCGCGCCGGTTCCCACAGGTCCAGGCGGCTGGCCTCGGCCACCGCCTTCGACCAGTCCTCCGGGACCGGTGAGCCGAGTGCGCCGGCGAGGGCGCCCGCCATCGTGGCGATGGAGTCGCAGTCCCGGCCGTAGTTGACCGCGCCCAGGACCGCCTGCCGGTAGTCGCCGCCGGAGACGAGCAACATGCCCAGCGCGACGGGGAGTTCCTCGATCGAGTGCAGCCGGGAGGGGCGGCGGGCGCCGAGGGAGGGGGTGCGGTAGTCGGGGCCCACCGTGTCGTAGGGGGCGACCGCCTCTCGGACCGGGGCCAGGGCCGACTCGAAGTCCCGGTGGTCGCCCGCCACTTGGCAGACCCGGTCGATCGCCTCCCGTGTGCCGTCCTTCGCCAGGTCCAGGCACGCGGCCACCACCGACTCCGGCGTCGCGTCCGGCGTGGTCGCCGCCGCCACCGCCGCCGCGAAGACGCCGGCCGCCTCACGGCCGTACGACGACTGGTGCGCGCCTGCGACGTCCAGCGCCTCGGCGTACGCGCCCGCCGGGTTGGCCGCGTTGACCAGGCCGACGGGGGCCATGTACATCGCCGCGCCGCAGTTGACGATGTTGCCGGTGCCCGCCTCGCGCGGGTCGACATGGCCGTAGGCCAGCCGGGCCACCAGCCATTTCTCCGCCAGGAAGATCCGCTGTAGCGGGAGTGCCTCCGCCTCCAGCTCCGGGATCCAGCGCGGGGTGGTCATCAGGTCGGGGACCAGGTGGTCGGCGATCGCGTACGCGTCCAGGTGGTCGCGGACCCGGGCGTACACCCGGACCAGGGCGTGGGTCATCAGGGTGTCGTCGGTGACGTGTCCGTCGCCCTTGTGGTACGGCGCGATCGGGCGGGCGGTGCGCCAGGCGTCGCCGTTCCAGGGGCCGACGATGCCATGGACGCGGCCGCCGTGGCGCTCGGCGATCTGGTCGGGGGAGTAGCCCTCGACGGGGCCGCCGAGCGCGTCGCCGACGGCGGCGCCGACCAGTGCCCCGGTGATCCGTTCGTCCAGACCGGCCCCGCTGTTTTCTTCTCCTTTGGGCGTCATGCCCGAATCATCCCCCTGGTCGGGCCGGTTGCGTGGCTTCCAGGAGTCCGGCGAGTTCCACCAGGTCGGTGCCGGTCAGACGGGGCAGGGCACAGCCCGAGAGGGTGCGGCAGGCGTCCCGCCAGGCCTGCGGGATCGTCTCGCCGCCGCCCAGCGCGCCGGTCAGCGCGCCGGCCAGGGCGGGGGCGGAGTCGGCGACCCGGGACAGGCAGGCCGCGGCGGGGACCGCCTCGCCGATCCGGCCGCGGGCCGCGGTGGCCAGGGCCAGGGCGACCGGGACGGTCTCGGCGGCGGCGATGCCGTAGCTGTAGACGTGGTCGACGATCTGGTGTTCCAGCAGCGGGACCAGCCCGAAGGCGGTGTCGGTGTCCTCGACGAGGGCCAGCGCGTGGCGGGCGTTGCGGCCGATCTCCGTCTCCCCGGGCAGCTCGGCGAGCGCCGCCGCCACACACGCCCCGGCCTCGGCCCCGGCGAGCGCGAGCGCCAGGGCCGCCGCCATCGCCCTGGCGCCGTGCACGCCGTCGCCGTCCTGGGTGTAGCGGGCGTCGAACTCGGCGAGGGCGGCGGCGCGTGCGGGATCGCCGGGGTGGGCCACGGCGAGCACACAGGCCCGTACACAGGCCGCGTCGTCGAAGTAGTGCGGGTTGTCGTGGCCGGTGGCGGGCGGACGCAGACCGGCGGCGAGATTGCCGAGTCCGGCGCGGACCGAGATCCGGGCGCGCAGCGGCAGCACCGCCGATTCCACCTCGGGGGCGCGTTCGGCGGCCGCCGCGACCTCGGAGGCGACGGCGGTCCAGGTCAGGTCGATGGCGGCGCGCATCCGGCGGTCCCGGCTCAGGTCCCCGAGCGCGCTGTCGTCCCCGGCGCGCAGCACCGCCTCCGCCGCGAACGCCGCCCACTCGGCGTCGTCGGAGGGCCCGAGCCGCAGCGGCTCCGGCGGCTGGTTGAGCGCGATCGGCACCGGCAGCGTGGTCGTCGCGTTGTGCTCGGCGAAGGTGTCCAGCTCGCGCGTGAGCCGCCGCGTCCACTCGGGCATCCGCACGGCCCGGTGCCGCGCGGCGGGCCACCCGGCGGCGTCCCCGGCGGCGAGCCCGAGGAGCAGGCCTTCGATGCGGCGGGTCATGGCCGTACCTCGCTGTCCAGGTCTCCGGCGCCGGTGGTGGTCAGCAGGCGGCTGCCGGCGAGGAGCTGTTCCACCGTCGGCAGGAAGTCGGGCACCACCACTTCCGCCCCCCATTTCCCGCCCTCCTCCGGCACCAGCAGCTCGGCCACGTCCAGCACGTGGTGGCCCGCCATCGAGGGCAGGCAGCTGCCGCGGGCCGGACCGATCGCGGCGGCCCAGTCGGCGGGGATCGCCGAGACGCCCTGGGTCGCCCCGGCCAGGGCGCCCGCGACCGCGGCCGTGGTGTCGGCGTCGCGGCCCATGTTCACGGCCGTGAGCACCGCCTCCCTGAGGTCGCCGTCGGCCGCCGCGTACGCGCCGAAGGCCAGGGCGACCGCCTCGGGGGCCAGGTCGGTCCAGGGGTAGCCGCCGATGACGACGGCGGAGCGGACCGCGCGTTCCCCGTGGTGGGCGACGGCCACCGCGCGGCGCAGCGAGCGGGCCGTCCAGGAGTCCTCCGGGACCACCGCGAGGGCGGCGGCCACCACGGCGACGGTCGGCGCGCCCGCCATCGCCGCCGCGACCCCGGCCGCCACCGCCTGGCCGCCGTAGATGCCCTCGCCCTCGTGGCTGACCGAACCGTCGATCGCCACCAGCCGGGCCGCCTCGGCCGGGCGGCCCGCCGCGAACACCCCGAAGGGGGCCGCCCGCATCGCCAGGCCGTCGCTCCACGCGTGCCGGTGCTGTGCGGAGATGGGGGCGGCCAGGCCCCGGCGGAGGTTCTCCAGGGTGCCGCGCTCACTGAAGCCCGCGCCCCGGAAGGGGCCCTCGTGGCCGTCGGCGATCCACTCGTGCCAGGCCGCCTCGACGTGGGCGGGGGTGAGCGCCGAACCGTGCCGGGCCAGCAGGAGCCCGGAGAAGATCGCGTACTCGGTGTCGTCCGTGCCGGCCGGCCTCTCGGCCACGTACCCGGTGATGCGGCCCCAGCGGGCGCGGATCTCGGAGGGCTTCATGTTCTCGGCCGGTGCCCCGAGCGCGTCCCCGACGGCCAGACCGAGCAGCGCGCCGCGCGCCCGTTCGCGGACCGATGCCATAGGGGCCGATGCCATGCGGGCCTCACCTCCGGGGGAGCTCCGCCCGGGGCGCGGAGCCCTTTGCGGAGGTGTCCCACAGGAGCGGCCCGGTAGCGCCTCCGATGCCGCCAAGTCACCCGGTCGGGGCCAAAACCGCAGGTTAGCCGAGCCTTTCCTTGCTGGCGGGGACGGAATCCGAGGCGTACGTTCGGTGTTGTCAAAAAGTAGAACTCATCCAAAGTTAGCTATGGCTAAGCTTCCTGGGGGACCCCTGATGGCCATCATCGAGACCGAGGCGGTGCTGCACGAGGCGCACCGTGACAATCACACGCACCGGGATGTGAACGGCGGCTGGCTGCGCCCCGCGGTGTTCGGTGCGATGGACGGCCTGGTCTCCAACCTCGCCCTGCTGACCGGCGTCGCGGGCGGTTCGGTCGGCCAGCACACCATTGTGATCACGGGCCTCGCGGGCCTCGCCGCCGGGGCCTTCTCCATGGCGGCCGGTGAGTACACCTCCGTCGCCTCGCAGCGCGAGCTCGTCGAGGCCGAACTGGATGTCGAACGCCGCGAGCTGCGCAAGCACCCCCAGGACGAGGAGGCCGAGCTCGCCGCGCTCTACCAGGCACGCGGCGTCGAGCCGGAGCTGGCCCGCGAGGTGGCCCGGCAGCTGTCCCGCGACCCCGAGCAGGCGCTGGAGATACACGCCCGCGAGGAACTGGGCATCGACCCCGGCGACCTGCCGTCGCCGCTGGTAGCGGCCGTGTCCTCGTTCGGATCCTTCGCGCTGGGCGCCCTGCTGCCCGTACTGCCGTTCCTGCTGGGCGCGACCACGCTGTGGCCGGCCGTACTGCTGGCCCTCGTCGGACTGTTCGGCTGCGGTGCCGTGGTGGCCAGGGTGACCGCGCGCAGCTGGTGGTACAGCGGGCTGCGGCAGCTCGCGCTCGGCGGCGCCGCGGCCGGTGTGACGTACGCCCTGGGCAGCCTGTTCGGAACGGCCGTAGGATAGTGCGACCGCTACTTATGCGTTGGGCCGCATAAGTAGCCGTTACTTGCTGGTTTCGAATGCTTAATCACCGGGCATGAGCCGTAAGCGCTGCGGGCAATGAGGCCTGCCGTGCACCCGTGGGGCGGGCGACGACGCTTCTCCCGTCCCCTCCGGCCGACCGACACCGATCTGACCGATCGTGTCCGGATCGGTCCCCACACACTTCCACCGCGCTGTGCGGCACCCCACCGCCACCCCGTGGTGTCCGCATGTTGGAAGGCAGTATCCGGTTCCCGAGAACCGCTCCATCATGTAACCTGCACGAAATTTTGCACTCACGCAGAGGGCCAACGTCGTCCCTCGGCACCAGCACATGCCACATGACGACGACGGGAGAGCCGATGCGTACGCCGCGCCAGCCGTCCCAGCATTCCGCGAATGGCCAGAACTGGTCGTTCATGGATGCTCGCCCTGCTGCGCAGGGTATGTACGACCCCCGCAACGAGCACGACGCCTGTGGCGTCGGCTTCGTGGCCACCCTCACCGGCGAGGCGAGCCACGCGCTGGTCGAGCAGGCGCTCACGGTTCTGCGCAACCTCGAGCACCGCGGCGCCACCGGCTCCGAGCCCGACTCCGGCGACGGCGCGGGCCTCCTCTCGCAGGTGCCGGACGCCTTCTTCCGTGAGGTGGCCGGATTCGACCTGCCCACGGCCGGCTCGTACGCCGTCGGTATCGCCTTCCTCCCCGAGGAGGGGACCGAGGACGCCGTCTCGAAGATCGAGACGATCGCGGCCGAAGAGGGCCTGACGGTCCTCGGCTGGCGCGAGGTCCCGGTCGCCCCCGAGCTGCTGGGCGCCACCGCCCGTTCGACCATGCCGTCCTTCCGGCAGGTCTTCGTCACCGACGGCGCCAGCGAGGGCATCGCGCTGGACCGCAAGGCCTTCGTACTGCGCAAGCGCGCCGAGCGTGAGGCGGACGTCTACTTCCCGTCCCTGTCGGCCCGCACGATCGTCTACAAGGGCATGCTGACCACCGGCCAGCTCGAGCCCTTCTTCCCGGACCTGTCCGACCGCCGCTTCGCCTCCGCGATCGCGCTCGTGCACTCCCGGTTCTCCACCAACACCTTCCCGAGCTGGCCGCTGGCGCACCCGTACCGCTTCGTCGCGCACAACGGTGAGATCAACACCGTCAAGGGCAACCGCAACTGGATGCGCGCCCGCGAGTCCCAGCTCGTCTCGGATCTGTTCGGCTCCGACGAGCGGGCCCTCGATCGCATCTTCCCGGTGTGTACGCCCGACGCCTCCGACTCGGCGTCCTTCGACGAGGTGCTGGAGCTGCTGCACCTCGGCGGCCGCTCGCTGCCGCACTCCGTGCTGATGATGATCCCGGAGGCGTGGGAGAACCACGACTCCATGGACCCTGCCCGGCGCGCCTTCTACCAGTTCCACTCCACGATGATGGAGCCCTGGGACGGTCCCGCCTGCGTCACCTTCACCGACGGCACCCAGGTCGGCGCCGTGCTCGACCGCAACGGCCTGCGCCCCGGCCGCTACTGGGTCACCGACGAGGGCCTGGTCGTCCTCAGCTCCGAGGTCGGCGTCCTCGACATCGACCCCGCCAAGGTCGTCCGCAAGGGCCGTCTCCAGCCCGGCCGCATGTTCCTCGTGGACACCGCCGAGCACCGCATCATCGAGGACGACGAGATCAAGGCCCAGCTCGCCGCCGAGAAGCCGTACGCGGAGTGGCTGGAGGCCGGCGAGATCGAGCTCTCCGACCTGCCCGAGCGCGAGCACATCGTGCACACCCACGCCTCGGTCACCCGCCGCCAGCAGACCTTCGGCTACACCGAGGAGGAGCTGCGCATCATCCTGGCGCCGATGGCCAAGGCCGGCGCCGAGCCGATCGGCTCCATGGGCACCGACTCGCCGATCGCGGCCCTCTCCGAGCGCCCGCGGCTGCTCTTCGACTACTTCACCCAGCTCTTCGCGCAGGTCACCAACCCGCCGCTGGACGCGATCCGCGAGGAACTGGTCACCTCGCTGCGCTCATCGCTGGGCCCGCAGGGCAACCTCCTCGACCCGACCGCGGCCTCCTGCCGGTCTGTCGTGCTGCCCTTCCCGGTGATCGACAACGACGAGCTGGCCAAGCTCATCCACGTCAACGCCGACGGCGACATGCCCGGCTTCAAGGCCGCGACCCTCTCCGGCCTGTTCCGGGTCTCCGGCGGCGGTGACGCCCTCGCCGCGCGCCTCGACGAGATCTGCGCCGAGGCCGACGCCGCCATCGACAACGGCGCCCGACTGATCGTCCTCTCGGACCGCCACTCGGACGCCGAGCACGCGCCGATCCCCTCGCTGCTGCTCACCGCGGCCGTCCACCACCACCTCATCCGCACCAAGGAGCGCACCCACGTGGGCCTCCTGGTCGAGGCCGGTGACGTCCGCGAGGTCCACCACGTCGCCCTGCTCATCGGCTTCGGCGCCGCCGCCGTCAACCCGTACCTGGCGATGGAGTCCGTCGAGGACCTGGTCCGCGCGGGCACCTTCCTGCCCGGCATGGAGGCCGAGAAGGCCATCCGCAACCTGATCTACGCCCTCGGCAAGGGCGTGCTGAAGGTCATGTCCAAGATGGGCATCTCGACCGTCGCCTCCTACCGCGGCGCCCAGGTCTTCGAGGCCGTCGGTCTCGACGAGGCCTTCGTCGAGAAGTACTTCAACGGCACGGCCACCAAGATCGGCGGCGTCGGCATCGACGTCATCGCCAAGGAGGTCGCCGCCCGCCACGCCAAGGCCTACCCCGCCTCCGGCATCGCTCCCGCGCACCGCGCGCTGGACATCGGCGGCGAGTACCAGTGGCGCCGCGAGGGCGAGCCGCACCTGTTCGACCCGGAGACGGTCTTCCGCCTCCAGCACTCCACGCGCTCCGGCCGCTACGACATCTTCAAGAAGTACACGGACCGTGTGAACGAGCAGTCCGAGCGGCTGATGACGCTGCGCGGCCTGTTCGGCTTCAAGTCCGGTCCCGAGGGCCGTCAGCCGATCTCCATCGACGAGGTCGAGCCGGTCAGCGAGATCGTCAAGCGCTTCTCCACGGGCGCCATGTCGTACGGCTCCATCTCCAAGGAGGCGCACGAGACGCTCGCCATCGCCATGAACCAGCTGGGCGGCAAGTCCAACACCGGTGAGGGCGGCGAGGACCCGGAGCGTCTGTACGACCCGGCGCGCCGGTCGTCCATCAAGCAGGTCGCCTCCGGCCGCTTCGGTGTGACCTCCGAGTACCTGGTCAACGCGGACGACATCCAGATCAAGATGGCCCAGGGCGCCAAGCCCGGCGAGGGCGGCCAGCTGCCCGGCCACAAGGTCTACCCGTGGGTCGCCAAGACCCGGCACTCGACCCCGGGCGTCGGCCTGATCTCCCCGCCGCCGCACCACGACATCTACTCCATCGAGGACCTGGCCCAGCTGATCCACGACCTGAAGAACGCGAACCCGCAGGCGCGGATTCACGTCAAGCTGGTCTCCGAGGTCGGCGTCGGCACGGTCGCCGCGGGTGTGTCGAAGGCGCACGCGGACGTGGTGCTGATCTCCGGCCACGACGGTGGTACGGGTGCCTCCCCGCTGACCTCGCTGAAGCACGCGGGCGGCCCCTGGGAGCTCGGCCTCGCCGAGACCCAGCAGACCCTGCTGCTCAACGGCCTGCGCGACCGCATCGTCGTGCAGACCGACGGCCAGCTGAAGACCGGCCGTGACGTCGTCATCGCCGCGCTGCTGGGCGCCGAGGAATTCGGTTTCGCGACCGCCCCGCTCGTCGTCTCCGGCTGCATCATGATGCGCGTCTGCCACCTGGACACCTGCCCGGTCGGCGTCGCCACCCAGAACCCGGTGCTGCGCGAGCGCTTCACCGGCAAGGCCGAGCACGTGGTGAACTTCTTCCAGTTCATCGCCCAGGAGGTCCGCGAGATCCTCGCCGAGCTGGGCTTCCGCTCCATCGAGGAGGCAGTCGGCCACGCGGAGACGCTCGACGTCACCCGTGCCGTCGACCACTGGAAGGCACAGGGCCTGGACCTGGCGCCGCTGTTCCACGTGCCCGAGCTGGCCGAGGGCGCGGTGCGCCACCAGGTGGTCGCCCAGGACCACGGCCTGGAGAAGGCGCTGGACAACGAGCTGATCAAGCTCGCCGCCGACGCCCTGGCCGCCGACTCGGCGACCGACGCCCAGCCGGTGCGCGCCCAGGTCGCCATCCGCAACATCAACCGCACGGTCGGCACCATGCTCGGCCACGAGGTGACGAAGAAGTTCGGCGGTGCCGGTCTGCCCGACGACACCATCGACATCACCTTCACCGGCTCCGCCGGCCAGTCCTTCGGCGCGTTCCTGCCGCGCGGTGTCACGCTGCGCCTGGAGGGCGACGCCAACGACTACGTCGGCAAGGGCCTCTCCGGCGGCCGGGTCGTCGTCCGCCCCGACCGGGGCGCCGACCACCTCGCCGAGTACTCGACGATCGCGGGCAACACCATCGCGTACGGCGCGACCGGCGGTGAGCTGTTCCTGCGCGGCCGTACCGGTGAGCGGTTCTGCGTCCGCAACTCCGGGGCGCTGGTCGTCTCGGAGGGCGTGGGCGACCACGGCTGCGAGTACATGACCGGCGGTCACGCGGTGGTCCTCGGCGAGACGGGCCGCAACTTCGCGGCCGGCATGTCCGGTGGTATCGCCTACGTGATCGACCTCGACCGCGACAACGTCAACGCCGGGAACCTCGACTCGGTCCAGGCGCTCGACGACGCCGACAAGCAGTGGCTGCACGACGTCGTGCGCCGCCACGCCGAGGAGACCGGCTCGACGGTCGCCGAGAAGCTGCTGGCCGACTGGGACCAGGCAGTGGCGCGCTTCAGCAAGATCATCCCCAGCACGTACAAGGCAGTGCTCGCCGCCAAGGACGCCGCCGAGCGAGCCGGTCTCACCGAGACCGAGATCACCGAGAAGATGATGGAGGCGGCGATCAATGGCTGACCCCAAGGGCTTCCTGAACCACGGCCGTGAGGTCGCCAAGACCCGCCCCGTCAGCGAGCGCGTCAAGGACTGGAACGAGGTCTACGTCCCCGGTTCCCTGCTGCCGATCATCAGCAAGCAGGCCAGCCGGTGCATGGACTGCGGCATCCCGTTCTGCCACAACGGCTGTCCGCTGGGGAACCTGATCCCCGAGTGGAACGACTACGCCTACCGCGAGGACTGGGCGGCCGCCTCGGAGCGTCTGCACGCGACGAACAACTTCCCGGAGTTCACCGGCCGCCTCTGCCCCGCTCCCTGTGAGTCGGCGTGCGTGCTGGGCATCAACCAGCCGCCGGTCACCATCAAGAACGTCGAGGTCTCGATCATCGACAAGGCGTGGGAGACCGGGGACGTCGCCCCGCAGATCCCCGAGCGCCTGTCCGGCAAGACCGTCGCCGTCATCGGCTCGGGCCCGGCCGGTCTGGCCGCCGCCCAGCAGCTCACGCGGGCGGGCCACACGGTCGCGGTGTACGAGCGCGCGGACCGCATCGGCGGCCTGCTGCGCTACGGCATCCCCGAGTTCAAGATGGAGAAGCGGCACATCAACCGCCGCATCGAGCAGATGCGCGCGGAGGGCACCCGCTTCCGTACGGGCATCGAGATCGGCCGCGACCTCAAGGCGACCGACCTGAAGAAGCGGTACGACGCGGTGGTGCTGGCGGTCGGCGCGACGACCTCCCGTGACCTGCCCGTGCCCGGCCGCGAACTCAAGGGCATCTACCAGGCCATGGAGTACCTGCCCCTGGCCAACAAGGTGCAGGAGGGCGACTACGTGGCGCCCCCGGTCTCGGCCGAGGGCAAGCACGTCGTCGTCATCGGCGGCGGTGACACCGGCGCGGACTGCGTGGGCACCGCCCACCGTCAGGGCGCGGCCTCCGTCACCCAGCTGGAGATCATGCCCCGCCCGAACGACGAGCGGCACCCGACGAACCAGCCCTGGCCGACCTTCCCGATCCTCTACAAGGTCACCTCGGCCCACGAGGAGGGCGGCGAGCGCATCTACGCGGCGTCCACCACCCACTTCGAGGGCGACGAGGACGGCAACGTGCAGTGGCTGCACCTGGCCGAGGTCGAGTTCGTCGACGGCAAGCTGACCCAGAAGCCGGGCACGGAGCGCAAGATCCCCGCCCAGCTGGTCACCCTCGCCATGGGCTTCACCGGCACCGACCGTGAGAACGGCCTGGTCGAGCAGTTCGGCCTGGACCTCGACGAGCGCGGCAACATCGCCCGCGACGCCGCCTTCCAGACCAACGTGCCGGGCGTGTTCGTCGCCGGTGACGCCGGCCGCGGCCAGTCCCTCATCGTCTGGGCCATCGCGGAGGGCCGCTCGGCCGCCCGCGGCGTCGACCACTTCCTCACCGGCGCGAGCGACCTGCCGGCCCCGATCCGCCCGACGGACCGCGCGCTGATGGTCTGACCCCCCGAAAGAACGTCCCGTACAAAGGCGTACGGAACACCAGACGGCGCCTGCCCGCCAGTCCCCGACCGGACGACTGGGCAGGCGCCGCCGCATGTCCGGGTGACCGGAGTGGAGCGCTCACCGGCCGCCCGTGCCCGCACAGAGATCATTGATGATCTTCTGGGTCAGCGCCCGGTCTGAGGCGTCGACGTCGGCCTCGGCCCAGACGAGGCAGATGCCCTTGCCGTTCGTATCCGTGGCGGAGCGGGCGAGCAGCATGCGGTATGTGCGCGCGTCGGGTCTGCCAGAACGTGGCCCGGAGCACCCGCACATCAGCTGCTCCTCCTGTCCGGGCGGGGCCGGGTCGCGCCGGTAGAGCTGACTGATCGTCTCGTCGTCGGCGAAGACGAACCGCGCCGCGTACGCCCACCGCTCCTCGTTCAGCCACACATGGAGCACGACGGGCTTGCGCAGCACGGCCCGGACCAGTCGGCGAACCGCTCGGCCAGCTCCTCGACGGTGCCGTCGGCATCCAGCGCCCAGCCCGACGGCCGGTCGGGCAGCGTGAAGAGCTGGTTGTGCAGCCGGTCACCGCGGACCCGGTCGCCGGTGAAGTGACGTCAGCGCCCTGGTCGGGCGGACGGACGAGTGGGACTCGCTGGTCGCGCACCTGTCGTTCAGGGATCCCGGGGCCCGGGATCCATCTGATCGACCTCGGAGTGCTGGGACCTGACGGTGCGCCCCGGATCAGGCGGCCCCACCCGTCAGCGCCGACACCTTGGCCCAGGCCAGCACCAGCAGCAGCGCCAGTAGCGCCACGCACACGCCCGTCTGGATCAGGGCGCGGCGGCCGTCCCGGGGCGCGTACGCGTACGCCAGTGTCACCACGCCGCCCGCCAGCAGGCCGCCGAGGTGGCCCTGCCAGGAGGTGAGACCGGCGGAGATCAGCAGCCACAGCAGCAGTCCGCCCATGAACCGGTTGACGGTGTCCATGTCGGAGCCGAGGCGGCGGGCCATGACGTAGTAGGCGGCACCGAGCCCGAAGATCGCGCCGGACGCGCCGACCACGAGATCGTGCGGGGCGATCAGCAGGACCAGGACCGAGCCGCCGAGCGCGGAGAGCAGATACAGGGCGAGGTAGCGGACGCGGCCGAGTTGGCTCTCCGTGATCCGCCCGATGTTCCACAGCGCGGCCATGTTCATCAGGATGTGCAGGATGCCGAACGTGCCGTCCGTGGGCGGGCTGTGCAGGAACGCGCCGGTCAGGAGCCGGTACCACTCGCCGTGCGCCACACCCTCCGGGAGGTAGCCGGCCGGCACGGTGCCCAGCATCCCGAACCGGCCCACGACCGACGGCCGCACCAGCTCCGCCAGGTACGCGAGCACGTTCAGCCCGATGAGCACGTACGTCACCAGCGGCACGGCCGTGATCCGGCCGCCGAACGCCGTCCGCGCCTGGCGCACCGACCGGGCGCCCTCCTTCACGCACTCCACGCACTGGTGGCCGACGGCGGCCTCCCGCATGCAGGCGGGGCAGATGTAGCGGTCGCAGCGGGTGCAGCGGACGTGGGACTCCACCTTGGGGTGGCGGTAGCAGGTGGTGACGGCGGGCGCGGCGGCTTCGGGGGACGCGCTCGGCTCGGGGGACTGGGTGGACTCGGGGGACTGGGTGGACTCGGCTGACTCGGGCGCCACGGCCGGCTCCTCGGGAAGGTTGGGGACGGATGAGCCGGTGGGGACGGCGGCGATCAAAATAGCGAACGGTGAGGCCGGGATGGGAAGGTGGGGCCATGGTTGCGATCAGTCTCAGCAAGGTGGAGCAGAGCGCGCCCGCGCTGGTCAGCCTGTACAAGAGCGCCGGGGCGTCCCTCACCCGGCACGGGCTGGACGGGCTGCGGGCCGCCGTCTACCTCGTGGTCGACCACTCCGGTTCCATGAAGCCGTACTACGCCGACGGCAGCGTGCAGGCGCTCGCCGACCGCGTGCTGGGCCTGTCCGCCCACCTCGACGACGACGGCCGGGTGCCGGTGGTGTTCTTCTCGACCGACATCGACGCCGTCTCCGACATCTCCCTGGCCGACCACCAGGGGCGGGTCGAGCGGATCGCGGCCGGACTCGGGCACATGGGCAAGACCAGCTACCACCTGGCCATGGACGCCGTCATCGACCACTACCTCGACAGCGGCTCCCGCCACCCCGCCCTCGTCGTCTTCCAGACGGACGGCGGCCCGATCAACAAGCTCGCCGCCGAGCGATACCTGTGCAAGGCGGCGAAGCTGCCCCTGTTCTGGCAGTTCATCGGCTTCGGCGATCCCGGCAGCAAGCAGTTCCAGTTCCTGCGCAGACTCGACGAGCTGGCGGTGCCGCAGAAGCGGGCCGTCGACAACGCCGGCTTCTTCCACGCGGGCACCGACCCGCGGACCGTGCCCGACACGGAGCTGTACGACCGTCTCGTGGGCGAGTTCCCCAAGTGGCTGGTGGCCGCGCGGGCCGTGGGGATCGTACCGGGCTGAGGGGGGCTCACCCGCGGCCGTCACCCCCGCCGAGCACCAGGTCCCGGCACTCGTCCGGGCCGCCCCAGGCGGTGCGCAGGGCCCGGGCGCGGGTCAGCCAGAGGGACAGGTCGTACTCCGCCGTGTAGCCGATGGCGCCGTGCAGCTGGAGCGCCGCACGGGCCGTGGTGTACGCGGCCTCGCACGCGCTCAGTTTGGCGGCGGCCACGTCCACCGGGTCCATCGTCAGGGCGGCGCCGAAGAGCAGGGGGCGGGCGAACTCCAGGGCGATCTTCGCGTCGGCCAGCCGGTGCTTCACCGCCTGGAAGGAGCCTATGGGGGCGCCGAACTGGGTGCGCTGTCCGACGTAGCCGACGGTTCTGTCCAGGAGCGCGAGGCCGACGCCGAGTGCCTGCGCGGCGGTGGCCAGCCGGGCCCAGGCGACGGCCCGCGCCAAGGGCGGGTCCGGGGTGAGGAGTTCGCCGCCCGGGGCGAGGGTGGTGAGGCGACGCGCGGGGTCCAGGCAGGCGCGGGCCGGGCCGGGGCCGGGGGACAGGCGCAGGCCCTCGGGGGAGAGGGCGAGGTGGAGGGTCGCCGCGTCGCCGTCCAGGGCGTACTCCGTGACGGCGACCGTGGCCATCGTCTCGCCCGCGACGAGCGGGGGCAGGAACCGCTTGGCCAGGCCCGGCTCGGTGAGCAGCGCGGCGGCCGCCACCGTCTCCACCAGCGGGCCGGGCACCGCGTGCCTGCCCAACTCCACGAAGGCGACCGCGAGTTCCACGGGCAGGGGGCCCGTCCCGTCGTACGGCTCCGCGACCGCCAGCCCGAACACCCCCGCCTCTGCGACACGGGCCCACAGCGCGCGCCCCCTCGTGTGGTCGCCGCGGCCCCAGTCCCGGACCACCGACGGAGTGTCCGCCGCCGTCAGCATCGCGTGCAGCGAATCGGCGAGGGCGCGCTGCTCGGTGTCGAGGAGGAAGCGCATCAGCGGCGTCCCTTCGGCAGGCCGAGCAGGCGCTCGGCGACGATGTCCCGCTGGATCTCGTTCGTGCCCGCGTAGATGGGGCCGGCGAGCGCGAACACGTACCCCTCCGACCAGGCGGAGTCCGCCATCTCGCCCTCGGCGCCGAGGAGGTCGAGGGCGGTCTCGTGCAGCGCCAGGTCGTACTCGGACCAGAAGACCTTGTTCAGGCTGGACTCCGGGCCGAGGGCGTCGCCGTCGAGGAAGCGGGAGGCGGCCGCGTAGGTGAACAGCTGGTAGGCGCGGGCACCTATGAGGGCGTCGGCCACGCGGGCGCGTGCGGAGTGCGGATCGCCCTGTTCCCGCCACAGGGCGTGGAGCCGGTCGGCGGCGGCGAGGAAGCGGCCCGGGGAGCGCAGGGTGAGGCCGCGTTCGTTGCCCGCCGTCGACATCGCGATCCGCCAGCCCTGGCCGGGCTCGCCGATCACGTCCTCGTCCGGCACGAACACCTCGTCGAGGAACACCTCGGCGAAGGCGGGCTTGCTGTCCAGGCGGCCGATCGGGCGGACCGTGACGCCGGGCGCGTGCAGGTCGAACATGAGGTAGGTCAGGCCCTGGTGGGGTTTCGGTGTGGCGGGGTCGCTGCGGAACAGGCCGAAGGCCCGGTCGGCGAACGCGGCCCGCGACGACCAGGTCTTCTGCCCGCTGAGCAGCCAGCCCCCGTCGGCTCGCACCGCCCTGGAGGTGAGCGAGGCCAGATCCGAGCCCGCCTCCGGCTCCGACCAGGCCTGCGCCCAGACCACCTCGCCGGTGGCCATGGGCGGCAGCACGCGCGCCCGCTGCTCCGCCGTGCCGTGGTCGAAGAGGGTCGGTGCGAGCAGGCTGATCCCGTTCTGCCCGACCCGGCCCGGCGCGCCCGACGCCCAGTACTCCTCCTCGAAGACCAGCCACCGGACCAGGCCGGAATCCCGCCCGCCGTACTCCGCCGGCCAGTTGACGACCGACCAGCGGTCCGCGGCCAGTTCGGCCTCCCACGCGCGATGGGCCGCGAAGCCCTCAGCCGTCTCCAGGGACGGCAGCGGACCGGCGGGCACATGCGCCCCGAGCCAGGCCCGGGCATCGGCGCGGAACCGCTCGTCGGCCGGAGCGTGGGTGAGGTCCACGATCGGGTCACCATCCTTCCCTAACAAGTGTTTGGTAGGTTAGCGTGGCCCTATGACAGGCGTCGAGAGCCCGGCCTACGTGCCCGGGCACGGGCTGCTGAAGGGGCGCACCGCCGTCATCACCGCGGCGGCCGGAGCCGGGATCGGCGGGGCGACCGCACGCCGCTTCCTGGAGGAGGGCGCACGCGTCCTGATCAGCGACGCGCACGCCCGCCGGCTCAAGGAGTACGAGGCCGAGCTGAGCCGGGACTTCCCGGGAGCGGTGGCGGCCGTACCCTGCGACGTCACCGACGAGTCCCAGGTGCGGGCCCTGTTCGACACCGCCGTGAGGGAACACGGGCGGCTGGACGTCGTCGTCAACAACGCCGGGCTCGGCGGGACCTCGCACCTCGTCGACATGACCGACGAGCAGTGGTCCCGCGTTCTGGACGTGACGCTGAACGGCACCTTCCGCTGCACCCGGGCGGCCCTGCGCGCCATGAGGGAGACCAGGAGCGGCGTGATCGTCAACAACGCCTCCGTGGTCGGCTGGCGCGCCCAGGCCGGGCAGGCGCACTACGCCGCCGCGAAGGCCGGGGTGATGGCGCTGACCCGGTGCGCGGCGATGGAGGCGGCCGAGTACGGGGTGCGGGTCAACGCGGTCGCGCCGAGCCTCGCCATGCATCCGCACCTGGTGAAGGTGACGACGCCCGAGCTGCTGGAGGAACTGACGGCGCGCGAGGCCTCCGGGCGGTACGCCGAGCCCTGGGAGGTGGCCAACGTGATCGTGTTCCTGGCGTCCGGCTACTCCTCGTACATGACCGGGGAGGTCGTCTCCGTGAGCAGCCAGCATGCCTAGGTCCTGTCGGCCTGGGACCACAATGGAGCCGTGCCGACCAAGAAGAAGTCCCAGGTGACCGCCGCGAGCAAGCCCGCGGCCGGCGCCGCTCACGATCGCCGCCGCGAACTCCTGGACACCGCCGCCGAGGTCTTCGCCGAGCAGGGCTACAACGCCACCACCGTCCGCAAGATCGCCGACCACGCGGGCATGCTCGCGGGCAGCCTCTACTACCACTTCGACTCCAAGGAATCGATGCTGGAAGAGATTCTGCGGACCTTCCTCGACGAACTCTGGGGCGGCTACGACACCGTCCTGGCCGACCGGCTCGGCCCGCGCGAGACGCTCGAGGCGCTCGTCACCGAGTCCTTCCGGGAGATCGACCGGCACCGCGCCGCCGTCGCGATCTACCAGAAGGAGAGCAAGCAACTGGTCGCGCAGGAACGGTTCACGTTCCTCGCCGAATCGCAGCGCAAGTTCGAGAAGGCGTGGCTGTCCACCCTGGAACGCGGGGTCGCCGCGCGCGTCTTCCGGGCCGACCTCGACGTCCGGCTCACCTACCGGTTCGTCCGCGACACCGTGTGGGTCGCCGCGTCCTGGTACCGGCCCGGCGGACAGCACAGCCCGGAGGAGATCGCCCGGCAGTACCTGTCGATGGTGCTGGACGGGATCGCCGTACGCGAATAGCCCTTATCTGCGAGGGAGTTGTCATGGCCGAGGCCTACATCGTCGAAGCGGTCCGCACACCCGTCGGCCGGCGCCGGGGAGGACTGAGCGCGGTCCACCCGGCCGACCTGGGCGCACACGTGCTGAAGGAACTCGTCGCCCGCTCGGGAGTGGACCCGGCCGCCGTCGAGGACGTCGTCTTCGGCTGCCTGGACGCGGTGGGCCCGCAGGCCGGGGACATCGCCCGGACCTGCTGGCTGGCGGCCGGACTGCCCGAGGAGGTGCCGGGCGTCACCGTCGACCGGCAGTGCGGCTCCTCGCAGCAGGCCCTGCACTTCGCCGCGCAGGCCGTGCTCTCCGGCACCCAGGACCTGGTGGTCGCGGGCGGCGTGCAGAACATGTCGCAGATCCCGATCGCCTTCGCCACCCGGCAGGCCGCCGAGCCCCTGGGCTTCACCCAGGGCCCCTTCGCGGGCAGCGAGGGCTGGCGCGCCCGCTACGGCAGCCGGCCGGTGAACCAGTTCGCCGGCGCCGAGATGATCGCCGCGAAGTGGGGGATCAGCCGCCAGGACCAGGAGGAGTTCGCCCTGCGCTCGCACGGGCGGGCGGTACGGGCCATCGACGAGAGCCGCTTCGACCGGGAGACCGTGCCCTACGGCGACGTCACCGTGGACGAGGGCCCGCGCCGTGACACCTCCCTGAAGAAGATGGCCGCACTCAAGCCGGTCATCGACGGTGGCACCGTCACCGCCGCCTGCTCCTCCCAGGTCTCCGACGGCGCCGCGGCCCTGCTGCTGGCCTCGGAGCGGGCCGTACGGGAGCACGGGCTGCGCCCGCGCGCCCGCGTGCACCACCTCTCCGTACGCGGCGAGGACCCCATCCGCATGCTCACCGCGCCCATCCCGGCCACCGCGCACGCCCTGAAGAAGACCGGCCTGACCCTCGACGACATCGACCTCGTCGAGATCAACGAGGCCTTCGCCCCCGTCGTCCTGGCCTGGCTGAAGGAGACCGGCGCGGACCCGGACAAGGTCAACGTCAACGGCGGGGCCATCGCCCTCGGCCATCCGCTCGGCGCGACCGGCGCCAGGCTGATGACGACCCTGCTGCACGAACTGGAGCGCACCGGCGGCCGGTTCGGACTCCAGACCATGTGCGAGGGCGGCGGCCAGGCGAACGTGACGATCATCGAACGCCTGTGACCACCGGAGCGGCGAAGGGGCGGCCACCGCTTCGGTGGACGGAGTCCGCCGCAGGCTCCCGAAGCCTGGGAGGCCCCCTGGGGCCGAGCAGTGCGAGGGGGCCGTTGGGAAGGGTGCCGGTCATCGAGAGGCTGTGAGCCTCGCCCGTACCTCCTCCGCCTCCTTCATGATCCGCTCCACCAGCTCCGCGCACGACGGCAGGTCGTCGATCACCCCGGCGACCTGCCCGGACGCCATCACCCCGAGGTCCGTACGCCCGTCCACCATCGCGGACCTCAACAGCATCGGCGTGTTCGCGGCGAGCAGGACCTGACTCCAGGACAGCTCCTTGCCGTGCCTCAGGGCGAGACCGTCCCGCACCATCCGCCGCCAGGTCAGCCCGGACAGCCGCCGGAACCCCGCCGCCCGCCGGACGGCGTGCAGCAGCGCGCGCGTGCGGCCGGACCGCTCCAGGGCGTCCACCAGGTCGGTGCGCAGCATGCGGTGCGGCAGGCCGTCCACGGCCGTGGTGACCGTGACCTCCCTGACGGTGGCCGCGAGGTATCTGGCCTTGACCGCGTCCGGCACCGTCGAGTCCGAGGTGAGCAGGAACCGCGTGCCCATCGCGATCCCCGCCGCCCCGTAGGCCAGCGCCGCGACCAGTCCCCGCCCGTCGAAGAAGCCGCCCGCCGCCACGACGGGTATCCGCACCGCGTCCACCACCTGCGGCAGCAGCACGGTGGTCGCCACCTCTCCGGTGTGCCCGCCGCCCTCTCCGCCCTGCACGATCACCGCGTCCGCACCCCAGGCCGCCACCTTCTCCGCGTGCCGCCGCGCCCCGACGGACGGGATCACGACCACGCCCGCCTCCTTCAGCTCCGCGATCAGCTCCCGGGAGGGCGCCAGAGCGAAGGACGCCACCCGGGCCCCCTCGTCGATGATCAGGCGGACCCGGTCCCCGGCGTCGCCCGCGTCCGCCCGGAGGTTCACCCCGAACGGCGCGTCCGTGCGCGCGGCGACCTCGCGTATCGCCGCGCGCAACTGGTCGAGGGTCATCGTCGCGGAGGCCAGGATGCCCAGCGCGCCCGCGTTCGCCGCCGCCGAGACCAGACGCGGGCCCGCAACCCAGCCCATCCCCGTCTGCACGACGGGATGCCGGACCCCGGTCAGCCGGGTGAGCGCGGTCTCCATCAGCCCCCCACCTCCTCGGGAACCTCGCGGGCGCGAGTGCCGCCCGGGTCGAGCACCTCGCGGATCAGCCGCAGCTCCTCGGCCGTCGGCTCCCGGGTCGCCGGCACCTCCTCCGGTATCGCGAGCGCGAAGCCCGTCGCCTCCGCCACCCGCGCCACGGTCACCCCCGGGTGCAGTGAGGCGAGCCGCATCGAGCGGTCGGGCGTGGCGAAGTCGAACACGCCCAGGTCGGAGACGACCCGCGGGATGCGGTGGTACCCGGCTGTACCCGGATGCTCGGCGGCACGGTCGTACCCCACCCCGCACACCATGTCGACCCGCTCCACGAAGACCCGCCGGGAGTGCCTCGGGATCCAGTAACTCGTCGGGTTGTTCAGCGTGTTGAGCGGCGCCCCGCGTACGCCCAGCAGCTGCCGCCGGGGTCTCGCCCAGTCCCCGATGCACGAGATGTTCTGGTTGCCGAAGCGGTCGATCTGGCTGGCCCCCATCATCACGTGCCGCCGCCCGCCGGCCACCAGCGTCAGATGCTGCCGGTAGGGCAGCCAGCCCTCGGGCGTCCCGTCCGGCAGTACGAGCAGCGCCTCGCCGTCGGTCAGCAGCAGGTCCGGCGCGAAGGTGAGCCGGGCCAGCCGCGCGCCCAGCGACGGGATCAGGCCCATGGGGCTCGCCAGGATCTCGCCGGAGCCGCGCCAGGCGTCGGCGCAGGCGATCACGCAGTACTCGGCGCGGGTGGGCCCCGTCATCGCCGCTCCTCCTGCCAGGCCCGCACCGCCGACCGGTACGCCTGCTCGTCCCCGCCGAGGAACCGCTCGGCGAACTCCGGCCAGGGCGCCCTCGTGTACTCCCTCTGGAAGTCCTCGTCCCGCTCGTGGTCGGGTGCGCACGAGGTGAAGTGGGCGCCGTTCGGCGCCTCGACGACTCCGGTCACCACATGCCGCTTGACCAGCAGTGACTGCGGTGCCGCCGCCTTCGTCAGCTCGGCCGTGTCCACGATCCGTTCGCACGAGACGTAGGCCGCGTCCGCCGCCTCGCAGAACAGGTCGTCGAAGTACGGGTCCGGGCCCAGATACTGCCCGTTGCCCAGCCGGTCCGCGCGGTTGACGTGGACCAGGGCGGCGTCCAGCCGCAGCGCGGGCATCGCCACGAACGTCTCCCCGTCCTCGTACGGCGACGTGACCGTCCGCAGGCCGGGGTTCACCCGCATCACGTCCGAACCGATCCCGGCCCGCACCGGCAGGAAGGGCAGCCGGTTCGCCGCCGCGGTGAGCCCCCACATGAACATCCCCTCGTCCACCTCCATCAGTTCGAAGGCCCCCCGCTCGCGCGCCGCCCGGTAGTGCGGTTCGAGCGGGACGGAGTCGAGCGTGACGAAGGCGGCCACCAGCTTGCGGATCCGGCCCGCGGCGGCCAGCATCCCGACGTCCGGGCCGCCGTACGAGACGACGGTGAGGTCACCGATCCCGGACCGCAGCAGGGCTCTGACCAGGGCCATCGGCTTGCGCCTGGACCCCCAGCCGCCGATGCCGAGGGTCATGCCGCTCTCCAGCCGCGCGACGGCCTCGTCGGCGGTCATCGTCTTGTCCCTCACCTACGCGTCCTCCTTCCCGAACGTGTCACGGACCCGGTCGGCCACCCCGCTCACGGCCGCCTCGAAGGTGAAGCCCTGCTCGAAGCGGTAACTGCGGCGCACGTCGACGGGATCGATCCCGTTGATGGCGGCCTTGGCCAGGCGCAGCAACCGCCCGTCCTTGGCGGCGATCTCTCGCGCCAGCTCCAGCGCGGCCGAGTGCAGTTCGTCGCGCGGTACGACCCGCCACACCGAGCCGTGGGCGTGCAGCTCGGCCGCGTTCACCGTGCGCGAGGTGTAGTACAGCGTCCGCATCAGATGCTGCGGGACCAGCCGGGCCAGGTGCGTCGCGGCACCCAGCGCGCCCCGGTCCAGCTCGGGCAGCCCGAAGACGGCCTCCTCGCTCGCCACGATCGCGTCCGCGTTGCCCACCAGGCCTATCCCGCCGCCCAGACAGAAGCCGTGCACCGCCGCCACCACCGGCGTCTCGCACTCGTACACCGCCGCGAAGGCCTCCGCGCAGCCCCGGTTGGCGCCGAGCAGGGCCGGATGCCCCTCCGCCTGTATCTCCTTGATGTCCACGCCGGCGTTGAACCCGCGCCCCGCCGCGGCCAGCACCACGCACCGCACCTCCGGATCGCGCCCGGCCGCGCGCACGGCGTCGGCCAGGGCGAACCAGCCGCGCACCGGCAGCGCGTTCACCGGCGGGAAGTCGACCGTGACGACGGCGATTCCATCTTTTTCGGGCCCCGTTTCCGGGGACGAGGTGGAGACACCCATGGACGCATCAGCTACCTTCGCACTCAACGCCTTTCCACCAAACATTTGTTAGGTGAGGCTTCGAAGCTAGCAGTCGGCTCCGACAAGCGGGAGGCCCTGTGGATAACTCGCTGCACAGACGGACTGTCGTGGTCACGGGCGGCACGCGGGGCGTCGGGGCCGGGATCGCCCGGGCCTTCGCCGAGGCCGGTGCCCATGTGCTCGCGTGTGCCCGCCGACCACCCGAACGCCCCCTCGGCGGCGTCGAATTCACCGCCCTCGACCTCCGCGACCCACCCGCCGTACGCGCCTTCTTCGATGCCCTGCCCCGCGTCGACGTGCTCGTCAACAACGCGGGCGGCACCCCCTACCGGCGGCTCGCCGACGCGGACGCCGAGCGGCACGCCCGGGTGATCGAGCTGAACCTCCTCACCCCGCTGACCGCCTCCCTCGCCGCGTACGAACACCTCAGGAGGAGCCGGGGAACGGTGGTGATGATCGGCAGCGTCAGCGGCAGCCGTCCGTCGCCGGGCTCCGCCGTCTATGGCGCGGCCAAGGCGGGACTGGAGAACCTGGCCAGTTCCATGGCGGTGGAATGGGCGCCGGAGGTCCGGGTCAACACGCTGGTCGTGGGCATGGTCCGCACCGAGCTGGCCCACCTCCACTACGGCGGCCAGGACGGCATCGACGCCGTCTCCCGCACCGTCCCGCTCGGCCGCCTCGCCGCCCCGTCCGACGTCGGCGCCGCCGCCGTCTTCCTCGCCTCCGGCGCGGCCGCCTACATCAGCGGGGCGAGCCTCCTCGTGCACGGGGGCGGAGAGCGGCCGGCCTTCCTGGATGCGGCAACCGCCAACAAGGAGGACTGAGATGAGCGGAATCTGCACGGGCCGGGTCGTCGTCGTCACCGGCGCCGGGCGCGGACTCGGCCGGGCCCACGCGCTCGCCTTCGCCGCCGAGGGCGCCCGGGTCGTCGTCAACGACCTCGGCGTCGGCCTCGACGGCCTGCCAGGTCCGGACAGTCCCGCCGGGGCCGTCGTGGAGCAGATCCGGGCGGCCGGCGGCGAGGCGGTCGCGCACGGCGGCGACATCGCGACGACCGCCGGGGCCGCCTCGCTGATCAGGACCGCGGTCGAGACCTACGGGCGTCTCGACACCCTCGTCAACAACGCCGGTTTCCTGCGTGACCGCATGCTGGTCAACCTCGACGAGGACGACTGGGACACCGTCCTCCGTGTCCACCTCAAGGGGCACTTCCTGCCCTTGAAGCACGCCGCCGCGCACTGGCGGGCCGAGGCCAAGGCGGGGCGCACACCGGTCGCCCGGATCGTCAACACCAGTAGCGGCGCCGGGCTGCTGGGCTCGGTCGGGCAGGGCAACTACAGCGCCGCCAAGGCCGGGATCGTCGGGCTGACCCTGGTCGCGGCGGCCGAGCTGCGCCGGTACGGGGTCCAGGTGAACGCGATCGCCCCGGCCGCCCGCACCCGTATGACGGAACACGCCTTCGCCGAGACCATGGCCGCACCCGGCTCCGGCTTCGACGCGATGGCCCCCGGGAACGTCTCCCCGCTGGTGGTCTGGCTGGGCTCCGCCGCGAGCGCCGGCGTGACCGGCCGGGTCTTCGAGGCGGAGGGCGGCCGGATCACCGTCATGGAGGGCTGGCGGCCGGGCCCCACCGCCGACAAAGGGGCGCGGTGGAGTCCGGCCGAGGCGGGGGAGACGGCGCTGAAACTGCTTGCGGAGGCGGAGGTTCCGGGGGTGGTGTACGGGGCGTAGCGGGAGTCAGCCGGACAGACGGGCGGCGGCCGCCTGCTGCCGCTCGCTCATCACGCCCAGGAAGCGGACCACGGTCTTCAGCTCCTCGGTGCTGAACGCCTCGCAGGCCTCGACGACGTCACGCGCCCAGTCCTCGAAGAACACGGCCAGTTCGGCGAGCTTCTCCTGGTCGAGTTCGACGAGCACCCGGCGTTTGTCCGTGGGGTGCTTGACCCTGCGGACGAAGCCCTTGGCCTCCAGGCGGTCCAGCAGCCCGGTGACGGAGGCGGGGGCCAGGCCGGTCAGCGACGCGAGGTCCTTGGCGGTGAGCGGGCCCTCGCGCTGGAGGTAGTCGAGGGTCTTCTCCTCGGTGGCGTTCAGCCCCTGCTTCGCGGCGACCGCCGAGTGGAACATGATCGTGACGGCGCTGTGCGCGCGCCCCACCTCCATGAGCCGCCGCAGCGTCTCGGCCCGCTCGTCCGCCTTGTCCTCAGTGCCGCTCATGAGATCAGGCTACCAAGAATTTCGTTCGGTCGAACTAAGTACTTGCGGCGGCGCCGCTGCGCGTGCAAGTCTTTCGTTAGGCCAAACGAAATAAATTGCGCCGCTGCCGGTGCCGACTCAACGGGAGACGCCATGTCCGCAACCCTCGCCTCATCCCCGCCCAGCACGGCGGAGCCCCACCCGCGCCGCTGGGCCGCCGCCGTCGTGATGATGGTCGCCGCGCTGATGGACCTGCTGGACGTGACCATCGTGAACGTCGCCATCCCGTCCATCGGCCGCGACCTGCACGCCTCGGCGAGCGACCTCCAGTGGCTGGTCTCCGCCTACCTGCTCGGCTTCGCCGCCGCCCTGATCGTCTCCGGCCACCTCGGGGACCGCCTCGGCCGCCGGACCCTCTTCCTCGCCGGCACGGCCGGCTTCGGACTGGCGAGCCTGGCCTGCGGGGTGGCGCAGTCGCCCAGCCAGTTGATCGCCGCCCGGGCCGTGCAGGGGGTGATGGCGGCGGTGCTGGTACCGCAGGTGCTCGGTTCCTTCCGCACCCTGTTCCAGGGCAGGGAGCGCGGCGCCGCCTTCGGGATGTACGGCGCGGTCGCCGGATTCGCCTCGGCGGTGGGGCTGCTGCTCGGCGGACTGCTCACCGACGCCGACCTGTTCGGATGGGGCTGGCGGTCGGTGTTCCTGGTGAACGTGCCGGTGGCGCTGGGCACCTTCGTCGGTGGACTGCTGCTGGTGCCGGCCACCCGGGAGCGGTCGGCGGGCCGCCCGGACATGCTGGGCAGCCTGGTCCTGGCCGGCGGTCTGGTGGCGATCGTGCTGCCGCTGGTGCAGGGCCGGGAGAACGGCTGGCCGCTGTGGGGCTGGGTCTGCCTCGCCGCCGGCATCTCCGCGGTCGTCGGGCTCGGGGTGTACGAGGCCCGGCGCCGGCGCGGGGCGCGGACCGTGCCGCTGCTGCCCGCGCGGGCGTTCCGGCTTCCCGCCTTCTCCGTGGGCGTCCTGGTCCAACTGCTGTTCTCCGTCGGCATGCAGGGCTTCTTCCTGATCTTCGCCATCTGGCTTCAGGGCGGCGAGGGCTACTCGCCGATGCAGGCGGGCGTGCTGACCGTGGCCTTCTCGGCCGGCGGCTTCCTGACCGCGCCTGCCGCGGACGGGCTCGCAGTGAAGTACGGGCGGACGGTGCTCGGCGCCGGCGCGCTGCTGATGGCGGGCGGCTTCGGCTGGGTGTGGGCGGCGGTCGACCGGGCCGCCGCCGTACACACCGGGGCCTGGCCGCTGGTGCCGGGACTGGTGCTCGCGGGGGCCGGGCTCGGGTTCCTGGTGGTGCCGCTGGTGAACGTGGTGCTGTCCGCGGTGCCGGGCGAGCTCGCCGGCGCAGCGTCCGGGATCTTCTCCACGGCTCAGCAGTTCGGGGGCGCGCTCGGGGCGGCCGTCGTCGGAACGGTGTTCTTCGACCACGTCGACCGCGGGCCGACCGAGGCGCTGGGAACGGCGATGCCCTGGGTCACCGGCGGATTCCTGGTGTGCGCCGCCCTGTGCGCGGCACTGCCCCGGCGGGCGGTGGCCGGGCACGAAGGCTGAACGGGGGCGCCGCGTGTCCCTACGTGTCGCACTCCAGCACCGTCCGGCACAGCGAACACCTCGCCCGCACCCGCCCCCGCACCGGCACCCGGATCCGCTGGTGGCAGGTCGGACAGGGGAAGGAGACGCGCAGACGACCGCCGACGTCGGGGGAGAAGGTGTAGCCGATGCCCGGCTGGGGCCCCGGGGCGTGGCTGCGGTCGCGGGCGTAGCGGCGGCGCCCCGCCCAGCCGGCGCCGGTCAGCGGAGGCTGCTGCTCGTCCCGGCGGGCCTCGGCCATGCCCTTGGCGTACGCCGTGTAGGCCTGCGGGCTGGTGAACCACACCGAGGGGTCCTCGTGGAAGAACAGGGCGCGCTTGGCCAGCACGTAGCCGAACTCCTCCGGGGTGAGGTAGCCCAGCTTCTGGGAGGACACGGCGTCCTCCCGGTAGGCGTCCAGCAGCAGCCACCCCGCGCCCAGGTACGTCGTCGCCGTGTCCGTGAGGATCTCGTTCTCCCGGGTGTCGGGGAAGGACAGGTCCAGACGGTGCAGATAGACGTGCATCACCTCGTGGGCGAGGGCCGCGCCGATGTCCCGCCGGTGACCGCGGAAGCGGTCGTTCAACTCCACGAAGTACTCGGGGCCCGCCGCGAGTTCGACGTTCGCCGCGTGCGTCATCTCGCGGAAGCTCACGACCAGGCGGGCGTCCGGCAAGCGGAAGTGCCGCACCATCTCGCGGGCCACCCGCTGCGCGCCCAGATAGAGGTCGTCGGTGTCGCAGAAGGCCACGTCGGCGGGGGCCACGCTGGTGGCGAAGGTCTGGACGGTGTCGTACGAGAGGCGCTTGTACAGCGCGGTGATGGAGGCCCGCACCGTCTCCAGATGCGGGTAGCCGTGCTCGACCGGTCCGCCGTTCGCCACGTCCGTACCCCCAAAGACGTTCGGGCCTCCTCTCCACTCTATGCGGCAGGCCGCGGCGGGGCGCTCAGACGCACGGCGCACGCACCCGGCTCGGTCCCCTCCAGCTCCAGCACCCACACCTCGTTCTCGCCCTCCCGCAGCACCGGGCCGGGAACGTACAGCGAGCGCTGGGGACCCGCGGACCAGTAGCGGCCCAGACCGAAGCCGTTGATCCAGACGAACCCACGGGTCCAGCCCGGCAGTTCCAGCCGCGCGTCCCCGGCACCGCGGACCGTGACGGTGCCCCGGTACAGCCCGGGGGCGCCGTCGCCGGACAGCTCGCCGAAGGGCACCCGGCCGGCCCCGTCGTCGAGAGCGTCCAGCCGCAGCCCACGCGCGCGTACCCCGTGCAGATACTGCCGCTCGTGCTGGATGCCTCCCGTGACACCCTTGGGCTCGCCGCTGCGGGGTCCGTAGTTGACCCGGCCGAGCGACTCGACCCACACCTCCACGCGCGCGGGCCCGGCGACGGGCTTCTCCAGCACGGGCTCTTCCTCGGTGAGCACCCCGGCCCGCTCCCCGTCGACGTACACCACCGCCAGGTCCCGCAGGCCGCGCAGGGTGAGCGGGTACGGCTGCCGCGGGCCCGGCACGGTCACCTCGTAGCGGACCAGCCCCCGGTCGACGTCGAGTTCCTCGAAGGTGGACGGGACACCACCGACGCTCTCCCGGCCGCCGAGCGTGTCCAGCACGTCCCCCAAGGACGCCCAACCGGACAGCCCCACCTCCGCCGGAGCACCCAACGGCGCGGGCAGCCCCGGCAGTTCGGGCAGCGGGTCCGGGTGGTGGGCGGCGAGTACCTCGCGGAAGGCCCAGAACTTCGCCGTGGGGCGCCCGTACTCGTCGATCGGAGCGTCGTAGTCGTACGACGTCACGTCCGGCTCCAGCGGCCCCTCGTGCATGTCGCCGCCGCCGCGGTTGGCGCCCGCCCAGCCGGCGAAGCTGGTGCCGCCGTGCGCCATGTACAGGTTGACCGAGGCGCCGCACTCGAGGATCTCCCGCAGGCTCCGCGCCGCGTCCCCGGCGTCCCGTACCGCGTGCTCGCCGCCCCAGCGGTCGAACCAGCCGCACCAGAACTCCATGCACATCAGCGGCCCCGAGGGACGGTGCCGGCGCAGCGTCGCGAAGGCCTCGCGCGCGCGGGAGCCGAAGTTCACCGTGGCCAGGACACCCGGCACCGAACCACCGGAGAGCATGTGGTCCTCGGGCCCGTCCGAGGTGCACAGCGGCACCGTCACCCCCTCGGCGCGCAGCAGGTCGGTCAGGTGGCGCAAGTAGACCTCGTCGGAGCCGTAGCTGCCGTACTCGTTCTCGACCTGCACCATGATCACCGATCCGCCGCGGTCCAGCTGCCGGGGCACGATCTCGTGCAGCAGATGGTGGAACCAGCGGTCCACATGGGCCAGATAGCGTTCGTCACGGGTACGCGCGCGCGTGCCCAGCTCGCCCGTCAGCCAGTGCGGCAGCCCGCCGTTCTCCCACTCGCCGCAGATGTACGGTCCCGGCCGCACGATCGCCCACAGGCCGACCTCCCGCACCGCGTCCAGGAAGCGGCCCAGCGCCTGCACGTCCCGGAAGCTGCCGGGGCGCGGCTCGTGCAGGTTCCACGGGACGTACGTCTCCACGCAGTTGAGGCCCATCGCCCGCAGCAGCGCCAGCCGGTGCCGCCAGTGCTCCTCATGCACCCGGAAGTAGTGCAGCGCCCCGGACAGCAGCCGCACCGGCCGCCCGTCCAGCAGGAAATCCGTGTCCCCCACAGTGAACTCGCTCATGCGCCCACCCTCGCCCCTGGCGGCGATCAACGCCATGGACAAAGATCGGATCTACTTGGACGGAAACAAACGGCGAAGAAGCCGGAACCGAAGCCGGAACCGAAGCCGGAACCGAAGCTGGAACCGAAGCCGGAACCGAAGCCGGAAACGACGCCTGAAGCGACGCGGGGAGGAGCGCGCGGCCATGTACCACACCTGGATGCGGTACTTCAGCCCCGGCCCGGTCCACCACCGCCTCGGCCTCGTCTGCCTCGGTGTCGGCCTCCAGTACGGCGCCCTGCCCGCCGTCGGACCGCGCACCCTCGACCACCACGTCGCCGTCGTGATCAGCGCCGGCGGCGGCTGGTACCGCGCCCCCGACGGACGCCGCACCACCCTCACCGCGCCGGCGCTGCTGTGGCTCACGCCCGGCGTGCCGCACCACTACGCGCCCGACCCGGCGACCGGCTGGGACGAGGGATTCGTCGACTTCACCGGGCCCGCCACCGCCACCTACACCGAACTCGGCTACATCGAACCCGAGCGGCCCGTCGTGCCCCTCGCGGACGCCGCCGGCCCCCGCGCCGTCATCGGCCGCATCGCCCGCGCCTCCCGCCGCGGCAACCCCCTGCTGGAGGTCGAGACCGCCGCCGCCGTCCACGAACTCCTCGTCGCCCTGCGCCGCGCCCGCGCCGGCCTCGCCCCCGACGGCGACGACGTCCTTCAGGCCCTCGCCCGGGACGCCTGCACCCCGATGACCGTCGCCGAGCACGCCGCACGGCACGGCATGACCCCCGCCGAACTGCGCGCCGCCGTCCGTCGCGGCGCCGGATGCAGCCCCAAGGACTACCTGCTCGGCATCCGCCTGGGCCGCGCCAAGGAGCTCCTGGCGGCCACCGACCTCCCCGTGGCCGCCGTGGCCCGCCGTGTCGGCTACGACGACCCGGCCTACTTCTCCCGCCTGTTCGCCCGCCGCGTCGGCCTCGCCCCCGTCCGCTTCCGCGCCCAGCAGGGCCGCGCCGTCCCCGGTGACTGGAACGGCCGGCCCCCCGACGGTCCACCGGCGAACGACAGCGCGCGCCCCTTAGGGTTGGCACCCATGACCACCAGCAACACCGGCACCGGTGCCGTCGACCCGTCCGTCCGCGAGGAACTCGAGCGGCTGCGCGACAGCATCGACAACATCGACGCGGCCGTCGTGCACATGCTCGCCGAACGTTTCAAGGCCACCCAGCAGGTGGGCCGGCTCAAGGCCGTCCACCAGCTGCCACCGGCCGACCCGGCCCGCGAGGCCCGGCAGATCGCCCGGCTGCGCAGCCTCGCCGAGAACGCCAGACTCGACCCGGCGTTCGCCGAGAAATTCCTGAACTTCATCATCGCCGAGGTGATCAGGCACCACGAGCGCATCGCCGAGGACACCGTCAACCACCAGGCATCCAACGCCGGCTGACCGCCCGCGGGCGCCCTCGGCCGGGCCGTCGCCGCGCACGCATCGTCAACCGGCGAGCACCCGGTGTCAGTGCCGGGACGTAAGCTGGTTGTCCACGTGGGAGGGACGTCGGGCCATGCTGTCGGATGCCAAGATCCTCATCGTCGACGACCACAAGGACACGCTGTACGCGCTGGAGAACGTCCTCGCCCCGCTGGGCTACCGGCTCGGCCGGGCCACCAGCGGAGACGAGGCGCTCAAGCAGGTGCTGCGCGGCCAGGTCGGCCTGCTGCTGCTCGACGTGCGCATGCCCGGCGTCAGCGGCCTGGACGTCGTGCGCTATCTGCGCCGCCTGGAGCAGACCCAGCACATACCGGTCATCCTGCTCACCGGCTTCGGCCCCGACCAGGAACTGACCGCCAGCGCCTTCGCCCTCGGCGTCGCCGACCTCGTCCTCAAGCCCGTCGACCCCTGGGCCCTGCGCACCAAGGTCCGCTACCTCTACGACGCCCACCAGCACCGGCTCGCCCTGGAACAGGAGATCCGCGAACTGCGCGCCCTGGTCAAGGACCCCACCCGGCCCCAGGACCACACCGCGCACCCCTCCCTGCCCCACCCCGACGCCCACGTCCCACCGCCGCGCGACGCGTACCGCACCGGCGCGGGCCGCGACCGGCCCTGACCCGGCGCACGCCCCACATCCCCCCGGCGCGGACCGGACATATGGCGCGTACCGATCCGCCCCTGTGCCGTGTCTGCGACATCAGGCAGCATGTCGTTCATGTCCGTACTGACGCGCGACGAAGCGCAGACCCGTGCCCAGCTCCTCGACGTCCACCGCTACACGATCGACCTCGACCTGACCACCGGGGACGAGACCTTCGACTCGCGTGCCGTCATCCGCTTCACCGTGCGGCCGGGCAGCGCCACCGTGGACACCTTCGTCGAGATCAAGCCCGCCGAGCTGCGCTCCGTCACCCTCGACGGACAGCCCCTCGACCCGGAGACCCTGGACCGGGACCGGCTGCCCCTGAAGGACCTCACCCCCGGCGAGCACGAACTGCGCGTCGACGCGACAATGCGCTACTCCCGCACCGGCGAGGGCATGCACCGCTTCACCGACCCCACCGACGGCGAGACCTACGCCTACAGCCAGCTCTTCATGGAAGACGTGCAGCGCGTCTTCGCCGCCTTCGACCAGCCCGACCTCAAGGCCGTCTTCGAGCTGACCGTCAAGGCCCCCGAGGGCTGGACCGTACTCGCCAACGGCATCACCGAACACCTCGGCGACGGCCGCTGGCAGGCCGCCCCCACCCCGCCGCTGTCCACCTACCTCGTCGCCGTCGCCGCCGGCCCCTTCCACTCCGTACGCACCGAACACCGCGGCCTGCCCTTCGGCATCCACTGCCGCCGCTCGCTCGCCCCCCACCTAGACGCCGACGCCGACGAGATCCTCGACGTCACGCGCGCGTGCTTCGACCGCTACCACGAGAAGTTCGACGAGCCCTACCCCTTCGACTCCTACGACCAGGCGTTCGTACCCGAGTTCAACGCCGGCGCCATGGAGAACCCCGGCCTGGTCACCTTCGCCGACAAGTTCGTCTACCGCTCCGCCGTCACCGACACCGAACGGCAGACCCGCGCCATGGTCATCGCCCACGAGATGGCCCACATGTGGTTCGGCGACCTCGTCACCCTCAAGTGGTGGGACGACATCTGGCTCAACGAGTCCTTCGCCGAGTTCATGGGCTACCAGACCACCCTCGAGGCAACCCGCTTCACCGAACCCTGGGTCGAGTTCGGCGTCGTCCGCAAGCCCTGGGGCTACGACGCCGACCAGCGCCCCTCCACCCACCCCGTCGCTCCCGAAGCCGTCGACGACACCGCCGCCGCCCTGCTCAACTTCGACGGCATCTCCTACGCCAAGGGCGCCTCCGCCCTGCGCCAGCTGGTCGCCTGGCTCGGCGAGAAGGACTTCCTGGCCGGCATCAACACCCACTTCGCCCGCCACAAGTTCGCCAACGCCACCCTCGCCGACTTCATCGACTCCCTCGCAGCCAACACCGAACGCGACGTCCACGCCTGGGCCGACGCCTGGCTGCGCACCACCGGCGTCGACACCCTCACCCCGCGGCTGACCACCGACGGCGCCACCTGCGCCCTGACCATCGAACGCGCCGGCAGCCGCCCGCACCGCATCTCCGTCGGCCTCTACGACCAGGACCTCGCCGACGAGGGCCACCTCACCCTGCGCGAACGCATCGACGTCGACGTCCCGCAGACCGACCCGAAGCCCATCGGCAAACGCCCCTCGCTGATCGTGCTCAACGACGGCGACCTGACCTACACCAAGGTCCGCTTCGATCCCGAGTCCTTCCAAACGGTGCGCACCAGCCTGTCCGGCCTGCCCGACCCGCTCACCCGCGCGGTGGTGTGGAGCACCCTCAGGGACGCCGTCCGAGACGGCGAACTCCCGCCCGCCGCCTACCTGGACATCGCCCGCACCCACCTCCCGCACGAGACCGACCTCGCCCTCGTACAGGGCGTGCTCGCCTTCGCCTCCACCCAGGTCGCCGACCGCTACCTCGCCCCCGAGGAACGGCCCGCCGCCCTGGCCACCCTCACCGCACTGTGCCGCGACCTCATCCGCCGCACCGAGGACGGCGACAACCCCGGCCTGCGCCTGGTCGCCGTACGCCACCACATCGACGTCGCCGCCCACCCCGACACCATCGCCGCCTGGCTCGCCGAGGGCACCGTGCCCGGCGGACCGGAACTCGACCCCGAGCTGCGCTGGCGCATCCTGGCCCGGCTCGCCGTCCTCGGCGCCACCGACGAGACCACCATCGCCGCCGAGCTGGAACGCGACCCCAGCGCCAGCGGCCAGGAGGGCGCCGCCCGCTGCCGGGCCGCCCTGCCCGACCCCGAGGCCAAGCGCCGCGCCTGGGAGGCGATGTTCACCGACGACACCCTCTCCAACTACCTCTTCGCGGCCACCGCCCAGGGCTTCTGGCAGCCCGAACAGGCCGACCTGGTGAGCGAGTACGTGCCCCGCTACTACCAGGACGCGCCCGCCCTGGCCGCCCGCCGCGGCCCCGCCATCGCCATCGCCACCGGCCGCCTGGCCTTCCCCGCCCACGCCGTCGACGCCGAGAACCTCCGCCTCGGCGAGGCCTGCCTGCGCGACGCCGACCCGGTCACCGCCCTGCGCCGCAAACTCGCCGACGAACTCGACGACCTCGCCCGTGCACTGCGCGTGCGCCAGGCACAGGACCGGCACTAGGGCCCTAGGACCGGCGACGTAGGGCACGTCTGGTCCCTGCCGACGATGCGGCGGGCCGGTCGTCCTGCCTAGGCTCGACAGAGCCCGAGGACGATCGGCCCGAGCATCCGAGGAGAAACCGTGATCGCAGTGACCGGTGCCACCGGCAACGTCGGCCGTGCCCTGGTGGAACGACTCGTCACCGCCGGCCGGCCCGTACGGGCGCTGACCCGCGACCCGCAGCGGGCCGCACTGCCGCAGGGCGCGGAGGTGGTGCGATTCAGCCCCGACGAGGGCGCCGCCCTGTTCGAAGGCGCGTCGAAACTGTTCCTCTACGTACAGGCGGGCGCCGGCCGGACCGACGCCCTCCTCGACGCGGCCCGCAAGGCCGGCGTCCGGCACGTCGTGCTGCTCTCCTCCGCCATCATCCAGGAAGGCGCCGACGAGACCCACCCCATCCACGTCATGCACGCAACCGCGGAACGCCAGATCCGCGACAGCGGCCTTCAGTGGACCTTCCTGCGGCCGGGCGCCTTCGCCACCAACGCCCTGCAATGGGCTCCCCAGATCCGCACCTCGGACACCGTCCGCGGCGTCTACGCGGACATGGTCGCCGCCCCCATCCACGAGGACGACATCGCCGCTGTCGCCGAACGCGCCCTGCTCGACCCCGGACACGAGGGCGCCGTCCACCGACTCACCGGCCCCGAGGCCGTCACCAACGCCCAGCAGATCGCCGCGATCGGCCGGGCGGTCGGCCGCGACCTGCGGTTCGTGGAGGCACCGCCCGAGGAGATCGGGCCCGAACTGTTCCCGAACGTTCCCCCGGACTTCCTGCACGGCCTCCTGAAGTCCTTCGCGGCCACCGTGGGCGTCCCCCCGGAGATCACCACCACCGTCGAGAAGATCACCGGCGTCCCGGCCCGCACCTTCACCCGGTGGGCCCAGGACCACGCGGACGACTTCCGCGGCTGAACGAGCCGTCGGCCGGGCGCGTCAGCCCCGGTCGACGCGCAGCTCCGCCCGCCGCACACCCCGCTCACGCGGCCCCGCCCGCCGGTTGCCCACCTCCACGCCCACCACCGACTCCTCCTCCAGCACGAAGCCGAGCCGCTCCAGGAAACGCTCGCCCGGCCGCCAGCCGGGCGGGACCGTCGCCCGCACCCGGGTGACACCCTCCGCGCGCGCGAGCAGCGCCCCGGCCACCGCCCGGCCCAGCCCCCGGCCACGGGCCCAGGGCGCCAGCAGGAACATGCCCACCGACACCGCACCCGGCTCCGGGTGGTCCCGTACCGCGTCCACCAGGCCCGTCACCACCCCGTCCCGCTCAACGACCAGAAGCACCTTGTCCTCCGGACGGGCCCCCTCGGGCAGCGAGTAGAACAGGCTCTGCACATCACCGGGCGCCGACGGCAGCCCCGTCGCGGCCACGAACCAGTCCTCGCACGCCTCGAACAGCGCGAGCAGCGGCGCCTCGTCCGCCGGGACCGGCTCCCGCACCACCACCCGCTCACCGGGCACATCCAGCATCCACATGTCAACCATCCGACCGACGCCACCCACCCTCCGGAACGCACCCAACACGTTTTCCCCGCACGGGAGTACCCACTTCCGGGTCCGCTCGTTGAACTTTCCGGATGCGCAGCCCCATCCGCGTACAAGCTGGAACCACCGCGGCGGATGTCCCCTCGCCCGCGCCCCGGAGGAGAGCCCATGAGCATGCCGCCCCTCGCCTCAGGACCCGACGGCCCCGCGGCCCTGCGGCCGCTGCTCGACACCGTCCTCGACGCCCTGCGCGAAGGCGGCCGGTCACGCGGTGGCCCACTGCCCGAAGGCGGCCCGCAGGCCGTCACCGCCCGCATCACCGACGCCGTCGGCGACGTCCTGCCCCACGACGGCGAACCCGAGGCCCTGCGCACCCTCGTACACGCCCTCGCCGAAGGCTCCGCCGACCCCGCCGACCCGCTGTGCACCGCCCATCTGCACTGCCCGCCCCTCGCCGTCGCCACCGCCGCCGACCTCGCCGCGAGCGCCCTCAACCCCTCCCTCGACTCCTGGGACCAGGCCCCCGCCGCCTCCGCCCTCGAAGCCCTCGTCACCCGCGCCCTCGCCCACGAGATCGGCCTCGCCGACGCCCTCGTCACCACCGGCGGCACCGAAGCCAACCAACTCGCCCTCCTGCTCGCCCGCGAGGCACACGGCGGCAGCGTCCGACTGGTGTGCGGAGCCAACGCCCACCACTCCCTGTCCCGCGCCGCCTGGCTGCTGGGCCTGCCCGACCCGGTCGTCGTCCCCGCACCCGCCGGCACCCTCGACCCCGCCGCCCTCGACGAAGCCCTCACCCGCCTGCCCCGCCCGCTGCTCGTCGCCGCCACCGCCGGCACCACCGACGCCGGCCTCATCGACCCGCTGCCCGAGATCGCCGGCCTGTGCGCCGCCCACAGCGCCCGCCTGCACATCGACGCCGCCTACGGCGCAGGCCTCGTCTTCAGCGACCGCCACCGGGAAAAGCTCGCCGGCCTCGAAGCCGCCCACACCGTCGCCCTGGACCTGCACAAACTCGGCTGGCAGCCGATCGCCGCCGGCCTCCTCGCCGTCGCCCGCCCCCGCGACCTCGCCGTCCTGAACCAGCACGCCGACTACCTCAACGCCGACGACGACACCGAAGCCGGCCACCCCGACCTGCTCGGCCGCTCCCTGCGCACCACCCGCCGCGCGGACATCCTCAAGATCGCCGTCACCCTCAAGACCCTCGGCCGCACCGGCATCGGCGCCCTCGTCGACCAGGTCTGCGCCCGCGCCCGGCAATTCGCCGCCCTCGTCCAGGACCACCCCGGCTTCGAACTCCACGACCGGCCCGTCATCAGCACCGTCCTGTTCCGGCCCGCCGACGCCACCGACGACACCGTCGCCGACGTACGCCGCAGACTCCTCCAGGACGGCCGCGCCGTCCTCGGCCGGGCCCGCATGGACGGCCGCCTCTGGCTCAAGGCCACCCTCCTCAACCCCCACACCGGGCCCGACGACCTGGCCCACCTCCTGAAACTCGTGGAAGGAACCACCCCCAGATGACCATCCCCCCACACCACGAGCCCGAAGCACCGCGCGACCTGGTCGGCATCGGCATCGGACCGTTCAACCTCTCCCTCGCCGCCCTCGCCCACCCACTCGCCGAACTCGACGCCGTCTTCTACGAACAGCGCCCCGGCTTCGACTGGCACCCCGGCCTGCTCATCGACGGCGCACGCATCCAGGTCCCCTTCCTCGCCGACCTGGTCACCCTCGCCGACCCCGCAAGCCCCTGGAGCTTCCTCAACTACCTCAGAGCCCGCGACCGGCTCTTCCCCTTCTACTTCGCCGAGCGCTTCCACATCCAGCGCGCCGAGTACGACGCCTACTGCCGCTGGGTCTCCCAGAGCGTCCCCGGACTGCGCTTCTCCCACCAGGTCGACTCCGTCCGCTGGAACCCCGAACGCGACGTCTTCGAAGTCGACTTCACCCAAGTCGACGCCGAAGGAGAGGCCGAGGCCCTCGGCCGCACCCACACCAGGAACATCGTCCTCGGCGTCGGCACCGCACCCCACGTCCCGGACCCCTTGAAACCCCTCGTCGAAGCCCCCGGCGTCCCCGTCGTCCACGCCGCCGACTACCTCGACCACCGCGACACCATCCTCGCCGCCGGACACGTCACCGTCGTCGGCTCCGGACAGTCCGGCGCCGAAGTCTTCCTCGACCTGCTCCGCCACCGCCCCGCCGGCCACGAGCGACTGCACTGGATCGGCCGCACCGAGTCCTTCGCACCCATGGAGTACTCAAAGCTCGGCCTCGAGCACTTCACCCCCGACTACACCCGCTACTTCCACGCCCTCGACCAGCCCACCCGGGACCGGCTCGTCGCCTCCCAATGGCAGCTCCACAAGGGCATCGACGCCGACACCATGGCCGACATCCACGACGAGCTCTACCAGCGCACCCTGCACGGCGGCTGGCCCGACACCGTCCTCACCCCCGGCGTCCACGTCCGCACCGCCGGACGCATCGCCACCAGCAAAATCGAACTCCACCTCGAACACGTCCAGCAGGGCAGCCGCTCCCGCCTCACCACCGACGCCGTCGTCCTCGCCACCGGCTACCGCGAACGCCCCCTCGGCCGCCTCCTCGCCGGCCTCGACCCCTATCTGCGCCGCGACAGCGGCGAACGCCCCCGCGTCGACGAACACTTCCGGATGGTCCTCGACCCCTCCGTCACCGGAACGGTGTACGTACAGAACGCCGAACTCCACACCCACGGCGTCGGCGCCCCCGACCTCGGCCTCGCCGCCTGGCGCAGCGCCACCATCCTCAACACCCTGACCGGCAAGGACCCCTACCCCCTGCCCGCCCGCACCGCCTTCACCACCTTCGGCCTCGACCGGCGACCCCAGGTCCCCGACACCCGAAGGCCCCCCATGACCCTCACACCCCTCGTCGACGGCAGGTAGGAAAACCCCCGCCGTCGACGTGACACCCCGGCCCACTAGAAGACAGGCGTGCCGTTCCGCGTGAGCTTCCAGTCCACCGACGCGAAGTCCTTCGGATCCAGCACACCCTTCGCGGTCACCCACTCCGCGATCCGGGTACGGATCTCCGTCGACTCCGACCACAACTCCTTGGCCGAAGCGACATACGGGAACGCACCGCCACCATTGGCCCGGTAGTTGTTCACCGCGAGCACGAACTGCTGGGCGTCGTCCAGAGCGGCACCGCCGAAGGTCAGGTTCTTGATCCGCGCACCGGCCGCCTGGGCGATGTCGATCTCGTACTGGAAGCCCGAGACATAGTCGTAGTTGTAGTCCGGACGGCCGCTCGCGTTGGTCAGCTTCTCCACGTCGACCGCCGCGTCGGCGGCCGTCTGCACGAAGTACTCCGCCGAGTACTCCAGGTACGCCCGCAGCTGCGCGCCCGTCATCAGCTTCGCGACCAGCGTGTTGTCATACACGTACAGGCTGGACAGATCCCGGATCGTCACATCGCCGGCCGGGATCTCCGAGGTGCGGGAGAACGGCGAGGCCTGCGCGACCACCGGCAGTGAGGCGTACTCGGTGCCCGCCAGCGCCGCCTTGACCACGTCCTCCTGGACCTTCGTGATCAGGTCGATGATCGGGGCGTCCTTGTAGCGGGCCTCGACCGTGGTCAGCGTCGCGGTCGCGGTGCCGACGACCTGGTTGACGTACTCGACGACCTTCGCGTGCTCGTCCGCCAGCAGCTTGGTGATCTTCGGGTCGTCGGCGACCGAGCTGGAGTTCCGCAGCGAAGCGGCGACCGACTCCACCTCCCACTTGCCCTTGCTGAACACCAGCTCGATGTCGAACAGCGTGAGACGCTCGGCGAAGCACAGCGGCTCCGACAGCACGACCGTCCTGCCGGTCGCCTCGTTGGTGACCTTCAGCTCCGGGATCTCCACATGCGCGTGCCCGACCAGGATCGCGTCGATGCCCGGCACCTGCTTGGCGACGTTGGCGGCCGCGTTCTCCACGTACGGCACCTGGTCACCGTACGACGAGGTACCCGAGGAGCCGCTGTGCGCCGACACCACCACGACGTCCGCGCCCATCGAACGCAGCTTCGGCACCCACTTCGCCGCCTGCTCCTCCAGACCCGGGAAGGTCAGCTTCCCCTGCACGAACGCCTTGTCCCAGATCGCGATACCCGGGTTGGTGAGACCGAGGACGGCGACCTTCACCGGCGGGGCGCCCGGCACATGGAACTTCTTGATGAAGTACGGCGGGAACGCGGGCTTCTGCGTCTTCGCGTCCAGCGCGTTCGCGCCCAGCAGCGGAAAGTGGAGCTGCTGCTCGAACTTCCGCAGCGTCTCGATGCCGTAGTTGAACTCGTGATTGCCGAGCGCCGCCGCGTCATAGCCGATCGCGTTCATCGCCTGCGCCATCGGATGCACCGGACCACCCTTGGCGGTGATCGGGTCCACCTTCGCGTAGTAGTACGTCAGCGGGGTCCCCTGGATCGTGTCACCCGCGTCCAGCAGCAGGGTGTTGCAGCGGCCCCTCTCCTCGCGCACCTGGTTCACCAGGGTCGAGATACGGGCCAGGCCCATCGCGTTGCCCGCCTTGTCGGAGTACTCCGCGTCCTTGAAGTAGTCCCAGTTGAAGACATGCCCGTGCAGGTCCGTCGTGCCCATCACGGTGAGCGAATACCGCTTCGGCTGCTTCGCGGGCTTCCCCGCCGCGGCCGCCGCGGCCGTCTCGGCCGCCTCCGCCGACGGAGCCGCCGCCGCGCCGGCGATCGCCACTCCCGCCCCGGTGGCGGCGGATTTCTTCAGGAACTTCCGGCGGTTCAACGGCATGTCTCGATCCCCTCGGGAAATGGTCAACGACGCGCGTAGATTCTGACCCGTTCATGACTTGCCGCAACAGATACAGCAGGTTTCGATCTGGTGACCTAACCGGTCAACTCCCGCCGCCCAACCAGAAAAGACCTGACAGAGTAGGACGTATGACCACCCCCCACGGCACCCCGGACGCCCCCCTCCTCGTCGTCCGCGGCGAAGCCGAACTGGAAGTCGAACCCGAGATCGCCCGCATCAGCATCACGGTCACCGCCCGCGGCCGCGACCGACGCACCGCCCTCGACGACCTCACCCACCGCAACACCACCGCCCTCGACCTGATCAAGTCCTACGGAGACACCGTCGAACGCCTCTCCGCCGGCGCCTTCTCCATCACCCCCGAACTCAGCGAACGCGGCCGAGGCGAACGCGTCCACGCCTACCACGGCCGCGTCAACCTCACCGCCGACTTCACCGACTTCACCGTCCTCGGCGAACTCACCACCCGCCTCGCCGACATGGAGCTCACCCGCGTCGACGGACCCTGGTGGCTCCTGCGCCCCGACTCACCCGTACACCGCCAAGCCCGACAGCAAGCAGTACGAGAAGCCGTCCAGCGCGCCCACGAATACGCCACCGCACTCGGCACCACCGTCGCCGCCCTCATCGAACTCGCCGACACCGGCACCGACCGACCCCAGCCCGCCCGCACCCCCTTCACACGCGGCGTCCGCCGCGCCTCGCTCGCGGGCGCCGCCGAGCCCCCCGAACCACTCGACCTGGAACCCGAACGCCTCCGCGTCAGCGCTCAGGTCAGCGCGCAATTCACGATGGCGCCGCCACAGCTCTGACAAAGGAACGGCGCTCACTTTCCGTTCGGACGCAATTCCGGGCGGTGTTTCAAAAATGCTCATCGGAGCGGCCGGTCGCACAATTCAACACTTGTCAACGAGCCTTCATCCAAAGGACGTTGAGTGGTCACGCCCCACCGATTCTCTACCGGCGGGTAAGGCCTAGGCTCGATACATGCGCCGAGCAAAGATCGTCTGTACTCTTGGGCCCGCCACCGACACATACGACCAGATCAAGGCACTGGTCGACGCCGGAATGGACGTCGCCCGATTCAACCTCAGCCACGGCGGATACGCCGAGCACGAGGAGCGCTACCACCACGTACGAAAGGCCTCGGACGAGACCGGGCGTAGCGTCGGGCTCCTCGCCGACCTTCAGGGCCCGAAGATCCGCCTCGGCCGCTTCGCCGAAGGCCCCGTACTCCTTGAACGCGGCGACTCCTTCACCATCACCGTCGAACCACACGTCGAAGGCGACCGCCACCAGTGCGGAACCACCTACTCCGGCCTCGCCGCCGACGTCACCCCCGGCGAACGCGTCCTCGTGGACGACGGCAAGGTCTGCCTCGAAGTCACCGCCGTCGACGGCCCCCGCATCCACACCACCGTCGTCGAGGGCGGCATCATCTCCGACCACAAGGGCCTCAACCTCCCCGGCGTCGCCGTCTCCGTCCCCGCCCTCTCCGAAAAAGACGAAGCCGACCTGCGCTGGGCGCTGCGCACCGGCTTCGACGTCATCGCTCTCTCCTTCGTCCGCAGCGGCAAGGACATCGAGGACGTCCACCGGATCATGGACGAGGAGGGCCGCCACCTCCCGGTCATCGCCAAAGTGGAGAAACCGCAGGCCGTCGACGCCATCGAGGACATCGTCGCCGCCTTCGACGGCATCATGGTCGCCCGCGGCGACCTCGGCGTCGAGATGCCGCTCGAACAGGTCCCCCTCGTCCAGAAGCGCGCGATCAAGCTGGCCAAGCGCAACGCCAAGCCGGTGATCGTCGCCACCCAGATGCTCGACTCCATGATCGAAAACTCCCGCCCGACCCGCGCGGAGGCCTCCGACGTCGCCAACGCCGTCATCGACGGCACCGACGCCGTGATGCTCTCCGGCGAGACCAGCGTCGGAAAGTACCCCGTCGAGACGGTCCGCACCATGTCCAAGATCGTCGAGGCCGCCGAGGAAGATCTCCTGGCCAAGGGCCTCCCGCCGCTCACCGAGAACAACAAGCCCCGCACCCAGGCCGGCGCCGTCGCCCGCGCGGCCGCGGAGATGGGCGACTTCCTCGGCGCCAAATTCCTCGTCGCCTTCACCCAGTCGGGCGACACCGCCCGCCGCCTCTCCCGCTACCGCTCGCCGATCCCCCTCCTGGCCTTCACCCCGGAACCGGCGACACGGTCCCAGCTCAGCGTGACCTGGGGCGTCGAAACCTTCCTCGTCCCGGACGTCGGCTCCACCGACGCGATGGTCGACCAGGTCGACGAGCTGCTCCTCAAGTACGGCCGCTGTCGGCCGGGCGACAGCGTGGTCATCACGGCCGGCTCACCGCCCGGAGTCTCCGGCTCGACGAACATGGTGCGGGTGCACCACATCGGCGAGGACGACTGCTGACCGCGGTTTCAGTGCTTGGGGCCCACGTGGGTGTCCATGAGGGCTACGGAGGCTTTGCGGGCGACGGAGATGTTGAAGGGGGTTCCGCTGCGGGTGCACTGCGTCCACTCGACGCCGAGTTTGTCGAGGGTGTCGGTGTAGAGGCGGCGGATGTCCTCGGAGACGTTGGTGAAGAAGTACCGAGGGTATTCGTAGCGCTTGCGCTCACCGGCAATGACCTTCTCGGTCCAGTTGGTGATGCGGCAGCCGTCGGAGTGGATGAGGCCGCGAATGAACTCCCAGGGGTGGGCGTCGACGATGTCCTGTTGCCAGGGTTCGAGAGCGATACGGCGTTCGTGTTTCTTGCCGGGGCCGTGTTGAGGGAATAGCTGAGGCCAGTGAGGGGAGTAGCTGGTCACCGTCGCGCAGCCCTGCCTCTGAAGCGTGTATACGCCGACCCCTGGGCGGACTTTTGTGATGGCCTCGCGGCACTGCTGCATGAGTCCGGGCCATGCGTCGGCACACGCGATTCTGAGGTAGTAGCCGCTGCGCGGGTGAGGGCTGATGCACCCGTCACCGAGATAGAGGCCGAGTAGATAGGCGTACGCGCGGTCGTCGGAGGGTGGTCCGGGGTCCGGCGGCGCCATGCGGGGTAGCGGTTCGAGGCGGTCCTGCCATGAGCGGATCGCGGCGCGTGAGATGCCGGTCTCGCGGCTCACCGAGTTGAGGCTGCGGCCTTGGATGACCAGGGCGAGGGCTCGCTTGCGTGTGCTGATGTCGTACATGCGGCCACTCTGGGAGAGTGATCGCGGCGACACGCAGCAAAAAGCGGATGTTCACGAGAACGTGCTCATCCGCTTTATAAACTCAACCTTGGAAAAGAAGGAAAAGTGCCCCGGGTGGGATTCGAACCCACGCTGTCGGTGGTTTGAGCACCGTGCCTCTACCGCTGGGCTACCGGGGCTTCCTCTAAAACGAAGGTTGGCGGTCACCCGCCGTGCTCTACCTTACCGCAGCTAGGTACGCTCTTGTCAGCAGTACCCCGCCCCTGAACGAGGAGCCCGAGTGACCGCCCCCGAGTCGCCCCAGCCCGTAGACGTGCCCGATGACGACAAGTCGCACGTGCCTCCGCTGACGACCCGTGTCGTCATCGCCGAGGACGAGGCCCTGATCCGGCTCGATCTCAAAGAGATGCTGGAGGAGGAGGGGTACACCGTCGTAGGCGAGGCCGGTGACGGGGAGCAGGCCGTGGAGCTGGCTCGCGAGCACCAGCCGGACCTGGTCATTCTGGACGTGAAGATGCCGAAGCTGGACGGCATCTCGGCGGCGGAGAAGATTGCCGAGGAGTCGATCGCACCGGTGCTGATGCTCACGGCGTTCTCGCAGCGCGACCTGGTCGAGCGGGCCCGGGACGCGGGTGCCATGGCGTACCTGGTGAAGCCGTTCAGCAAGAGCGATGTCGTTCCGGCGATCGAGATGGCCGTCTCGCGGTTCAACGAGCTGCGGCAGCTGGAGAAGGAGGTCGCCGACCTCACGCAGCGGCTGGAGACGCGCAAGCTGGTGGACCGGGCGAAGTCGATCCTTCAGACGGAGTACGGGCTGACCGAGCCGGCCGCCTTCCGGTGGATCCAGAAGACGTCGATGGATCGCCGGATGTCGATGCAGCAGGTCGCGGAGGCGGTCATCGCGGACAGCGAGGAGAAGAAGTCGGCCAAGGGCTGATTGCAGGCGCTTCGTGCGACGAGGCCCGCGCCCCGGAGAAACGGGCGCGGGCCTCGTCGTATGTACGCAGGTACGGTCTACGTGCCTCGGTCGGTTCAGTCCTCGCCGAGGTACGCCTTGCGTACGGATTCGTCGTGCAGCAGGTCCTGCCCGCTGCCCGAGAGGACGATCTTGCCGACCTCCATGACGTGGCCGTGGTCGGCCAGGGACAGTGCGGCCTGGGCGTTCTGCTCGATGAGCAGGATGGTGGTGCCGTCGGCCTTGAGTTCCTGGATGGTGGCCATGATCTTCTGCATCATGATCGGGGAGAGGCCCATGGAGGGCTCGTCGAGCATGAGCAGTTTGGGCCGGGACATCAGGGCGCGTCCCATGGCGAGCATCTGCTGTTCGCCGCCGGAGAGGGTGCCTGCGGGCTGTTTCCGTCGTTCTCCGAGGATGGGGAAGAGGTCGTAGGCGCGCTGGATGTCCTTTTCGATGCCGTCCTTGTCGTTGCGGAGGAAGGCGCCGAGGCGGAGGTTGTCCTCGATGGTCATGCGGGGGAAGATGTGCCGGCCTTCGGGGGAGTGGGCCAGCCCCAGCGAGACGATCTTGTGGGCGGGGATCTTGTTCAGCGTCTTGCCGTCGAACTTGATCTGCCCGGCGAGGGGCTGGAGGAGGCCCGAGAGCGTCCGCAGGGTCGTCGTCTTCCCGGCGCCGTTGGTGCCGATGAGGGTGACGACCTCGCCGGCTTCGACCTTGAACGAGATGCCTTTGACGGCTTCGATCTTGCCGTAGGCGACCCTGAGGTCTTCGACCTCGAGCAGTGCGGTCACTTGGCGTCTCCTTCTGCGGTGCTCTGCGCCTCGGCGTCCTCGGCCTCGACCTCGGCGTCCTCGACCCCGGTCTCGGTCTCGGTCCCGGAGGCCCCGGCCTCGGCGGCCTCGACCTCGGCGGCCTCCTCCGTACCGGGCGTGCCCTCGAAGGGTGTGCCGAGGTAGGCGGCGATGACGCGTTCGTCGGCCTGGACGACTTCGGCGCTGTCTTCGACGATCTTTTCGCCTTGGACGAGCACGGCGACGCGGTCGCAGAGGTTCATGATGAACCGGATGTCGTGCTCGATGACGAGGATGGCGGTGCCCTTGTCGCGGATGGCGAAGACGAGTTCCTCGGTGGCCCGGGTCTCCTGGGGGTTCATGCCCGCGGTGGGCTCGTCGAGGAGCAGCAGGCCGGGCTCGCTCGCGAGTGCGCGGGCGATTTCGAGCTTGCGCTGTTCGCCGTAGGGCAGGTTGCGTGCGAGGTGGTCCGCCTTGGCGGCGAGGCCGGTGAACTCCAGGAGTTCCATGGCCCGTTCGCGGGACTCCTCCTCGGCCTTCTTGAAGCCGGGCAGGCGCAGGAGTGCGGACCAGAGGCCTTCGTTGGTTCTGGTGTGGCGTCCGACGAGCACGTTTTCCAGGACGGTCATGTTGGCGAAGAGCCGGATGTTCTGGAAGGTGCGGGCGATGCCGGCCTGGGTGACGAGGTGGGGTTTGGGCGGCAGGACGGTGCCCTTGTACTTCACTGTGCCGCTGGTCGGGACGTAGAGGCCCGTGAGGCAGTTGAAGAAGGTGGTCTTGCCCGCGCCGTTGGGTCCGATGAGGCCGACGATCTCGCCGCTGTTGACGGTGAGGTCGACGGAGCGTACGGCGGTGAGGCCGCCGAAGCGCATGGTGACGTCGCTGGCGTCGAGGACCGTCGTGGTGGTGGCGGTTGTGGTGGTGGTCATGGCGGTCACGCCCCTGCCTTCGCGACGCCGGTGGCACCTTCGGGCAGTGCTGTGTCCTCGGGTACGTCGAGTTGTCCGGTCTCGTGGAATTCGAGCTGCTTCCTGCGGTCGGCGACGAGGCCTTCGGGGCGGAAGCGCATGAGGAACATGAGCGCGATGCCGAAGAGGAGGAGCTGGTAGTCCGCCATGAACTGGAGTTTGGCCGGGATGAGGTAGAGGAGGGCGGCGCCGATGAGGGGTCCGCTGATGGTGCCCATGCCGCCGAGGATGACGGCGGCGAGGAGGAAGGCGGAGTTGGGGGGTACGGAGCCGGCGAACTGGTACTGGTCGGGGGTGACGCTGTAGGAGACGTGGGCCTGGACCGTGCCGGCGAAGCCGGCGAGGGAGGCGCCGAGGGCGAAGGCGAGGAGTTTGAGGCGGAAGCCGTTGATGCCCATGGCGGTGGCGGCGGTCTCGTCTTCGCGGATGGCGACCCAGGCGCGGCCGATGCGGGATTCCGCGGAGCGGCGGAAGACGGTCACGACGACGGCCGTGAACAGCAGCATCAGCAGGTAGTAGTTGCCGGAGCGGGTGAGTTCGTGGCCGACGACGTCGTGGGGCAGGCCGAGGTTGAATCCGAAGATCTCCAGGTCGGGGATGTTCGGGATGCCGTTGGAGCCGTTGGTGACGTCGGGGCCGCTGTTCCCGTTCAGGTTGTTCATGGTGATGCGGAAGATCTCACCGAAGCCGAGGGTGACGATGGCGAGGTAGTCGCCGCGCAGCCGTAGGGTCGGGGCTCCGATGACCACGCCGAAGATCAGCGAGGCGAGGGCGCCGGTGAGGACGGCGGCCCAGAACGGGAAGTGGACGCCGATGGTGGACTGGGGGGAGCCGGAGACCAGGGCGGCGGCGTAGGCGCCGACGCCGAGGAAAGCGACGTATCCGAGGTCGAGGAGGCCGGCCAGGCCGACGACGACGTTGAGGCCGAGGGCCACGGTCGCGAAGATGAGGATGTTCGCGCCGATGAGGGCGAACTGGTCGTTGGTCTGGGTGAAGGGGAAGCAGATCGCGGCGGCGAAGGCGGCGCCGACGGTGACGTTGCGGTGTTTGGCGGTGAGGGTCGACAGCCGCTTGAGGAGGCCGGCACGGGTGACTGCGGTGAATCCGAAGCCGGCGATGATGAGGAAGCCGATGAACAGTTCGGAGTAGTCGGTGCCGAGGGCGTAGGAGAAGACGTAGAGGCCGATGCCGAAGCCGGCGGCGATGATGAGGATCTCGGCCCAGGCGGGGAGGTCCTTGGCGCGGCCGGGGTCGGGGGCGGTGAGCGAGTGACGGATCCTGCCCCAGAGGTTCGGGGTGGGGTCGCTTTCGTCGTACGGCTGGTCGACGGGGAGGCCGAAGGCCGCGATGACGGCGATGAGGGAGCCGATGCCGGAGACCCAGGCGCCGGGTTCGAGGTTGACGAGGCCGCCGAGTTCGTCGCTGATGGCGCCCATGGCGTAGCCGGTGGTGCCGAAGGTGCCGAGGGCGAGAAGGACGACGGGGCTGTTGGTGCCGCCGGGGGTGAGCCAGCGCAGTCCTCGGATTCCGTAGCCGGAGAGGGCGAACAGCAGGGTGAGGACTGCCCCGATGAGGGTGAGGATCTGGAGGCCGCCGGGGTAGCCGGTGACGGTGAGGTCGCCGGGGAATTCCGCGGTCCAGGTCCAGGCGAGGAAGGTGCCCACGAGTGCGACGGCGGAGCCGGCGATGGTGGTGATGCGGGCGAGGGCCGGGGGCAGTGGAATCAGCGGAGTTGCCCGGGTGGGCGGCTCGGTGATGTCCGGGGTGTCGGTGGGTGTTTTGGTGGTCATGGGTATCACGCCCGATCCGCGACGCGCTCGCCGAGGAGGCCTTGCGGTCGGAAGAGGAGGACGAGGATGAGGAGGGCGAAGGCCCAGACGTCCTTCCAGGCGCCGCCGCCGAAGAGGTCCATGCCGGGGATGTCGCCGATGTAGCCGGTGGCGAGGGATTCGGCGACGCCGAGGACGAGGCCGCCGAGCATGGCGCCGTAGATGTTGCCGATGCCGCCCAGGACGGCCGCGGTGAAGGCTTTGAGGCCCATGAGGAAGCCCATGCGGAAGCCGACCTGGCCGTTCTTGAGGCCGTAGGCGACGGCGGCGATGGCTGCGAACGCGGCGCCGATGGCGAAGGCCATGACGATGATGCGGTCGGTGTTGATGCCCATGAGTTTGGCGGTGTCCGGGTCCTGGGCGGTGGCCTGCATGCCGCGTCCGGAGCGGGTCTTGGTGACGAAGAGACCGAGGGCGATCATGCAGAGGGGGGCGGCGATGATGACGAAGAGGTCGCCGCGCTGGATGTTGGCGCCGAAGATGTCGAAGGGGCCGCCGTCGAACTGGGGGAAGGGGCGGTCCTTCTTGGCGTCCGGGTACCACTTCCAGACGATCTGCTGGAGGACGATGGACAGTCCGATGGCGGTGATGAGGGGTGCCAGGCGGGGTGCGTTGCGCAGGGGGCGGTAGGCGAAGCGTTCCGCCGCGGTGGCGACGCCGACGGAGACGATGACGCCGCCGAGGATCATGAGGGGGATGGCGGCGCCCAGGGCGAAGTCCTTGGGGAGCCAGAGCCAGACGGTGAGGGCCCCGAAGCCCCCGACCATGAAGATCTCGCCGTGGGCGAAGTTGATGAGCTGGACGATGCCGTAGACCATCGTGTAGCCGATCGCGATGAGTCCGTACATCGCGCCGAGGATGAGTCCATTGGCCAGCTGTTGCGGCAGTTCGTTCACCGCAGGGCCTCCGTGGAGTGGTTCGGATACGGCGCCGCGCGGGAGCGCTGGTGGGCGCTCCCGCGCGGCCTGATCAATGTGTGCAGTGGTGAGGAATCCGTGTTCTTTCCTCGCTCAGCCGATCTTGGGCACCCCGCTGTACTCCGGCGTCCACGCGTTCTTGTTGATCTTGTACGCGGTCATGGTGTGGTTGGTGGTGTCGCCGTACTGGTCGAAGGAGATGGTGCCGGTGACGCCGTCGAACTTGACCTTGGCCATGGCGTCCAGGACCGCCTTGCGGCCGTCGGTGGGGAGCTTGCCGCTGTTGCCTTCGACGGCGAGCTTGACGGCTTCGATGATGGACCAGGTGGCGTCGTAGGTGAGGCCGCCGTAGGCCTCGTAGGCGTCCTTGTAGCCCGCGTTCTTGTAGTTCGCGATGAACGTCTTGGCGGAGGGCAGCTGTTCGACGGGCTTGCCGACGGAGGTGGCGAGGTCGCCTGCGGCCTTCTTGTTGAGCTTGGGGTAGTCGCCGGAGTAGATGCCGTCGCCGCCCATGAGCGGGATGTTCTGGCCGCTGTCCTTGAGCTGCTGGCTCAGGGGGGCGGCGGCCGGGTACTCGCCGCCGTAGTAGAGGGCCTGGGCGCCGGTCTTCTTGATCTTGGCGACGACGGCGTTGAAGTCGCGGTCGTCGGGGTTGACGTGGTCGCTGCCGACGATCTTGCCGCCGAGCTTGGTGAAGTTGGTCTTGAAGGAGGCGGCGAGGCCGGCGCCGTAGGTCTTCTGGTCGTCGATCAGGTAGGCCTTCTTGATCTTGCCCCTGTTGTACAGGTAGTCGGCGGCGAAGGCGCCCTGGATCTCGTCCGTGGTGGCGGTGCGGAAGAAGGTCTTGAACTGGCGGACCCTGTTGTTGGTCTTCCAGCCGTCGCCCTGGGTGAGTTCGGTGCCGGTGTTGGCGGGGGAGATCTGGGTGAGGCCGGCGTCGTTGAACGGCTTCTGCATCTGCTGGGAGACGCTGGAGTTCAGCGGGCCGACGACGCCGAGGATGTCTTTCTCGTTGATGAACTTCTGGGCGTTCTGCTGGCCGACGGAGGGCTGGGCCTGGTCATCGAGGGCCTCGACCTTGAATTCGACGCCCTTGACGAACTCCTGCTTGTTGGCCGTCTTGGCGGCCAGGTCGGCGGAGTTCTTGATGCCGAGACCGAGGGCCGAGAGGTCGCCGGTGAGCGGAGCGTCGACACCGATCACAACCGTGGTCTTGTCGCCGCTGCTGCTGCCCTTGTCGTCGCGCGACCCACAGGCAGTGAGTGTCAGCGATCCCGCCGCGAGAGCGGCGGTGATAGCGATGATCGAACGTTGACGCACGAATCAGGTCCTTTCCCTGGCGCGCGGCGGCTCCCCGTGGAACGCACCGAGTCCGGCGCCGTGGCCATGTGGCTGGCTGTGAATCTCATGGCGCGGTGACTGGCCGTGACTCTAAGCGTGTGCAGGGAACGTGGAGGAGTGTCTGACCAAGGCTGTGACGCTCTTGTTATGACACGGCGTAATGCAGAGCGGTACTGAGTGGGGGGATGCGTGGAATTCCAGCCGATTCGCCCTGTCCGCATTGTGAGAACCCGCAGGACGCGCGCCCGTGTTTTCAGCAGCGTCGAACTGTTTTGGTGATGACGTGGAGTTGTTGCCGCGGGCTACCAGGGCGGCTTGCGAGGACGGTGTGGGCCGTAGGGGCGCCGTAGTTGACGCGGGTGGCTCTCATTGCGTGCGTATTACGCAGAGTTACGCCGAGGGAAGAGGGTCGGGCGTTTGCCGACGCATTCCTTCATTCCGTGACAAGATCGCCGCTCATCCCCAAGGGCCTTTGCTCGGGCCGCCCGTTCGGTACCAGTTGTCGCAGCCCTGGCGTGCCTTGCGGTCGACGATCCGGTCGGCCGTGTCGGCGTCGCCGTGTTCGAGTTCGGCGCGGGCGGCGTCCACGACGTCTCTGAGGATGTCGTACTGGCCATCGGACAGCCCCATCGACTGGTAATCGCCGTAGGTGTCCTGCTTGAGCTGCCTGCGCGACCAGTACGCGACGACCCGCGTGCACAGTTCCTCGGGTGACGTGGCGTGGGGTGAGGGCGCGCCGGTGGCGGTCGCCGGGCTGCTCCGGCCCGCCGCCCCGTCCGCGGTGCCGGAGCCTGCGCATCCGGCGGCCAGGGAGCCGGTCAGGAGTACCAGCCCGAGCCCGAATCCGAGTGCCGCCCCCGGCGCGGAGGCCCGTCCCGCAGTCATGCCCCGACGCTATGCGCCCAGGCGTGGGACATCAACTGCCGGGCGACCGCGGTCCGTTGCGGTGGGTCAGTCGGTCGCGCGCAGATGGGCCCCGTCGCCGGGCCGCACGTCACGCAGCAGACAGGTCAGCCGCGCGGTACACACGCGCCGGCCCTCCTCGTCGCTGATCACGATCTCGTACGTCGCCGTCGACCGGCCCCGGTGCACGGGTGTGGCCACGCCGGTGACCAGACCGGAGCGCACTCCGCGGTGGTGGGTGCAGTTCAGGTCGACGCCGACCGCGATCTTCGAGCTGCCGCCGTGCAGCATCGAGCCCACCGAGCCCAGGGTCTCCGCCAGCACCGCGGAGGCGCCTCCGTGCAGCAGTCCGTACGGCTGGGTGTTGCCCTCCACCGGCATGGTGCCGACGACCCGGTCCGCCGACGCCTCCGTGATCTCCACACCCATCCGCTGGCCGAGGTGTCCGGCGGAGAACAGCGCCTGGAGGTCGATGCCGAGCGCGGCGTACTCGTCGATGACCTCCTGCGGGAACTTCACGTGCTGCTGCTCACCCATCGGCCCGGCTCCGTTCGTCGTACATGTGTCCGTCGGCTGAGCAAACGCTCAGTCGGTCGCCGATTGTTCCAGACGCACGACGACGGACTTGCTGGCCGGGGTGTTGCTGGTGTCCGCCGTGGCGTCCAGCGGGACCAGGACGTTGGTCTCCGGGTAGTACGCCGCCGCGCAGTCCGGCGCGGTCGGGTAGTGCACGACCCGGAAGCCGGGCGCCCGCCGCTCCACGCCGTCCTGCCACTCGCCGACCAGGTCGACGTACGACCCGTCGGCCACGTCGAGTGTCCGTGCGTCCTCGGGGTTGACGAGGACGACCCGGCGGCCGTTCTTGATGCCCCGGTAGCGGTCGTCCAGGCCGTAGATCGTGGTGTTGTACTGGTCGTGCGAGCGCAACGTCTGGAGCAGGAGGCGGCCCTCGGGCAGTTCGGGGTACTCCACCGGGGCCGCAGTGAAGTTCGCCTTGCCCGTCGCCGTCGGGAAGCGGCGCTCGTCGCGCGGGGCGTGCGGCAGGGCGAAGCCGCCGGGGCGGGCCACACGGGTGTTGAAGTCCTCGAAGCCGGGGATCACGCGCGCGATGCGGTCGCGGATGGTGGCGTAGTCCTTCTCGAACTCTTCCCACGAGACCTTGCTGTCCTCGCCGAGCACACGGCGCGCCAGGCGGCACACGATCGCCGGCTCGGACAGCAGGTGCGGGCTCGCGGGCTCCAGACGGCCGCGTGAGGCGTGCACCATGCCCATGGAGTCCTCGACGGTCACGAACTGCTCGCCGCCGCCCTGTACATCGCGTTCGGTGCGGCCGAGCGTCGGCAGGATCAGGGCGCGCGCGCCCGTGACCACGTGCGAGCGGTTGAGCTTCGTCGACACGTGGACGGTCAGCCGGGCCCGGCGCATGGCCGCCTCGGTGACCTCGGTGTCGGGGGAGGCGGAGACGAAGTTGCCGCCCATGGCGAAGAAGACCTTCGCCTCGCCGTCGCGCAGCGCGCGGATGGCCCGTACGACGTCGAAGCCGTGCTCGCGCGGGGGCGCGAAGCCGAACTCCTTCTCCAGGGCGTCCAGGAAGGCCGGGGCGGGGCGTTCGAAGATGCCCATCGTGCGGTCGCCCTGCACGTTCGAGTGGCCGCGCACCGGGCACACGCCCGCGCCGGGGCGGCCGATGTTGCCGCGCAGCAGCAGGAAGTTGACCACCTCGCGGATGGTCGGCACGGAGTGCTTGTGCTGGGTGAGGCCCATGGCCCAGCAGACGATGGTGCGCTTGGAGGCCAGGACCATGCCGAGGGCCTTTTCGATCTCCGCGCGCGTGAGGCCGGTCGCGGTGAGCGTCTCGTCCCAGTCGGCGGCGCGGGCGGCCTCGTCGAACTCCTCGAACCCGTGGGTGTGTTCGCGGACGAACTGCTCGTCGACCGCGCCCTCCGTCTGGAGGATCAGCTTGTTCAGGAGGCGGAAGAGGGCCTGGTCGCCGCCGATGCGGATCTGGAGGAACAGGTCGGTGAGAGCGGCGCCCCGGAGCATGCCCTGGGGGGTCTGCGGGTTCTTGAAGCGTTCCAGGCCCGCTTCGGGCAGCGGGTTCACGCTGATGATCTTCGCCCCGCCGGCCTTGGCCTTCTCCAGGGCGGAGAGCATACGGGGGTGGTTCGTGCCGGGATTCTGCCCGGCGACGATGATCAGGTCGGCCTTGTGGAGGTCCTCCAGCAGGACGCTGCCCTTGCCGATGCCGATGGTCTCGTTCAGCGCCGAGCCCGACGACTCGTGGCACATGTTGGAGCAGTCGGGCAGGTTGTTCGTGCCCAGCTCGCGGGCGAACAGCTGGTAGAGGAACGCGGCCTCGTTGCTCGTCCGGCCCGAGGTGTAGAAGACGGCCTCGTCGGGGGAGGCGAGGGCGGCGATCTCCTCGGCGATGATGCCGAAGGCGCGCTCCCAGCTGACCGGCTCGTAGTGTTCGCCGCCCTCGGGCAGGTACATGGGGTGGGTGAGGCGGCCCTGCTGGCCGAGCCAGTAGCCGCTGCGGCCGGCGAGATCGGCGACCGGGTGCGCGGCGAAGAACTCGGGAGTGACCCGGCGCAGGGTGGCCTCCTCTGCCACAGCCTTCGCACCGTTCTCGCAGAACTCCGCCTTGTGCCGGTGGTCCGGCTCGGGCCAGGCGCAGCCGGGGCAGTCGAAGCCGTTCTTCTGGTTGACCCGCAGGAGGGTCAGCGCGGTGCGCCGCACGCCCATCTGCTGCTGGGCGATGCGCAGGGTGTGCCCGATGGCCGGCAGCCCCGCCGCCGCGTGCTTCGGCCCCTCGACCTGCGGCGCGTCCTGGACCGGATCCCCCGTGGGCGGCTTCGTCGCCATCGCACGCTCCCCTTCGACTGCGTGTGTGCCGTGCGGGACCGATCCTCGCACGAGGCGGTGACAATGCCTGCGGTCGGGCGTGGGGGAAGGACGGAAGCACTGCTTGCGCGGGGCGGCCGCTGGAGCGGTTGCCGCCGCGGGGGCCGGTGCCTTCCACGTTTGGAACTCGCGTCCGTCGGGCGCTCGGTCCCGTGCTTCTTGCTTCCACCGCGGAAGCCGGCGCCGCACCCCGACTCCGACTGTCGGTGGAGCGTGGCAGGATCGGGGGCGTGGCAGAAACAGCATCGAAGACGACCGACAAGACCCCCGGTGGCACGCGTCCCCGGCTGATGCTCATGGACGGGCACTCGCTGGCCTACCGCGCGTTCTTCGCGCTGCCCGCGGAGAACTTCACCACCGCGGCGGGCCAGCCGACGAACGCGATCTACGGCTTCGCCTCGATGCTGGCCAACACCCTGCGTGACGAGGCCCCCACGCACTTCGCGGTGGCGTTCGACGTCTCCCGCAAGACCTGGCGCTCCGAGGAGTTCACGGAGTACAAGGCGAACCGCTCCAAGACCCCGGACGAGTTCAAGGGCCAGGTCGAGCTGATCGGCGAGCTGCTCGACGCGATGCACGCGCCGCGCTTCGCCGTCGAGGGCTTCGAGGCGGACGACGTCATCGCCACCCTCGCCACCCAGGCCGAGGCCGAGGGCTTCGAGGTGCTGATCGTCACCGGCGACCGCGACTCCTTCCAGCTGGTCTCCGAGCACACGACGGTGCTGTACCCGACGAAGGGCGTCTCGGAGCTCACCCGGTTCACCCCGGAGAAGGTTTTCGAGAAGTACGGATTGACGCCAGCGCAGTACCCCGACTTCGCGGCGCTGCGCGGCGACCCGTCCGACAACCTCCCCGGCATCCCCGGTGTCGGCGAGAAGACCGCCGCGAAGTGGATCAACCAGTTCGGCTCGTTCGCGGAGCTGGTCGAGCGCGTCGACGAGGTCAAGGGCAAGGCCGGGCAGAACCTCCGCGACCATCTGGAGGCAGTCAAGCTCAACCGCCGGCTCACCGAGCTGGAGCGCCAGGTCGAGCTGTCCAGGTCGGTCGTCGACCTGGAGCGGGCCGCGTACGACCGCAAGGCCGTCGCGGTGATCCTGGACACCCTGGAGATCCGCAACCCGTCCCTGCGCGAGCGGCTCTACGCCGTCGACCCCGGCGCCGAGGAGGCCGAGGCCACCCCGATCGCGACGGACGGCGTGCAGCTGGACGGTACGGTCCTCGGCACGGGCGAGCTGGCCCCGTGGCTCGGCGGGCACGGCACGGAGCGGCTCGGCGTCGCCACCGTCGACACGTGGGCGCTGGGCACCGGCTCGGTCGCCGAGGTCGCGCTCGCCGCCGCCGACGGGGCCGCCGCCTGGTTCGACCCCGCCGAGCTGGACGAGACCGACGAGAACGCGTTCGCGGCCTGGCTCGCCGACGCGGACCGCCCCAAGGTCCTGCACAACGCCAAGGGCGCCATGCGTGTCTTCGCCGAGCACGGCTGGTCCGTCGAGGGCGTGACCATGGACACCGCGCTCGCCGCCTACCTGGTCAAGCCGGGCCGCCGCTCCTTCGACCTGGACGCGCTGTCCCTGGAGTACCTGCACCGCGAGCTGGCCCCCGCCGCGGCGGCCGACGGCCAGCTGGCCTTCGGCGCGGACGAGGGCGCCGAGGCCGAGGCCCTGATGATCCAGGCCCGCGCGGTCCTCGACCTGGGCGAGGCCTTCGAGGGCCGCCTCGAGGAAGTGGGCGCGGCGGAGCTCCTCAGGGACGTGGAGCTGCCCACCTCCGTGCTGCTGGCCCGCATGGAGCGGCACGGCATCGCCGCCGACCGGGCGCACCTCGAAGCGATGGAACAGATGTTCGCGGGTGCGGTGCAGCAGGCGGTGAAGGAGGCGCACGCGGCGGCGGGCCACGAGTTCAACCTGGGCTCGCCCAAGCAGCTCCAGGAGGTCCTCTTCGGCGAGCTGGCCCTGCCCAGGACGAAGAAGACCAAGACCGGCTACACCACGGACGCCGACGCCCTGGCCTGGCTGGCCACCCAGACCGACAACGAACTCCCGGTGATCATGCTCCGGCACCGTGAGCAGGCGAAGCTCCGGGTCACGGTCGAGGGCCTGATCAAGACCATCGCGGGCGACGGCCGCATCCACACCACCTTCAACCAGACGGTCGCCGCGACCGGCCGTCTGTCCTCCACGGACCCCAACCTCCAGAACATCCCGGTCCGCACGGACGAGGGCCGGGCGATCCGCCGCGGCTTCGTCGTCGGCGACGGCTTCGAGTCCCTGATGACCGCGGACTACAGCCAGATCGAACTGCGCGTCATGGCCCACCTCTCCGAGGACGCGGGCCTCATCGAGGCGTTCACCTCCGGCGAGGACCTGCACACGACGGCGGCCTCCCAGGTGTTCGCGGTGGACGCCTCGGCGGTGGACGCGGAGATGCGCCGCAAGATCAAGGCGATGTCGTACGGCCTGGCGTACGGGTTGTCGGCCTTCGGCCTGTCCCAGCAGCTCAACATCGAGGCGGCCGAGGCCCGCGCCCTGATGGACGCGTACTTCGAGCGCTTCGGCGGCGTACGGGACTATCTGCGCAAGGCGGTCGACGAGGCGCGGGCGACGGGCTACACGGCGACGCTCTTCGGGCGCCGCCGCTACCTCCCCGACCTCAACAGCGACAACCGTCAGCGCCGCGAGGCGGCCGAGCGCATGGCCCTCAACGCGCCCATCCAGGGCACGGCGGCGGACATCGTGAAGATCGCCATGCTCAAGGTGGACAGCGCGCTGCGGGCGGCGGACCTCAGGTCCCGCATGCTCCTCCAGGTCCACGACGAAATCGTCCTGGAGATCGCCCCCGGCGAGCGCGAGGCCACGGAGGAGATCGTCCGCCGCGAAATGGCGGACGCGGTCGACCTCAGGGCCCCGCTGGACGTCTCGGTCGGCGTCGGCCCCGACTGGGAATCCGCGGCGCACTAGCCTCCGGCGGTTCGGCGGCAGAGGGGGCTCGGCCAACAAGGCCGAGCCCCGAAGTCCCTGCCGCCCCCTGATCCCCGCCGCGACGGTTAGCAACCGCAACAGCGCACCCGGCGGTGCCGAACGAACCGAACCCTGTTCACCGGGCCCGCCCGCACCACCCAACCCCGCCGAAGCCCCGCAGGGAATCCGCCGGGGACCGTCACTCACGTGGCCCCCGCCAGAACGCCCCCGCCGCCCCCGCCCGTAAAGATGCGGACATGGGTATACGCACGCTCCACCGCCGGACGGCCCACGCACGGCCCCCGAGCCGGCCGGGTGCCGCCGAGGCACCGGACACGCCGCCCCCGCCGGTTCCGGCCCTCTCGGCCGAGGCAAGCACCGCCCGCATCCCCGCCGACCCGGCCGGGGCCGTCCGCAGGACGACAGCAGACGTCAGGCGCAGGCTCACCGGCCGGCTCTCCCGGGTGAGGAGAGCGGCCGCCGACCTCGGCCGCGGCTACTTCGCCCTGCTCCTCGCGCGGCTCCCGAGAACCCGCCCCGCGCGCACCATGACCGTCTTCGTGGCGCCCCTCACCGAGCGGCCGACCGGGTCCGCCGCGCGCCGGCCCAGCCCGGACCGGCGCCATCCAGGGCCGGACGCCACACCCTGACCCCGACGGCGTACCCGAGCAGCCCCGGCACCAGCCCCGCACCCAGCCCGAAGCACAGCGTCGGCACCAGCTCCCAGGGCTTCGCGGTGGCACCCCAGTACGCCCACCACCGCAGCGCCCGCTGCGCGGCTCCGGCGACCGCGCAGCCGCCGATCACCATGGCGGCCCACCACCGGTCCCGCGCCGACAGCAGCGGAACCCCCACCGGCTCGCTGACCGGCGCCCGCCGTACCGCACGCCCCACCCACGCCGCGATCACGAGGGCGGCCGCGAGCGAACAGCCGTACTGGAGGTACGAGTACAGCGGCATCCCCGCCGGGGACCGGTCGAGAACCGGGAACAGCCGCACCCCCCAGCGGTCGTGGTGCGTGAACGCGTCCCACACCACGTGCGTCGACGCGCCGAGCACCGCGGAGACGTACCACCAGGCGACCGAACGGGGCCGCACGCGCGCGCGTGACGCCCCGCAGCGCAGCAGGGCCGCCCACCGCCCCTGGCGGGCCCGCGGCAGCAGTGCCACCAGCGGTTCGCGCAGCACCAGCCACAGTCCCACCAGGCTCCAGGAGACCAGCACGTCGACGCTCAGCACTCCCGCGAAGGAGTGCGTGACGTCCCCGAAGCGCATCGCCCCGGGCAGGAGGCTCGCCGCGTAGTAGGTCGTGTCGGGAGAGAAGGAACCCGCCACGAGCACCGCGGGTATCAGCCGGCCCCGGCCGGATCCGTCCCCGCGGACCGCGGGCAGCACCGCCGCCGCATGGCTGAGAGTGAACGGCAACTCGGCCCCTTTCGCCGGACGTTACGGGGCGGATCGCCCGTGATCACGCGGCCCAGTATGCGGGACCGCGCCGCGGACCAACGGGACATGGCCAACCGGTGAAAACCGGGCAGCACCGGGTGCCCCCGCAAAGGAAGTTGTCGTAGGGTCACCTGGGTCACGGTGCCGGGAAACACGTTCGAAAACATCGGCGTCGAGTGGAAATACGCAACGGGGGCAACCACAGCCACAGGTCATCCGTCAGAACAGAACGAGCGGGAAGAGCGGAAAGACTTGAGACGGGCGCTCGGGCGTCCATGGGAGGGGTTCACTCTATGGCGGCGCATTTCGGCAGTCGGCTGCGCAAAGGGGCGGCGACCACCGCCGTGGCCGCGGCGGCGGTCGCGGCTCTCTCCGCTTCCCAGGCTCCGGGAGTGACGGCCGAGGAGGCGAGCAGACAGGCCGCCGCCGGCGCCGCCACCGTGCCGGACGCGACGTCCGACGGCAACGCCACCGGCAACTCGCCGTACTACACGGACCTGCCGCCGCTGAACAGCCCGAGTCCCAGCGCCAGTCCGTCGCCGACCGCCGGCGCGCCCGCCTCGGCGGGTGCGGCCGAGGCGGGCATACCCGCGACCGTCCTGGACGCCTACAAGAAGGCCGAGGCCGAGCTGCGGGAGTCCAAGCCCGGCTGCAACCTGCCGTGGCAACTCCTCGCCGCCATCGGCAAGGTCGAGTCCGGCCAGGCGCGCGGCGGACGCGTCGACGCGAACGGCACGACCATCGGCCGGATCCTCGGCCCGCAGCTCGACGGCAACGGCTTCGCGCTCATCAAGGACACCGACAACGGCGAGTACGACGGCAACAGCTCCTACGACCAGGCCGTCGGGCCCATGCAGTTCATCCCGTCCACCTGGGCCTGGGCCGGGCGCGACGGCAACGGCGACGGTGTAAAGGACCCCAACAACGTCTACGACGCCGCGCTCGCCGCCGGCCACTACCTGTGCCGCAACAACTGGGACCTGTCCCAGCAGAGCGGCCTGAACAGCGCCATCCTCAGCTACAACAACTCGCAGGACTACCTCAACCTGGTCCTGTCGTGGCTGGAGTACTACCGCAAGGGCACCCACTCCGTCCCCGACGGCACCGGTTCGGTGCCCTCGCACCGCAGCGACGACCACACGCCGGGGGCCGATCCCTCCCCGAAGCCGTCGACGCCGTCGAAGCCGGACAGGTCCACACCGAGCCCGAAGCCGACCGAACCCGGCGACGGCAACAGCAGCCCCGACCCGTCGACGCCGAGCGCACCGAGCACGCCGAGTACGCCGAGCACGCCCCCCACCCCCACCGACACGGTGGACCACCTGGAGGACGCGGGTACCGCCAAGCTCACCGCGATGGCCGGGGACGCCTTCACCAAGCGGATCAGCACACGCGCCGAGACCGAGGCCGGCAAGTCCGTCGGCAAGGTCAGGATCCGGTTCACCATCACCGGCGACACGGACGCCACCTTCACCGGCGGTGAGAAGGTCGCCACCGTGGTCACCGGCAGCACCGGCATCGCCGTCGCACCCCCGCTCCAGGCGGGCGAGAAGACCGGCGACTTCACCGTCCACACAGCCGTCGTGGGCCGCTCTGTCACCGGCGTCGACTACAAGGCGACCGTCACGGCCCGGGCCGCCGACACCCTCGCCCGCACCAGCGACACCGCGCTGACCTGCACACCGGGCGGCGAGTTCGCCGACCAGGTGGAGGTGAAGGCCACCTACAAGGGCGCCGTCGCCGACAAGGTCGCGGCCACCGCGACCCTGATCAAGTCCGCGGACGACCCGACCGTGAACGACAAGGGCCCCTACTTCAAGGACGCCGACGGCAAGGCCGTCCGCACCCTGACGGGGCTGGAGACGGACGCCAAGGGCCTGCTGAAGCTGCCGAAGCTGTACGCGGACGACACCACCGGCACGTTCCTGCTCCGCATCACCACCCCCGGTGGCGCGACGCTGACCGTCGAACTCACGGTCGCCGCGGCGGACTCGTCGGCGAGCCCGTCGCCGAGCAGCACCGAGAGCACCTCCGCGTCCCCGAGCCCCTCCGCGTCCCCGAGCCCCTCCGCATAGGGTCCGGCCGCGCCCGGCGAGGGCGCCCCTCCGCTCCGGCGGAAGGGCGCCCTCGTTCCGTGTACGCGACGTGTTCTCATCTCGGCCCCCCGTTGCTACCGTGCCCGGACCTGACGATGCATCAGATGAATCCGTTCCGGACGGCCCGGGGGAGGTCCCGCATGCGTGCCCTGATCGCCGCCGCGACCGGTTTCGTCCTCGCGTTCGCCCTGGTGGTGCTGGCGGTCACCGCGACGGGCTCCGCGACCGGCAGCACGTCCCCCAAGCCGCTGCTCACCACGGTGCCCCCGCACCCGTGACCGCCCGCCCGGGAGGGAGGCCGAGATGCGCCGCACGGCCAGTCTGATCCTGCTCGCCCTCGCCGTGTTCTTCGCGGCACTGTCCCCGCTGCTGCGCTGGTACGCCTTCCCGCGCCTGGCCAAGATCCCCGCGAACCAGTACCAGGACATGGTTCTCGAGGCGAAGAACGCCACCCTCCTCGACTACGGCACGATGAAGGCGAAGAAGGTCTCCAAGGTCACCATCGTGCAGACCCTCAAGGGCGATGTGGAGGCGGCCCGGAAGATCGAGAAGACAGCGGGGCGGGACGTGGTCGTCTGGAACGGCCTTTCCTACATACAGGGCCCCGACGGCAAGATGGTCTCCAAGGTCCCCGAGCGCTACATCTTCGACGCCCACTCCCAGGAACCCGTCCACGCCACCGGCGAGATGATCGACGGCGATCCCGTCAGGCGGGACGGCATCGAGTTCAAGTGGCCCTTCCTCACGCAGAAACGGGACTACGAGTACTTCGACGCACAGACCCGCACCACCAACCCCATCCACTACAAGGGCACGCGGACGTTCCGCGGCCTGAAGGTCTACTACTTCGAGCAGACCATCCCGTGGACCAAGGTGAGCATGCCCAAGACCATGCCGGTCAAGGGCATCACCCCCGAGTCGGTCGCCAAGACGGGCACGACCCGCTGGTACACCACCGTCCGCAGGTTCTGGGTCGAGCCCGTCACCGGCGCCCCCGTCTACGGCGAGGAGAGCCACCAGGAGGAGCTGCGCGGCGGCACCCTGCTCGGCGGACGCGCCAAAGTGACGGCGTTCGCGGGGGACGTGAAGATGCGCGAGGACTACATCGAGCACACGGTGGCCCTGGTCAAGCACAACCGCACGATCGTCCTGCTGCTGACGTCGTACCTGCCCTGGGGCTTCCTGATCCTGGGCACCCTGTTGCTGGCGCTGTCCCTGTACCTGGAGGCACACGGCCGCGGGCCATCGGACCCGGAACCCTCCCCGGCCACCACGCCGGAGCCGGTCAGCGCCTGAGCCGGGCGTTGGTGTGGCGCGTCGGTTCGGCGGTGGTCGGGTCCTCGGGCCACGGATGCTTGGGATACCGCCCGCGCAGTTCGGCCCGTACGCCCTTGTAGCCGTCCTTCCAGAAGGACGCGAGGTCGGCGGTGACGGCGGCGGGCCGCCCGGCGGGGGAGAGGAGATGGACGAGCAGCGGCACCCCCGCCACGACGGGCGACTCCCGCAGTCCGAACATCTCCTGAAGCTTCACGGCGAGGACGGGCCGCTCCGGATCGCCGTAGTCGATCCGGATTCTGGACCCACTCGGTACGGTGATCCGCTCGGGGGCGAGTTCGTCCAGCCGCGCGGCTTCCCCCGAGGACCAGGGCAACAGCCGCCCGAGCGCAGCCCCGGCGTCGATCCGCGCCAGGTCCGCGCGCCGCCGGGCCCGGCCGAGCTCGGGCTCCAGCCACTCGTCCACGCGCGCGTACAGCGCTTCGTCGGACACGTCCGGCCAGGGCTCCCCGACCCGCAGCCGCAGGAAGGCCAGCCGCTGCCGCAGCCCGACGGCCTCCGCCGGCCACCGCAGCAGCCCGAACCCCTCCTGCCGCAGCCCCTCGAGCAGCGCCTGGCGTACGAGGCCGGAATCGACGTCCTTCAGGGGCCGCACCGCCAGCTCGACCGCCCCCAGCCGCTCCACCCGGCGCGCGACGACATCCCCGTCCCCCCAGCGCACCTCGTCCCGCTCCTCGTACAGCGCCCGCGCCGCGGACCGCGCGAGCTCCTCGTCGACCACGGCCCCGAGCCGCACACGCGCGTGCCCCTTGCCGAGCGGCCGGTCGGCCACGGCGACGGCGATCCAGGGCGCCCCGTGCAACGGCGACCCCTCGGCGAGCTCGGCCCGCGTCCCGGAGACCATGAGGTACGACCCGCCGTCGAGCTTGGCGACCCGCTCGGGAAACGCGAGAGCGGCGACGAGCCCGGCGATCTGGTCGTCGCCGGTTCCCGCACCTGTGGGTGGGTGGGAAACGCCCTCCGGCACGACGGCCCGCAGCCGCCGCACCTCGGCGGCCCACCGCTTGGCATAGGCGTCACCCCCACGCCGCGCGACACGCAACGCCGACGCCAGGTCGTCCCCGTAATCCCTGGGCGCCTCTTCACTCAGCAGCGCGACGACCTCCGCACCCGCGCCGGAGGTGTCCAGCAGCGCCCTCCCCAGCCGGGGATGCAACCCCAGCCGAGCCAACCGCACCCCCCGCTCCGTGGCCCGCCCGACGCGATCGACCGCCCCCACGGCGGAAAGCGCGGAGCGCGCCGTCGCCATCGCCCCACCCGGCGGAGCGTCGAGCAACGCCAGCCCGGAGGCGTCCGGATCGCCCCAGCAGGCCGCCTGGAGCGCGAACGCGGTCAGGTCGGCCACCTTGATCTCCGGCGACGGAAAACGCCGCAGACGCCCGTCCTCGGCCTCGGACCAGCACCGGTACACGATCCCCGGTGCCTCACGCCCCGCCCGTCCGGCCCGCTGCCGCCCGGCCGCGTGCGACGCCCGTACCGTCGTCAGCGCGCTCAGCCCGCGCGCGTGGTCCACCCGCGGCTCCCGGGCCAGCCCCGAGTCGACGACCACCCGCACCCCGGGAACCGTCAGAGAGGACTCCGCCACGGAGGTCGCCAGCACCACCCGGCGCCGCCGCCCGGGCACCAGCACGGCGTCCTGCACCGCCGCCGGCGCCCGGCCGTGCACCTGGAGCACGTCCACGTCACCCAGGTCCCCCAGCAGCCCGGCGACCCGCGCGATCTCACCCACGCCCGGCAGGAAGCAGAGCACGTCGCCCGCGCACTCCGCCAGCGCCCGCCGCACCACCGAGGCCACGTGCGCGAGCAGAGCCGGATCCACCCGCATGCCGTGCGGCGGGCGAACCGCGCGCGCCGGGGGCGCGTAGACGATGCCGACCGCGTGCGCGGAACCCCGGGCCTCGACGATCGGCGCCCCGCCGAGCAGCCGGGCCCATTCCCCCCAGTCCGTGGTCGCCGACGCGGCCACCAGCGCCAGCTCCGGCCGCAGCGTCTCGCGGACATCCCACAGGAACGCGGCCACCGTGTCGGCGTCCAGATGCCGCTCGTGGCACTCGTCGAGCAGGACCACGTCGACACCGGTCAGTTCCTGGTCCCGCTGGAGCCGCTGCAACAGCACACCGGTCGTGACGACCTCCACGCGCGCGTGCCGGCCCACGACCCGCTCGCCGCGCACGGTGTAACCGACGCTGTCGCCGACCTTCTCACCCAGCAGCCAGGCCATCCGCCGGGCGGCGGCCCGCGCCGCGATCCGCCGCGGCTCGGCCACGACCACCCGCCGCACCGGCCCGTCCCCGAGCAGCCCGGCCAGCGCGAGCGGCACCAGCGTCGTCTTGCCCGTGCCGGGCGGCGCTCCGAGGACGGCGGTGCCGTGCTCCTCCAGGGCGTCGTTCAGCGCGGGCAGGGCGCTGCGTACGGGCAGGGCGTCCAGGGCGTCGTAACGGATCACACGTTCAGTCTCGTACGCACACGAAGATCGCCGTCCCCGGGATCAGGTTCCCCCGCAGCGGCGACCACCCGCCCCACTCGGAGCTGTTCCAGGCCGGCCACTCCGGCTCCACCAGGTCCACCAGCCGGAAGCCCGACGACGCGATGTCCCGGACCCGGTCGCCGAGCGTCCTGTGGTGCTCGACGTACACCGCCCGGCCCTCGTCGTCCTGCTCGACGTACGGCGTGCGGTCGAAGTAGGAGGCGGACACCGACAGGCCCTCGGGCCCGGGCTCGTCCGGGAACGCCCAGCGGACCGGGTGCGTCACCGAGAACACGAACCGGCCGCCCGGCCGCAGCACCCGGCACACCTCGCGCAGCACCAGCCGCGGGTCGGCGACGAACGGCAGCGCCCCGTACGCCGAGCACGCCAGGTCGAAGGAGCCGTCCGCGAAGGGCAGCGCGCCGGCGTCGGCGCACACCAGCGGAAACGATCCGCCGATGCGCAGCGCGTGCTGGAGCTGGCGGTGCGAGAGATCCAGGGCCACCGGGCGGGCTCCCTGGGCGGCCAGCCAGCGCGAGCACTGGGCGGCGCCCGCGCCGATCTCCAGTACGTCCCGGCCCTTCAGGTCCTCGGGCGGGCCGAGCAGCTCCGCCTCCACCTCGTCCAGGCCCTCGGGGCTCCACACGAAGCGGTCGTCGCCGAGGAACGTGCCGTGTTCGATCTGGTACTCGTCCGCGTTCCGGTCCCACCAGCCCCGGTTGGCCCGGGAGCTCTCCGTCGTCCCGGCGGCACGCCGGGTGGCTTCCGGTTCGAACGGTTCGGGCTCTTGGATGATCGGCTCCCTCGTCGTACTCTTCCGTGCAACCCGTCGGGGTCGTGTCACGGAAGAGGTCCCGCAGGCCTGCTCGGCCTCGTGGGACGGTTCTTGTGCCGGGTATGCGGCGATCCGCCCCGGGTGTGCGGCTTCGCGCATTGACCCTGTCCGGCTGCCCCCGTATGCTACAAGTTGCGCTGCGGGCCTGCGCACCTCAGACGTAGCAGGCTGCGCTCGCATCTGTTGTATGTCCCCTCGGTTGTCGAGGCGTCATCACCCATATCGGTGGGGCGCTTCCTTGGCTGTCCGGCTTCTTCAGAGCGAAACGGGCTCCCGGCGTAAGCAGTACCTACGACTCAATGTCCGTACCGGAGCCCTTTCCCACATGACGAGCAGCACCGAGACCACCGCCACCACCCCGCAGGTTGCGGTCAACGACATCGGTAACGAGGAAGCCTTCCTCGCCGCTATCGACGAGACGATCAAGTACTTCAACGATGGTGACATCGTCGACGGCGTCATCGTCAAGGTTGACCGGGACGAGGTTCTCCTCGACATCGGTTACAAGACCGAAGGTGTCATCCCGAGCCGCGAGCTCTCGATCAAGCACGACGTCGACCCGAACGAGGTCGTCGCCGTCGGTGACGAGATCGAAGCCCTTGTTCTCCAGAAGGAGGACAAGGAAGGCCGCCTGATCCTCTCGAAGAAGCGCGCCCAGTACGAGCGTGCCTGGGGCACCATCGAGAAGATCAAGGAAGAGGACGGCATCGTCACCGGTACCGTCATCGAGGTCGTCAAGGGTGGTCTCATCCTCGACATCGGCCTCCGTGGCTTCCTCCCGGCCTCCCTGGTCGAGATGCGCCGCGTTCGCGACCTCCAGCCCTACGTGGGCAAGGAGCTCGAGGCCAAGATCATCGAGCTGGACAAGAACCGCAACAACGTGGTCCTGTCCCGCCGTGCCTGGCTGGAGCAGACCCAGTCCGAGGTCCGCCAGACGTTCCTCACCACCCTCCAGAAGGGTCAGGTCCGTTCCGGCGTCGTCTCCTCGATCGTCAACTTCGGTGCCTTCGTGGACCTGGGTGGCGTCGACGGTCTGGTTCACGTCTCCGAGCTGTCCTGGAAGCACATCGACCACCCCTCCGAGGTCGTCGAGGTCGGCCAGGAGGTCACCGTCGAGGTCCTCGACGTCGACATGGACCGCGAGCGCGTCTCCCTGTCGCTGAAGGCGACCCAGGAAGACCCGTGGCAGCAGTTCGCCCGCACCCACCAGATCGGCCAGGTCGTGCCCGGCAAGGTCACGAAGCTGGTTCCGTTCGGTGCGTTCGTCCGCGTGGACGAGGGCATCGAGGGCCTGGTCCACATCTCCGAGCTGGCCGAGCGCCACGTGGAGATCCCGGAGCAGGTCGTCCAGGTCAACGACGAGATCTTCGTCAAGGTCATCGACATCGACCTCGAGCGTCGTCGCATCAGCCTCTCGCTGAAGCAGGCCAACGAGTCCTTCGGTGCCGACCCGGCCTCGGTCGAGTTCGACCCGACCCTGTACGGCATGGCCGCGTCCTACGACGACCAGGGCAACTACATCTACCCCGAGGGCTTCGACCCCGAGACCAACGACTGGCTCGAGGGCTACGAGACCCAGCGCGAGGCGTGGGAGCACCAGTACGCCGAGGCGCAGCAGCGCTTCGAGCAGCACCAGGCGCAGGTCATCAAGTCCCGCGAGGCGGACGAGAAGGCCGCTGCCGAGGGCGGCGACGCGGCGGGTGCGGCTCCGGCCGCGTCCGGTGGCGGTTCGTACTCCTCCGAGGGCCCGGACACCTCCGGTGCGCTGGCCTCGGACGAGGCGCTGGCCGCGCTGCGCGAGAAGCTGGCCGGCGGCCAGAGCTGAGCTCCCCCAGAGGGGGCCCAGCCGCTGAGGCTTAGCCGATAGATGGTCCTGAGGGGCCGTACCTTTCGAGGTGCGGCCCCTCAGCCATGTGCAGGTCCGGTCGTCGTTCGCCCGCCGGCCCCATCGAGGACGGCACCGATTCCCGATCATGGCCGTGGTGCGGGAATGCCCACGTTCCAGGGCGCGTTGTGCTCTATGAACACGAGGAGGGGCGGTCACTGTGCTTGATCCGCAGGGTTTGTACGCGTGGGAGCCGAAGGGGCTGGCCGTCGTCGACATGGCGCTGGCCCAGGAATCGGCCGGTCTTGTCATGCTCTACCACTTCGACGGATACATCGACGCGGGGGACACCGGCGACCAGATCGTCGACCGGCTCCTCGACTCGCTGCCCCACCAACTGGTCGCCCGCTTCGATCACGACCGGCTCGTGGACTACCGCGCGCGCCGCCCACTGCTGACCTTCAAGCGCGACCGCTGGACCGAGTACGAGGAACCCGCCATCGAGGTCCGGCTCGTCCAGGACACCACCGGTGCGCCCTTCCTGCTGCTGTCGGGCCCCGAGCCGGACGTGGAGTGGGAGCGGTTCGCCGCGGCCGTACGGCAGATCGTTGAGCGCCTCGGCGTCCGTCTGTCCGTGAACTTCCACGGCATCCCCATGGGCGTCCCGCACACGCGGCCCGTCGGCCTCACCCCGCACGGCAACCGCACCGACCTCGTCCCGGGACACCGCAGCCCCTTCGACGAGGCCCAGGTGCCCGGCAGCGCCGAGTCGCTCGTCGAGTACCGGCTCATGGAGGCGGGCCACGACGTCCTGGGCGTCGCCGCGCACGTGCCGCACTACATCGCGCGCTCCCCGTACCCGGACGCGGCCCTGACCGTCCTGGAGGCCATCACGGCCGCGACCGGCCTGGTCCTCCCCGGCATCGCGCACTCCCTGCGCACGGATGCCCACCGGACCCAGACAGAGATCGACCGGCAGATCCGCGAGGGCGACGAGGAACTCACCGCCCTCGTCCAGGGCCTCGAGCACCAGTACGACGCCGCGGCGGGTGCCGAAACCCGGGGCAACATGCTCGCCGAACCGGCCGACATCCCGTCCGCGGACGAGATCGGCCGCGAGTTCGAACGCTTCCTGGCGGAGCGGGAAGGCGACAGCTGACAGCGGCAGGCCCAAGGCCTGTCCGGGGGTCATGCCGCAGCCGCGGGGCTTGGGCCGCCCTCCTCAGCCGATCCGCCGGACAGGCTCTAAGCTTCCGCTCATGCTGACAGTGGGCCTGACCGGTGGCATCGGCGCCGGCAAGAGCGAGGTGTCGCGGCTGCTCGTCGAGCACGGAGCCGTGCTGATCGACGCGGACCGCATCGCGCGCGAGGTCGTGGCGCCCGGCACCGAAGGTCTGGCGGCCGTCGCCGAGGCCTTCGGCGACCAGGTGCTCGCCGGGGACGGCAGCCTGGACCGGCCGAAACTCGGCTCGATCGTCTTCGCCGACCCCGAGAAGCTGGCTCTGCTCAACTCGATCGTGCATCCCCTGGTGGGCGCCCGCTCCCGTGAACTGGAGAACGCGGCGACCGAGGACGCCGTCGTCGTCCACGACGTCCCCCTCCTCGCGGAGAACGGCCTCGCTCCGCTCTACGACCTCGTGGTCGTCGTCGACGCCGCCCCTGAGACCCAGCTCGACCGGCTGGTCCGGCTGCGGGGCATGAGCGAGGAGGACGCACGCGCGCGCATGGCCGCACAGGCGACCCGCGAGAAACGCCTGGAGATCGCGGACATCGTCATCGACAACGACGTACCCCTACAGGCGCTGCGGCAGCGGGTCCGCGAAGTGTGGGACGACCTGGTGCGCAGAGCGCACGCGCGGCGCGGGGACGCCCCCGCGCCGCCCCAGGAATAGCGGCCTGCGATCCGGGCGTTGAACCCTTCCAGTGAGGGAAGGACTGTGCCGTGCCCGAGACCAGCGGTTCCACCGGACGTACTCCGGAAACGCATGTCATCGACTTCCGTGCCGCCGAGCAGTTGCTCAGCGCGCGGGACCCGCGGGGCGCGGTGAAGCTGCTCGACGGAGTCATCGCCGCGCACCCGGAGAACACGGCCGCGCGGCTGCTGCGCGCGCGTGCCTTCTTCGCCGCTGCGCAACTGCGGCCCGCGGAACTTGAATTCACCATCGTCCTGGAGCGCGAGCCGGACAACGCCTTCGCGCACTTCGCGCTCGCCCGCACCTATGAACGTCAGGGACGGCACGACCAGGCCAAACGCCACTTCCGGCTGGCGGCCGCGCTGGACCCCAACCCGCAGTATCTGAAGGCGGCACGCTTCGACTCCTGACCGCTTCGACTCCTGACCGCTTCGACTCCGGACCGTTGCGACTCCGGACCGTTGCGGCTCCTGACCGCTCCGGTTCCTGACCGCCGGTCACGGATGCCGGTGCCGCGGCGGCCAAAACGGCGGGCGGCGCCGTGGCGCGCGGTGGGACGGATGGTCCTCGGCCGGACGGTACGGCGGGACGTCCCGGCCCGGCTGGTAGTGCGGGCCCTGCCGGATGTGCCGGACGATCAAGGTCATGTCGACGGCGGCCACCAGCCACAGCACCCCGCAGGCCGCCGCCCACCAGGGGCGGCCGGTAAGCGTGAACGCCGCCATGCCGAAGATCGTCCAGGCCAGACCCCACACGCTCAGCCACAACCGCGCCCGCAGCGCACTGCGCGCGGTCGCCGGTTCACTGCCCGTACGCATCACGGTTCACGCTCCTCTCTCCCACGTACCCTTCGACGAGGACGTTCACCCAAGGGGGACCGCACCGTGCTGCCGGACGCCGACGACCTGCCCGAGCTGCTTCTCGATCTCGCCGTACCGCACGAGGACATCAACGAACTGGTCGGACTGCGGAGCACGGTGACGGGTGACCCGGGCGTGCTGCGACTTCTGGCGGAGTGCGTGGAGGAGCTGGTCCGGGACATCGGGGAGATCGGCAGGACGCCGGACATCGACGAGCGGATCGCCGCCGCGCCGGCCGCCCTGGCGCGGTACTTCGCCGTGTACGTCTTCCTCGCCGCGGTGCCGCACGCGCGCGCGTACCACCGAGAGCGCGGCATCACGGCCGATGTCTCCCGCCGCACCCTCGCCGACCTCGGCCGTAACCTCGCCGCCCACCGCAGACGGCACGGCACGGCCGGCGTGCAGTCCCCGCGCTGGCTGGCCCATCACTTCCGCGGTGAGCTGTACCAGCTGGGGCGACTTCAGTTCGAGCGGGCGGCGCTCGGGCAGCGCGCCGCCCCGGGACTGGCGGCGGCGGGGCTGCGGGCGGCACCGGGCGACCCCTGCCTCGCCGTCCACATACCCGACTTCCACGGCCCCTTGACCCCGGCGGCCTGCGACCGCTCCGTGGCGCTGGCGCGGAAGTTCTTCGCTCTTCACTTTCCCGAGGAGCCGTACTCGACCGCGGTCTGCCACTCCTGGCTGCTCGACCCGCAGCTGAGGCGGTACCTGCCCGCGCAGTCCAACATCGTCCGCTTCCAGGAGCGGTTCCGTCTCGCCCGCCAGGACACGGAACCGGCCGACCGGGAGCCCGTCCGGTTCGTCTTCGGCGACCCGGACCTGCCGGTGGGGGAGTTGCCGCGCCGGACCTCGGTGGAACGGGCGGTCGGGGATCATCTGCGGGCCGGAGGGCACTGGTACATCGGGGACGGATGGTTCTCGTTGCAGGCCGAATAACTCGAACGAGTGAACAAGGGCCGTGCGGGAACGGGCGTACGGAGTCGGGCCGTTGTCCGGGCATGAAGGTCGAAATGCGTGAGGGACACGAAGGAACCGGCCCCGGTGCGATCACCCCGGACGGCTGCGCGGTCGAGTTGTACGCGCGGCTTCCGGTGCGCGACGAACCCGACATCCTCGCGGCGGCGGTTCCCGCCGGGGCACGCATCCTGGAACTGGGCAGCGGAGTGGGCCGGGTGACCCACCCGCTGCTGGAGCGCGGTTTCACGGTCACGGCGGTGGACGAGTCCACCGAGATGCTGGAGCGCGTCCGCGGGGCGCGCACGATATGCAGCCCGATCGAGGACCTCGACCTGGGCGAGAAGTTCGACGTGGTGATGCTCGCGTCGTTCCTGGTCCACGCCGGGAACGTCGAGGTCCGCCGGGGACTGCTGCGCACCTGCGCCCGGCACGTGGCGGAGGGCGGCTGCGTGCTGATTCAGCGGGAAGGAGAGGACTACTACACCGATCTGCCGCGCGAGCGGGTGGACCCCAGCGGTTGCACGACGCGGATAGTGTCGGCGGAGCCGGTCGGCGACGGGGTGAACTCGGTCCGCGCGGAGTACGTGTTCCCGGACGCGGTCTGGACCCAGACGTTCCGGGCCCGCCCGCTGACCCGGGAGCAGTTCGAGGAGGCGCTGGCGGAAGCGGGACTGGAGGTGGACGAGTACCTGACCCCGGACCAGGTGTGGGTGAGAGCGGTGCGGCGATGAGTTCTCGGCGCGGGGTCGGTCTACATCGGTGACAGCAACCGAGACCGCCTCACCCAGGAGAACCCCATGGCCGAGACCACCGCTCCCGCCGCCTCCGTCAGCCCCATCCCTGCCAGCCCCGCCGCGTCCGCGCCGGCCCGTGACCGCCGTGCACAGGTCGCCCGTGTCGCCCTGCGCACGGTGCAGGTGCTGCTCGCCCTCTTCTACGGGATCGCGAGCGCGCTGCCCAAGTTGATCGCCCACCCGTCGGCTGTCGAGTCCTTCGACAGGATCGGCTGGGGCAGCGCGGGCATGTACGCGATTGGTGCGCTGGAACTCGCCGGGGCCGTGGCCCTGTTGGTCCCGGCTCTCCAGTCACTGGCGGCGATGGCGCTGAGCGCGCTGATGGTGGGTGCCTTCATCGTCCAGCTCACCGTCTTCGACGGGCAGTACGCCGCGACACCGCTGATCCTCATCGTGCCGCTGGCCCTGATCGCCTGGGCCCGGCGCGGCCACAACGCGGAGCTGCTGCGGCTGCTGCGGCCAGCCCAGTGACGGGCAGCGTGACGTCACTGTCCGCCGGGACGCCCCCTGAGCCCGTTCAGCGCCCGCAGGCGCTCCAGCTCGCGGCGGTCGCGCTTGGTGGGGCGGCCGGTGCCGGGGTCGCGGAGACCGGCGGGGGCCACGGCCTCGCGGGGCGGGGGCGGCGGCGAGTTGTCGATGTAGCACTGCTGGGCCACGGGGGCGCCGACCCGCTTGCGGATCAGGCGCTTGACGATCACGACCCGTTCCCGGCCCTCCTGCCGCAGACGCACCTCGTCGCCGACGCGCACGGAGTACGCGGGCTTGACGCGTTCGCCGTTCACATGGACGTGTCCGCCACGGCAGGCGGTGGCCCCGAGGGAGCGGGTCTTGATCAGCCGGACGGCCCAGATCCAGCTGTCGATACGCACGGTCTCACCGCTCGCGGGACCGGCCGCCTCGGCCGCGGCCACGGCGGCGGCGATCTTCGGGTCGACGGCGTCCGCCGCGCGCGGGCCCGTGCCGACGCCGTTGCCGGTGCCGCCGGTGTCGCCGGTGGTGTCCTCGTCCGCATCCTGGGAAGCCATGTCCTCGACCCTAGCTCGCCGGCGCGGGGGAACCGGACCCGATTTTCCTCCCGGACGAACCGGTCGCGGCGCAGCCCCTACCGTGGAGGCATGAACACCAGCGGCCTCACCCGGCTCGACGGCCGCGTCGCGGACTGCCGGGCCTGCCCTCGGCTGGTCGCCTGGCGGGAGGAGGTGGCCCAGGCCAAGCGGGCCGCCTTCGCCGACTGGACGTACTGGGGACGGCCCGTGCCCGGCTTCGGGCCGCCCGACGCCCGGCTGCTGATCATCGGCCTCGCCCCCGCCGCGCACGGGGGCAACCGCACCGGCCGCATGTTCACCGGCGACCGTTCCGGGGACGTGCTGTACCAGGCTCTGTACGACGTGGGACTGGCCTCTCAGCCCACCTCCGTGCGCGCCGACGACGGGCTCGAGCTGTACGGCGTCCGCGTCACCGCGCCCGTGCACTGCGCCCCGCCCGCCAACAAGCCGACCCCCCGGGAACGGGACACCTGCCGGCCCTGGCTGGTGCAGGAGCTGCGGCTGCTGCGTCCGACGCTGCGGGCCGCGGTGGTGCTCGGCGCCTTCGGCTGGCAGGCCGCGCTGCCCGCGTTCGCCGAGGCGGGCTGGAACGTCCCCCGCCCCAGGCCGGCCTTCGCCCACGGCACCCGCGTGGCGCTCGACGGCCTGGACGGCCTGGACGGCCTGGACGGCGTGGACCTTTTCGGCTGCTTCCACGTCAGCCAGCGCAACACCTTCACCGGCCGGCTCACCCCCGAGATGCTGCGCGAGGTGCTGCGCACGGCGGCGGAGACGGCCGGGCTGCCGGGCTGACCCTGCGTCACCCGGCGTCACCAGGTGTCACCCCGCGTCACGTCACCCGGCGTCGGCGGCCTCGCCGAACAGGTGCCGCACCGTCGACCGATAGTTGGCCTGGACGTGGCGGAGCGCGTGGGCGCGGGCGCGATCCGGGTCGCCGGAGGCGATCGCCTCGTACAACTCGCGGTGCTCCATGAGCAGTTGGGACCACTCCTCGTTCTGCCGGGTCAGCCAGCGCAGCCGGCCGTCGACCGGTTCCATGACCGAGATCAGCAGGCTGTTGCCCGCCAGAGCCAGGATGCGGTCGTGGAAACGGGTGTTGGCGTCGGTGATCGTCTCGGCATCCCCCGTCTCGGTGGCGGTGGCCGACTGGGCCAGCAGTTCGCGCAGTTCCGCCAGCGCCTGCGGGGTCGCCCGTGACGCGGCGAGCCCGGCCGCGTACACCTCCAGGGCCTCGCGCAGCTCGAAGAGTTCCTTGACGTCGGTGGGGGTCAGCCGGCGCACGACCGTACGGCGGGGGGTCTCGAAGAGGACGAAGCCCTCGGCGACCAGGGCCCGGATCGCCTCGCGGACCGGCACGCGCGAGACCCCGAAGCGCTCGGCCAGCTCACGCTCGACGAGCCGGTCGCCGGGGTGCAGGCGGCCCGCGATGATGTCCTGCCGCAGGTCGGCCAGGACGCGCTCGCGCACCGCGCCGAGGGGTTCGATCTTCGCCATGGGGCCATCTTCGCCGACGCGAGGGGGCTTTTACGGGGCCGTAACGGGGCGGACATCGGTCGTGACTCTTGAAGGCGGGACCATGGCGGCAGTTTGGTATACCAAACGGTCCGGTCAGCCACCCCTCGAGCAGTCCTCCTCCGCCCCTCGTCCATGGAGGCCCCCGTGTCCCTAGCCGACCGTGCCGAAGCCACCGGCACACCAGCGTTCGTCCCCGACCCCCGGCTCACCAACGACGACCTCGCTCCCGCGGCCAACCGTTCCTGGAAGGTCTTCGACCTCTTCGCCATGTGGATGTCGGACGTCCACAACCTCGGCAACTACACCTTCGCCGCCGGACTGCTCTTCCTGGGCATGAATGTCTGGCAGATCTTCACGTCGCTGCTGGCCGGCTTCGTGATCATCTACCTCGGGATGAACATGATGGGCCGCATCGGCCAGCGCACCGGCGTTCCCTTCCCCGTCGTCAGCCGGATCGCCTTCGGCGTCTGGGGCGCCAACATCCCCGCGCTGATCAGGGCCGTCATCGCCATCATGTGGTACGGCATCCAGACCTACCTCGCCTCCGTCGCCGTCAACGTGATGCTGCTGGCGGCCTGGCCGGGCCTTAAGTCCTGGACGCACAGTTCCTTCCTCGGCCTGGACGCGCTCGGCTGGGTCTCCTTCGTGGCGCTGTGGATCGTCCAGGCCCTGATCATCAGCCGGGGCATGGAGTCGGTGCGCAAGTTCCAGGACTTCTGCGGTCCCGCCATCTGGGTCGTGATGATCGCGCTCGCGGTCTGGATCCTCGCCAAGGCCGACTGGACCATCGCGCTCACCTCCACCCCGCACCCGGTGTCCACCAGCGAGCAGTGGCGCCAGTGGTTCGGCGCGGTCGGCCTGGTCCTGGCCACCTACGGCACCCTGATGCTCAACTTCTGCGACTTCTCACGCTTCGCGCCCGACTACCGGACCGTCAAGCGGGGCAACTTCTGGGGCCTGCCGGTCAACTCCACGGCCTTCGTGATCGTGTCGGTGATCGTCACGGCGGGCGCGTACGAGGTGTTCGGCAAGGAGATCACCGACCCGGCCTACCTCGTCGCCGAGATGGGCAACAAGTGGGTGCTGGTGATCGGCGCGCTGACCTTCGCCGTGGCCACGATGGGTGTCAACATCGTCGCCAACTTCGTCTCCCCGGCGTACGACCTGGCCAACGTCTGGCCGCAGAAGATCACCTTCAAGGTCGGCGGCATGATCAGCACGGTGGCCGCGCTGGTCGTGACCCCGTGGAACCTGTTCTCCAACCCCACGGTCGTGAACTACTTCCTCGGTGGCCTCGGCGCCTTCCTGGGCCCGCTGTTCGGTGTGATCATGGTCGACTACTACTGGGTGAAGCGCGGCCGGGTGGACGTCCACGAACTCTTCGACGCCGCTCCGGACTCCCGCTACCACTACCACAAGGGCGTCAACCCCAAGGCGCTGTGGGCGTTCCTGCCGTCGGCGGCGGTCGCGGCCGTGCTGGCGCTGGTGAAGGCCTTCAGCGATGTGGCGCCGTACTCCTGGTTCATCGGCACGGCCCTGGCCGCCGGGCTGTACGCGGCGCTGTGCCGCGGCGAGCGCGCCACCGAGGAGGGCTGACGGACGTGCGGATCGTCGTCACCAACTGCAACACCACGCAGGAGATGACCGAGGAGATCGTGCGAGGTGCCCGGGCCGCCTCAGGCCCGGGCACCACCGTGACCGGACTGACCCCCACATGGGGACCCGAGTCCGCGGAGGGCTGGCTCGACAGCTACCTGTCCGCCGCGGCCGTCCTCGACGCGCTGCGGACGTACGAGGGCGCTCCCTACGACGCCGTGGTCCTGGCCGGCTTCGGTGAACACGGCCGGGAAGGCGTACGGGAGCTGGTGGACGTACCGGTCGTCGACATCACGGAGGCCGCGGCCCACCTGGCGTGTCTCCTGGGGCGGCGGTACGGCGTCGTCACCACCCTCGAACGCTCGTGCGGGCAGATCCAGGACAGCCTGGAGACCGCCGGGGTGGCGCGCAACTGCGCCGCGGTCGTCGGCACGGGACTGGGTGTCCTCCACCTCGGCGACGACGACGAACGCACGGAGACCGCCTTCCTGGCGGCGGCCGAGCGGGCACGCGAGGCCGGGGCGGAGGTACTGGTGCTCGGCTGTGCCGGGATGACGGGGTTACAGCGGGCGGTGGGGGAGAAGCTCGGGCTACCGGTCGTCGACGGAGTCGGGGCGGCGGTGAAGCTGGCCGAGTCGCTGGTGTCGCTGGGGCTCACGACGAGCCGGACGGGGACTTACGAAAAGCCGCTCCCCAAGCGGAGACTGTGGGGCCGCCCGTCCGGCTGATCACGGCCGCCACTCATAACGAACGTCCGGCTCCTGCTCCTCGTTCCCGCTGCCGTCCGTGAACTCCACGGCGACGAACCCGTGGCGCTCGTAGAAGCGATGGGCAGGCGTGTTGACCTGGAAGGTCCACAGGGTGAGCCCCTGCGGGCCGCGCTCCTTGGCCAGCGCGACGAACCGGTCCCCGATACCCCGCCCGCGCCACTCCGGGGCGAGGCAGAGCTGGGACAGCGACTCGCCCTGGAGCACCATCACACCGACGACCGCGCCCGCCGCCTCGGCCACCCAGGTCTCCCGCAGCGGCACCAGGACGTCCCGGAAGTACTGGCGCACCTCGTCATCGGAACGCGGCCGGACGACCGTGGGCAGCGCGGCGGCGAAGGACCGCAGCCAGACATCGGCCGCGGCGGCGGCGTCGGCATCGACCGCCCTACGCAGGACGCCCTCATCCCCGGCGTTTCACTCGGGCACCACGGCCGTGGCCGTGATCTCCACGAGCTGCCCGGTGTACCCGAGGCATGCCACCCCGATCAGCGTGGACGAGTGCGGTCCCGCACTGAGCCCGGAGCCCTCCACCACCTCCCACACGGCGGACAGCACCGACGGTTCACCGCTCACCACGTAGACGTCCGTCGACACGACGTGAGCCAGGTCGCTTCCCACCGCGGCCAGTTGCTCACGCAGATTGCGGATCACCTGCTCCGCCTGCCGCACGGGATCTCCCGGCCCGACGACCTCCCCCTCCTCGTCCAGAGGCACCGACCCGGCCAGAAACGCAAGCTTCGTACGGGCCTCGACGACGGTGGCGTGCGAGTAGGTGGGGGGCGGGAAGAGACCGGGGGCGGTGACGCGCCGGATCATGGGCGGGGCTCCTGTGGTCGGATGGCGGACAACCATCCGATCATCCGAACCAGCGCCCTTCGCCGCATCCCAATTTCCCGGCGCTGAGCAGCGGTTCGAGCCAAATGGGCGTCCTGGGACGGCACCCGGGCGATGTGGCCCTCGGGTCGGCACGCGCCATGGATGATCACGGAATGGTTGCTGAATCTTCACACCCCTTTTGCGTGGTGCGTACATACATTTAACGTCGTCCCGCTGAAAGAACCTCAGGGGGGACGACATGAACAACCCGTACTCGACGCCGCCGGCTCCGCGCCCCGCGGACACCCGGCGGTGGTACAAGCGCAAGCGCGTGTGGGCGGCCAGCGTGGTCGTGTTCGGCCTGGGAGCCATGGGTGGTACCCAGAGCGCGCAGGACGAGGTGAACGCGGCCAAGGCCGCCGCCGCCAGGCCCCGGCCGACGGTCACGGTGACGGCCACGGCGACCGTGACCGACATACCGAAGGTCGCGCCCGCGCCCACGGTCACCAAGACGAAAACCGTGAAGAAGCCCGGCCCGACCGTCACGGTCACGAAGGCCGCGCAGAGTGTCTCCGGAACCAGTCACAGCAGCAGCAGCGGGAGCAGCGGCAGTGACACCGGCACCGGCACCTGCTCGATCACCTCCAACGCGGGCAACTGCTACCAGGCGGGTCAGTACTGCCGGAACAGCGACCACGGCGCTGTCACGACCACCGCCGGCGGTACGAGCATCAGGTGCAGCTACAGCTCGGGCGCGTGGCGTTGGAGCTACGCCTGAGTCAGTGCTGGGCGAACTGGACGCGGGTCGTCTGGACGGCGTCCGGGCGTACGGCGAGGCCGCTGACGGTCAGTGGCTCGCCATAGATGTCGGTGAGCCGGAGCGAGCCGCCGCAGCCGGTGCCGTCCTCGGAGAGGAAGTAGTTGTAGGTCTCGCGGGTCAGCTGCCGCCAGCCGCCGCCGGTGCTGACCTCCAGGCGGGCCAGCGGGTTGCGGTGACCGATCGCCTGGATGCCGCACCAGTTGGCGCTGGAGCCGGTCTTGTAGCGGATGGAGACCGTGTCGGAGGTGCTGGGGCTCAGCAGGCTCCAGGTGATCGAGATCCGGCCGGCGGAGAGGGCCGCGACTCTGGCGAAGGCCTGCTCGCTGAGGTCCAGTTGCCCGGGTGCGCACTCGGGGCATTCGTTGGTGACCCGCACTGTGACGGACGCACCGCCCGCCGCGCGCACGCTGACGTACGCCCCGCACGCCTTGGCCGTCTCGTAGTCGGAGTGGTTCATCGCCGCGATCATCAGGTCGGAGGTCGGGCCGTACGTGCAGGCGCCGTTGCCGTCTGCCGCGTCGTAGTGGGTGGCGACTCCCGTGTAGGTGACCCCGGGCTTGATCCGTCCCGCCAGCGGGGCCGCGCCGGAGGCCGGCCGCGCGTTGGCCACGGGGGTGTGGCTGGGCGAGGGCCGCGCCGATGCGGTGGGTTTCCTGCTGGGCTTCGGGGTCGTCTTGGTGGGCTTCGGGGTCGGGGACGCCGTGGACGGCTTCGGTGTCGGCGTCGTGGGCGGGGCGCTCGTCGGCCGGGTGCTCGCGGCGGGTGTGGCCGCGGCCTGTACGGTCTGGGGCCCGCCGTCGGGGCGGAGTGCCATTACCAGGAATACGAGGAGTCCCGCGGCTGCCACGGCGACGGTGGAGACGAGGGCCTTGCGTCGTCGCCTGGGGGCGGGCCGGCGGTGGGGTGAGGATGCCACGGGTGACTCCCTTTGAGTCCTTCGAGTCCTCACGTGGTACGTGAGGACATGCGCTTCCGACTCACCAGTGGTCGCGGAGGCCGGAAAGGTTGCCGGGGTTTCGGTTTTGTCTCGTGCCCGGCCCAGGCGCGACTTCCCCCGCTCACCCGGCCGGAACGGCCTGGTGGCTCATCTCTTTCTCTGACCGCTCAAACCGTGATTCTGGCCATGGTTCTCGCGGGTGTGGACCTGGTGGGGTCGCACAGTTGTTCTCACAGAGAGGTCACAGGTTGATACCCCCCACCGCAAGCAGACGACGATTAGCCCTCGGCGCAATCCTCGCCATCGTCCTCGGATCAGGAGCCACCACCAGCCACGCAGCCGGCTCTGACACCCCACCGCCGGTCCACGGCCCCGGCGCACGGGCAGTCGCAGCCGCCGCGCCGAACACCCCCAACGCACCGGATGCGGGGCCGCCGTTCACGACGTCGAACGGCGTCTGGCAGGTCAACACCACAACACCGACGTTACGCAACACGGTCAACACCACCAGCGGCCACAAGACCACCGCGACCTTCGAGGTCCACACCACCGATTCCAGCGGCAAGCCGACCGACGCGGTCGTGAAGCTGACCGACGAAAACCAGTGGGGCGTCCTCGTCTCAGGCGAGGTCGACGCGGGCAAACCGGCCTCCGTCACGGTCCCCTCGGGCAAGCTCAAGAACGGCGTCACCTACGCGGTCCGCTCCTCCGGGTACGACGCCACCAGCAAGGTCTACGAGAATGACTGGTCCCCGTACTCCACCTTCAAGATCAGCGTGCCTCCGGCCGAGAAACCGTACGTCACCTTCCCGGCGCCGCAGGCCACGTCCACCATCGACTCGGTTGCGCAGACTCCGAGAGAGTTCGGGCGCACCGATCCTGGCCCGATCCAGGGAATCCGAGGCAAGGATTCCGGCCGGAAGTGCTCGGCCCCGGACTCCAAGGGCCGGAGGGTGTGCATCGAGATCAGCCGCCAGGCGCCGACTCCCGAGGACGCGGCGGTTGCCGAGAGGGCGACGAGCCACGCACTCCGGGGCGCCGATCTCGTCCCGTGGTGTGCCTCGACGCCGGGCGGCAAGGACTACATGAACCGGACCGAGGCGTGCCTGAAGAACGATGGCTACGCGACCCTGATCTTCGTCGACGCGGACGAACTGCCGAAGTTCGGCACCGCCTCGTTCGCGCTGTCCCAGCAGATCAAGCTGTACAACAAGAAGTCGGACACAGGCACCGACCGGGCGGAGTTCGATCAGCAGCTCACCGTGATTCCGACGCACATCGATGAGGCCACGGAGGGCGTTCACCTCACCTGGGGGGCGTCCGACAACTGCGAGGACTGCACCAGTTCGCAGGTTCAGTGGTCGAGCGACGACGGCCTCAACCAGACACCGCACTGGGCGGTCGGCCAGGTCGGCTCCCAGTACGCCATGACGGCGAAGAAACAGACGATCTGGAACGGCACCGGCAAGGAGCAGTTCGACCTCGGATGGAGCCTCCTCGGTTCCGTCGACGCCGGAGACGCGCACGCCCAGACCAGCCTCGGCTCCAGCGGCGATGTCCACGTCCGGGAGCTTGCGCCGCGCTGCGACGACATCGCGGGAGGCAACATCAAGACCGGCTGTGTCTTCCCGTACTTCAAGCCCACCTGGACGGTCGACACCAACCTGTACCCGGCGGCCGGCGGCTACTACTGGCTGATGCAGCAGAAGCTCCCGTCCCACCCCGGCAGCCCGCAGTTGGACTCCCTCGTCACCTACCTCGGCCCCGGCAACAACCGGGACCCGAACGGAGGCGACTGGACCGCCAAGAAGAGTCGCACGAAGGTGTGCCCCACCAGCTGGACGCCGAACAGTGCCACGCCGAGCGGATCGTGCGACGAATACGCACCCGCGAGTACCTACCAGAGCGGCGGCATGCCAAAGGGCCCCAACCAGGTCGACAACGGGGACAAGTGCGCGCAGCTCTACACCAGGCCGATGACCGGCGGAACGTGGGGCCTGTTCGCCGAGAACCGCAACGGTTACACCGGCCCGAAGTGGGACGAGAAGTGCGGTCGTGCCTCCGTGCCGGAGGAGCAGAACGAAGCCGCTTTCCGCGACCTCGGCATCAAGTTCGTTCCCCAGATGCGGCTGCTCGACGAGGACGGGTTCTTCATCAGCGATCCCGGCTTCGAGCACTGCAAGGACGCCGATACGGTCTGCGCGTGGAAGAAGGTCGGCTGACCTGACCGATTGACTGACCGGTCCGGTGGCCGGAGCACCCTGTGGTGTTCCGGCCACAGTGCTATGCGAAGCGTGTCCAGTCCGGGTCCAGTGGATACGAGGGGCCGTCCCACGCCAGGGCCTGATCGACGAGACCGGGCACCGTCTTGTCCTGGTGTCCGTTCGCGTACTCCACGCCACGGTTCTCGTAAAGGGCATCGGTGACTTCGATGAGGTAGTCGGCGAACGACGGCCACACGCCCAGCTTGGGGATGCCGGCCTCCTCGAAGGTTCCGATCCGTCCGTAGCCGGGTCCCGGTGTGCAGTCCGTAAAGAGCCCGTACAGGCCGCTGCGGTCGGTCGCGGCGAAGGCGAGGTACCGCATCTCGGGGTCGGCCGGCATACCGATGGTGTGGGGGCCTTCGTCCCAGTACGGCAGCTGCTGGACCGGGGGGATCGCATACTGCATCGGCAGCAGCCAGGCCGTTCTCTGACCTTGGGGAGGGAGCCCGGTTTCGGGCTCGGGTGTCCAGCCGAAGTCGGCGGGGTGGCCAGTGCCGTTGCGGAGGCGGTAGAAGGCTTTGAGGCCCGGTGGGACGGTGAGGTCGAGTTCCTGCTCGACCGCAATGACGTCGGCTTCCGGGGCGGGTGGCGGAAGCATCCGGTAGGAGCGGGGAGCGTTCTGCCTCAACCACGCTTCGATCCTCGCCCAGGCGCCCGCTACGGCCTCTTCCTGCTGTCGCTCGTCGGTCATACCCGCGACCCTACGGTTCTCCCGCGCGCGCAACCATGGCCTGCACCATGCGGCCGCTCAGATGTCGCCGGGCACCGCACTCGGCGCCTGCATCCGGACAACGCCGCTCTCCGCTAACGCGATCGGCCACTGGGGCCGCGCTCTCGCTTCAGTGACGGGTCATTGACGAAAACGCACGCTTTCGGTCGCAGGAGCCGGAAAGGTTGCCCGGATTTCAGCGGCGGTGCGGCTGGAGGAGCTCCGCCCACACCGTCTTGCCCGGCGCGGAGGCGCGGGGCGTGACTCCCCAGTCGTCCGCGAGGGCGGCCACGAGGAGGAGACCGCGGCCGGATTCCGATTCCGAGTCGGGGGACGGGGGAGTGGACGAGGGCCGCTTCTCGGTGCGGGTGTCGGTCACCTCGATGCGGAAGGTGGCGCCGCCGGTCAGGAGCAGGCGGAGGTCGAAGTCCCGGCCGGGGACGTGGCCGTGGCGTACGGCGTTCGCCGTGAGTTCCGCTGCGATGAGGGTCAGCGTCTCGTTGACCGGGCTGTCGTAGGGGTGTCCCCAGTCGTTCAGGCGGTGCGAGACCAGACGGCGGGCCAGGCGTGCGCCGCGCGGGGTCGAGGTGAACCGCATCGCGAACTCGTGGGCCGGGACCGGGTGCGGTGGCTTCAGATCTTGCCGGCCGGTCTCGTGTGGGGGGATCACTGACTTCATGGCGTCAACGGTCTTGCACTGTGCGTAGTCTTGACCAGGGGTGGCGCGCTGACGCGGGTGGGCTGTACGTGGCTGGTGCGCGCTTGTACGTGATGCGGGGCGAGACCTGTGGTGCGGGAGGAGCGGCGGCGTGAACGACGAGGTTCAGGGGCCGGAGTACGAGTACGAGCCTGGTACGGGCATGCTGCACGTCTTCGGGCGGCAACTGAAGCTGTTTCGGGAGCGGGCGGGGCTGGACCGGGCGGGCGGGGTACTCGGCCTCGACGATCGCCTCGTACGAGCAGGGGAGACGGATTCCGCCGCCGCGTTTTATCGACCGGGCGGATGAAGTGCTGGGCGCCGGTGGCGTGTTGAGCGCGGGGAAGGACGAGGTGGCTCGGGCGCAGTATCCGGCGTTCTTCCGGGATGCGGCGAAGTTGGAGGCCGAGGCGGTTGAGCTACAGCTGTACGACACCCACGTGGTGAACGGCTTGTTGCAGACCGAGGGGTACACGCGGGCCCTGCTGGCCATGCGCCGCCCGCTCCTGGACGCGGAGACCATCGAGCAGCGGGTGACGGCACGGCTGGCTCGGCAGGACATCTTCAGCAAGTGGCCCGCTCCGCTGCTGAGCTTCGTCATGGAGGAGCCGGTGGTGCGGCGGCCCCTCGGTGGGCGACAGGTCTGGCGGGGCCAGCTGGAACAGCTCCTCCTCATCGGTCAGAAGCGGAACGTCGAGATCCAAGTGATGCCACTCGACCGTGAGGACAACGCCGGTGTGGACGGCGCCTTCACCCTGCTGACTCCGGGGAGCGGGAACCCGGTCGGATACTTGGAGGCGCAGGGCCGGAGCACACTGGTGACCGATCGCAAAGAGGTCCATGCGCTGTCGGCCCGCTATGGGATTATCCGAGCCCAGGCCCTCACTCCGAGTGAGTCACTGGCCTTCATCGAGAAGTTGCTGGGAGAGGTATGAACGTCGAAGCGCTGACCTGGACCAAGAGCAGCTACAGCGGCGCTGAGGGCGGCCAGTGCGTCGAGGTCGCCGCCACCGCGGGTGCGGTGCACGTCCGTGACTCCAAGGATACGAACCGGCCCGCGCTGACCGTGGAGCCCGCCTCCTGGACGGCGTTCGTCGAGTACGCGGTGTTGTGACAACGACGTTCCTCGACTCCACCGCCGAGCGCCTCGCCGCCCTCCCCACCGTCCGGGCCGTCGCCCTCGGCGGCTCCCGGGCCGAGGGTACCCACCGCCCCGACAGCGACTGGGACCTGGCCGTCTACTACCGGGGTGCCTTCGATCCCGCCGACCTGCGTGCCGTCGGCTGGGAGGGCGAGGTCTCCGAGGTCGGCGAGTGGGGCGGTGGCCTGTTCAACGGGGGTGCGTGGCTGACGATCGACGGGCGGCGGGTCGACGTGCACTACCGGGACCTCGACGTCGTCGAGCACGAACTGGCGGAGGCGGAGGAGGGGCGGTTCAGGGTGGAGCCGCTGCTGTTCCATCTCGCGGGCATTCCCACGTACCTCGTGGTCGCCGAGCTCGCCGTCAACCAGGTGCTGCGTGGCGAGCTGCCGAGGCCCGTCGGCTATCCGGACAAGCTCCGGCGCACGGCCTCCGAGCGCTGGTACGGCACCGCCCGAGCCACCCTTTCCTACGCGCAGGCCAACCACGCCCTGGCGGGCCGCCTCACCGAGGTCGCCGGAGCCCTGGCCCTGGCCGCCGTACAGACCGGGCATGCGGTGCTCGCGGGGCGGGGGGAGTGGGTGACGAACGAGAAGCGGCTGCTGGAGCGGGCCGGGCTGCGCGGGATCGACGAGGTGATCGGGGGACTGCGCCCCGAACCCGAGGCCCTCCGGGACGCGATCCGCGCGGCGGAGACGATTCTCGCCACTCAATAATGCTTGGGATCTGATCAGTTGATCCTGTTAACGTCCCTTCCGTGGCGAAACTCAACCAGATCATCGCAGTCGAGAAGGGCGTCAAGTCCAAGGCCCACCAGGACCTGACGGCCGCCCACCACGGCCTTCAGAAGCCTGCCCTGCTGGCCGGTATCTCGCGGACGTACCAGCCGAAGGACGAGGAGGGTGAGCAGTTGCCGCCCGAGTCGACGCGGGTGCAGGTGCAGGCCGAGGACGTGCTGCGGCAGACGGCGGCGACGCTCACGCGGCTGTTCGATGTGACCGCCACCAAGGACCGGGCCAACTGCGCCGCCCGCGCCGATGTGAAGGTGGACGGGCGGGTGCTGCTCGCCGATGTGCCGGTGGCCTATCTGCTGTTCCTCGAGAAGCAGCTCGTCGACCTCAACACCTTCGTGCGGAAGCTGCCCGTCCTCGACGCCTCCGAGTCCTGGGTGCAGGACCCGTCCACGGACGCGTGGAAGACCGAGCCCGTGCGGACGCTGCGCACCAAGAAGGTGCCGCGCAACCACGTGAAGGCGGAGGCGACGGACAAGCACCCGGCGCAGGTCGAGGTCTACTACGAGGACGTGCCGGTCGGGTACTGGACGACCGTGAAGTTCTCCGGCGCCCTCCCGGCCCGGCGCGTGAACGAGATACTCGACCGCGTCGAGAAGCTCCAGCAGGCCGTGAAGTTCGCCCGGGAGGAGGCGAACGGCGTGGAGGTCGTCGACCAGCGGACCGGAGACGCCGTGTTCGGTTACCTGTTCGAGTAATCTCGAAGACTCCCCGGCCCATCGCGGCCGGGGTGCGCGAGGAGCGCAAGCTGAAGCTGAGGCTTGTCGTGATGAGCGGCCGTACCCGCCAAAGAATTCAGGGACGGACCGCGTTCAATCTCAGACTCTCGCTCCAGACTCAGCATTCGCCGCCGATCGCCGGATCGACCGGGCCCAGGCCCCAGCACGTCGAAATGCTGGTTCAAGTCCAGCCCGCGCAGCTCGATGCGCGGTGGTCCAAAGGCAGGACGCGGCGACATAACGACTGACCTGGGCTCTCAAGCGTGCCGGCGTGCCGACATGGGCGGCATTTCAGGACCCGGGGGCAGGCTACGCCCTCGGGTCCGCTTACGTGGCCCGCGGAATTGCGTTCATAAAGAACACGGCTCCCCGGCCATCTGTCACACCGCCGAAACACATACGCCCCGTCCCGTTCGGGAACACGATTTAGGGTTGAAGCACCGAGCAGCCCGGCCACCGTCGCCCGAAGGCGCACCCCCGCCCTCGTCCGCACAGGAGCCCAGTGACCCGCGTCTCCCCCGTCCTGCCCCCGTGGCTCGCCCACGCCTTCCGCGCCCAGCGGGGACCCGTCCCCTGGAGCGCGGTCACGCGGGGTGCGCTGGCCGCCGGTCCGCTGCTCCTCGTCGCCGTGCTCACCGACCGCGTCTCCCTCGGCATCGTCGCAGCCATCGCCGCCATGCTGGCCGGGACCAACGACCGGCCGGGCAGCCGGCGGGCCTCGGTCAAGCGGCTCGGGGTGCCCGCGCTGGCCGGGGCGGCGGGGCTGCTGGTGGGGACGTACGGCGGACAGCACCTGGGAGCCGTGCCGCTGACGCTGCTGCTCACCGGGCTCGGCCTGGTCGCGGGTGGCGCGGTCGCCGTCGGGCCCGCGGCCAGCGCCGCCGGTTCGCAGCTGCTGGTCGGCGCCGCCGTCGGCGCCGGGATGCCGCTGCCCGAACCGGGGTGGCTGCGGGCTCTCGCCTTCCTCGCCGGGGCGGGCTGGCTGCTCGCGCTGCGGCTGGTGCTGCCCACACCCGGCTCCCTCGCCGGTGACTTCCGCTTCGACGGGGAGCGGGACGCCGTCGCCGGGGTGTACGACGCGATCGCCGAGCTGCTCGACGCGGTGGGGACCGAAGCCGCCCTGGCCCGCCGGGCCGCGCTGACCGCCGCCCTCGACCACGCGCAGGACGCCCTCGCCGGGCCCCGGCTGCGGCGTCATGCCAGCTCCGCGGCCGAGCGCCGGCTGCACGCCCAGTACGCCGCCGCGCTGCCCCTCGCCGAGGCCGCGACCGCCCTCGCCTGGGCCGGGGAGGCCGTCGGCGAGCGTGCCTCGGAGGGGCCCCGGCGGCTCGCCGGCGCCGTACGCGACAACAGTGGCGCCGGCCCGCTGCCCGCACCCCACCGGTCCGCTCCCGCGCTGCGCGCCCTCGACGACGCCCTGCTGCGCGCCGCCGAGACCTTCGACCGGGCCGAGAACGCACAGCGGCGGCTGCACACCCGCCGCCGCACCGCGCGGGACCTCCTCCGTGCCGCCCTCGGGAGCGGTGGACGGGAGTACGGCCTCAGGGTCGCCCTCTGCTTCGGAGCCAGCGTGGCCATCGCCCAGGCGCTGCACCACGCCCGCTGGTACGGGCACCAGCACTGGTACTGGCTGCCCGTCACAGCGGTCTGGCTCGTCAAGCCCGACCTCGGGCCGCTCGCGTCCAGGGTCATGTCCCGGGCCGCGGGAACCGTGCTGGGCGCTCTCGTCTTCGCCGGGTTCGCCGCCGTACTGCCCCGGCCCGAGGGGCTCGTCGCGCTCGTGACCGTCTGCGGGGCGCTCATCCCGGTCGCCGTCCGGCACTTCGCCGCCCAGACCGCCGTCATCACCCTGCTCGTCCTCGCCCTCGTCATGGTCGGCGGGGAACCCCAGGCCTCCGCCGGCCGGATCGGCGAGACGCTGCTGGCCTGCGCCCTCGTACTGATCGTCGGGCACCTGCCGATGCCGGGGGCGCGCGGCGCGGGCGTACGGCAGCGGCTCGCGGCGGCCGAACACGCCGCGCACGCCTACCTCGCCCACGTGCTGAGCGAGTCCGACGACCACGCCGAACGGTGGACGCTGCGCCGCGAGGCCTACCGTGCCCTCGCCGAGGCCCGTACCGCCATAGCCCTGTCCGCCGCCGAACTGCCCGCCCTCGCCCGCCACACGGAGGGCACGGACAGCGTCGCCGCCGTCCTCGAACGGCTCGTCGACACGACCACGGCGAGCGCCGTGCACCTCGACGACACCGGTCACCTGACCCCGGAGCAGACCCGGCTCCTCACCGAACTCGTCGGCGAGCTGGAGCAGGGGCGCGGTAGACCCGTTCCGCTGAAGGCGGGTTCCATTTCTCCATGAGGGGAGTCCCGTTCTTCATAGGGTGGATCCCATGGATCTCGCCGACGGCCTCATCGACCAGCCCTACGACGTCTACCGGCGCCTGCGCGAGGAGGCGCCCGTACATCGCGTTTCCGGCCCCGACGGGACGCCGGCCTGGCTGGTGACGCGGTACGAGGATGCGCGCGAGGCCCTCGCCGATCCCCGGCTGTCGCTCGACAAGAAGCACGCCACGGCGGGCACGTACAAGGGTTTCGCCCTGCCGCCCGCCCTGGACGCCAACCTCCTCAACATGGACCCGCCCGACCACACCCGCATCCGGCGCCTGGTCGGCCGGGCCTTCACACCGCGCCGCGTCCAGCAACTCCGCGAGCCCATCCGGCGCACCGCCGACGAACTCCTCGACGCGCTCGGCCCGCACGGCACCACCGACCTGGTCGCCTCCTATGCCGCGCCGCTTCCCATCACCGTCATCTGCGACCTGCTGGGCATCCCCGAGAGCCGGCGTTTCGACTTCCGGGTGTGGACCGACACCCTCATCACGCCCGACCCGGCACGCCCGGACGCGGGACGGGAGGCGGTGGCCGCCATGCTCGGCTTCTTCACCCGCCTCCTGGCCGACAAGCGCGGGGAGCCCGCCGACGACCTGCTCTCCGACCTGATCGCCGTGCGCGACGAGGGCGACCGGCTGAGCGAGGACGAGCTGATGTCCCTCGCCTTCCTCATCCTGTTCGCCGGATACGAGAACACGGTGCAGCTCATCGGCAACGCCGTGCTCGCCCTGCTGAGCCACCCCGCCCAACTGGCCGCCCTGCGCGAGGACCCCGCGCTGCTCCCCGCCGCCGTGGAGGAGATCGCGCGCTACGAGGGACCCGCCCTGCTCGGCATCCGGCGCTTCCCGGTCGAGGACGTCACCATCGGCGGGATCACCGTGCCCGCCGGCGAGACGGTCTGGGTGTCGCTGTCCGCCGCCAACCGCGACCCCGCCCGCTTCCCCGACCCCGACCGCCTCGACCTCACCCGTGACACCGGCGGCCACCTCGCCCTCGGCCACGGCATCCACTACTGCCTGGGCGCGCCGCTGGCCCGCGCCGAGACCGAGATCGCGCTGGCGGCGCTGCTGGAGCGGTTTCCGCACCTCGCGCTCGCCGATGACCTGTTGCGGTGGCGGCCCTCCCTGCGCGCCCGGGGGCTCGTCACACTTCCGGTGACGTTTGCGACGAGTGCTTGATCTGACACGTTCGGTGTTTTTGATGCCCCAAAGTGCACGGACTCTCACCTACCGCAGTGAACAGGTGTCAACAATGTCTCAGTCCCGTCACCCAGCGAGCCCTTTTCCCTTTCCAGAGCGTTAACTCCTTTACGAGTACGACGCATTTCTGGAGGTGCAGGATGGTGAACGGGCGAACGGTGCTCGAACGCTTTCCCGCCGGTGGACCGCGGGGATCCTGGCCGGCCGAGGAGTTCGCGCACGCGCGGCGCCTCGAAGGGCTGCCCGCCGAGGTCGTCATGGACCTCGCGACCGACACGTTCCTGGTGATCGTCCGGGGTGCCGACGGCGCCGAATGAGCGGGCTCAACCCGCCTTCGGGGCGGGTAGCTTCGCCGTGAACTGTTCCGCCTGGAGCGCGTACAGCTCCGCGTAGAGGCCGCCGGTGGCCAGCAACTCGTCCGGGGTGCCGGACTCCACGAGCCGGCCCTGGTCGAGGACGTGCACGACGTCGGCGTGGCGCACCGACGCCAGCCGGTGGGTGATCAGTACGACGGTCTGGCCGCTGCCCGCCAGCGCGCGGATCCGATCGAAGACCTCCAGCTCGGCCCGGGCGTCCAGGGCCGCGGTCGGCTCGTCCACGATCAGGATGCGGCCGCGCCGGTACGCGGCCCTGGCGATGCCCAGGCGCTGCCACTGGCCGCCGGACAGCTCGTGCCCGCCGCTGAAGTTGCGGGCCAGCAGGGTGTCCAGGCCGCGCGGCAGGTCCGCGACCACCTCCTGCGCCCCGGCGTCCTCGACGGCGTCGGCCAGGCGTTCCTCGGTGAGGGGCGCGGAGGAACGGCCGACGGCGACGTTGACCCGGGCCGTGAACGGCCAGCGCTTGAAGTCCTGCGCGACCATCGCGATGCGCTCGGCCAGTTGGTGCCGGTCGGCGCGCGCCGCGTCGACGCCGTCCCACAGGATCCGGCCCCGGTCCGGCTTGTACAGGCCCGCGAGCAGCTTGACCAGGGTCGTCTTGCCCGAGCCGTTCTCGCCCACCAGCGCCACGATCCGGCCCAGCGGCAGGTTGAGCGTGACGTCGTCCAGGGCGGGGCGGGTGGAGTCGCCCGGGTAGCGGAAGGTGACGTTCTCGAAGCGGATCTCGTGCGGATCCTCGGGCAGGGCCTCGCCGCCGACCGGGATGGCGCGTTCGGCCGCCTCGGTGTAGAGCCGCTGCAAGTCGCCCACGAACAGAGCCTCCTCGTGCAGCGTGTTGATCTCCAGCACCAGCGTGTCGAGGCTCGCCGAGCCGGTGCGGATCGCGATCACCGCCGTGCCCGCCACGGACAGCGCCATCGCGCCGGACAGCAGCAGCGCGCCGAGCGTCGCGTACGTCGCCACCGTCGCCAGGCTCGTCCAGGCCGCCGCGATCAGACCCGTACGGGCCGCCAGCCGGGCCAGCCGCTCCTGCTCCGCCTCCGCGCTCTCCGACATCGCCCGGAAGTGCCGCAGCAGGAAAGGGCCGACGCCGTGCACGCGGATCTCCGGGGCGGCCTCCGGTTCGGTCAGCAGGCTGCTGATCAGGTGCCCGGCGCGGGCGTGCTGCACCCAGGTGTGGAAGGACTCGTAGCGGCGCCGGGCGTTGGTCAGCGCGCCCCAGGCGCTCGGCAGGGTCATCGTGATCAGCAGGGGGAGCAGGGCCGGGTGCAGTACGGTCAGCACGCCGGCCGCCGCGATCAGCGAGATCAGCGCGTTGATCACACGTGTGCCGTACATGATCATGCGGCGCGCCGACGACGCCCCGTACTGCGCGGTGTCCAGCAGCTTGTGGAAGGCGTGGTCCTCGATCGCGGACAGCTCCACGGCCGCGGCCCGCTCCAGGTACAGCTCGGTGGCCACCCGCTCCACCTTGGGCTCCAGCCGGCCGGTCGCGTACGTCGACGCGGCGCCCAGCAGCGTGGTGACCAGCGCCACCGCGGCCATGACGATCAGGGCGGGGGCGGCGCCGCGCAGCCGCTCCTCCAGGGCGCCGCCGCCGATCAGCCGGCCCAGCACGCTGTTCACCGCCAGCAGGCTCGCCGCCTGGGCCACGCCCCGGCCCGCCTCGGCGGCCAGCACCGTACGGGCGGCCCTCCGGTCGGCCTCCCGGGCCAGCCGCAAGCTGCACGCGAGCATGCCGGGCAGCCGGGTCACCATGGCCCGGAAGTCAAGCTCCAGGAAGGCGTCCCGGTGCTGGTTCCACCCCATGTCGTAGCGCAGCGGCCCGCCGAACAGCAGCCGCTCCGACTCCGACACCTCGGGCCCCGCCGAGTCGTGCCTCTCACCCACCGTCAGCCTCCCCCCGGTCATGACCGAACGGCCACTATCGCGGGCGCGCACCTTCACGGGGCAGGGCGCGAGCCAAATCGCCGGGGGCGCGCGGGCGTACACCACCCGGCTCGCTGAATAACACGCTGAGTAGCACGCTGAGTGACAGCCCCTCCGGCGTTCGAGGAGCGGGGTCCGGGGCGGAGCCCCGGGCGGGGGCGCAGGGGCCCAGCCCCTGGAGGACGGGAAGGGCAGGGACGGCGGGGGCGAATCGCCTCCCGGACCCGCCCTGGCACCGCCCCACCCCCAACTCCCGCAAAGGCACGGAGCGCTACGCGCTGATGGGGCGTGACCAGTCCGGTGTGGTCCCGGTGACCCGGCACAGTGCGAGGTACAGCGGGATCGGCGGGGTGTACGGAACCGTGCCCTCCGGCCGGTGGATGAGGCGAGCGGTCCGGGGGACCGGGGCGCCGGTGGCGTAGTGGGCGGGGGCGGGCCACGACAGGGCGTAGTCGGAGTCGGACGGGACGATCCACCACCAGTGCACGCCGTCGGTGTACACGCACCCCACGCGTGGCAGCCGGGGCACGATCACCGGTCCGAAGCGGGCGGGAACGGCCACGGCGTCGCAGCCCAGCGGGGCCGTCATGCCATCGGGGACGGCCGGCAGCGGGGCGTTGCCGGCGCCCCCGGCGCGCCCCGACGGGCCCTGCTCACGCCGGATGCGCACCAGAGTGTCCAGGCCCATCACCTGGCCGGGGCGAGGGGTGCCGGTCACGGCCTTCCCCACGTCCGGTCCCGCCCACGCGGGATCCTTCCCGGGGCGTCCAAGTCGTGCCGCGCCTTCGCCTGCTCGTCCTCGCCCGGGCCTCGCCCCGAGCCGTGGCCCGTGCCGTGGCCCGTGCCGTGCGGTGCGGCCGGCTTGGAACGGGCGCCCCAGCCGAGGTCGTTGCGCGGTTCGTCGGCGTCGTCGTGCGGTGTGTCACCCTTGCGCGGCAGCTCGGCCCAGACCAGCAGACCCGACCCGAGCTCCTGCGCACCCCAGGCCCGGCACATGGCGTCGACGAGAAGCAACCCCCTCCCGTGCTCCTCATCGGGCCGCTGCGGCGAGGGGTGGGGCTCACCGGGGGCACAGCCTTCGTCCTGCACGGCTATGCGCACGGTGTCGTCGTGATCGTGCAGCTCGCACACGACGCGACTGCTCGCGGTGTGCACGATCGCATTGGTGACCAGCTCGGATATCACCAGAGCCGCGGTGTCACAGGTGTCCGCGCAGACCTGCCAGCCCGTCAACCGGGCACGCGCCAGACGTCTCGCCTGTGCGGGCGAACCCGGATGTGCGGCCAGCTCGAAGCGGAACCGGCGCCCGGCAGCGCCCCCACCTGGGGCGACTCCCGTGGCGGCACCGAGACCGAAACGGCCTGCGGCGGCGTCTGTTCCTAAGGGCGCGGACGGAATCACGCTTGCCACTATCGCCCCGTCGTGAACACTTGGCAAGTGTCACTCTGAAAATTGCAGAGTGCTGTGTGACTCGGTCAAACGCCGTGGCACACTGCTCGCAACAGCACGCTGAGCGGCGCCAGTTGGGATCGTCGAGGATCCACCCGATCTTCGAACGTGATTTCGAATGGCGCCGTAGGTCTGTCAGTGATTCTCGACGTTCCGTCGCGTTCCTTCGCGTTCAGGCGCGTTGAGCCGTGGTTGAGCCGTATTCGTCCGTGGAGGTGGGAGCGTGAGCGAGCCACGGTCCGCGCCGACGGTGGGCCAGGTGGTCCTCGGCCGGCGCCTGCTGGACCTGCGGGAACGCGCCGGGCTCAAGCGGGAGGAGGCCGCCCGGATCCTCCGCGTCGCCCCCGCCACCGTCCGCCGCATGGAGATGGCCGAGGTCAGCCTCAAGATCCCGTACCTCCAACTGCTCCTCAAGGCCTACGGAGTCTGCGACGAGGAGGCCGAGGCCTTCGTCCAACTGGCCGAGGACGCCAACAAGCCCGGCTGGTGGCAGCGGTTCCACGACATCCTGCCGGGCTGGTTCTCGATGTACGTCAGCCTCGAGGGCGCGGCAAGCCTCATCCGGTCGTACGAACCGCACTTCGTGCCCGGCCTGTTCCAGACCGAGGACTACGCGCGCGGGGTCCTGAGGTCGGGCGCCATCGGACAGACCCGCCCCGAGGACATCGAGCGGCACGTCGCGCTGCGCATGGAACGCCAGCAACTGCTCACCCGTTCCGACGCGCCTCGGTTCTGGGCCGTCATGGACGAGACGGCCCTGCGCCGTCCGGTCGGCGGCCCGGAGGTGATGCGCGCGCAGCTCGACAGGCTGATCGAGGCCACGAAGCTGCCCAACGTGACGCTCCAGGTCGCCCCGTTCGCCAACGGGCCGCACCCCGGCACGTACGGGCCCTTCGTGCTGTTCCGATTCGCCATGCCCGAACTCCCGGACATGGTCTACAGCGAGTACCTGACCGGCGCGGTCTACCTGGACGCGCGTACCGAGGTGGCGACCCACCTCGAGGTCATGGACCGCATGGCGGCGCAGGCCGCTACGGCACAACGCACGAAGGAGATCCTCCGGGATCTCCGCAAGGAGCTGTGAATGGATCGCATCAAGCCGCGCAGTCGCGTCTACAACGGCATGCCCGCGCGGGAGTTGGGCAGCGAAGGGTGGCACAAGCCCTGGAGCGGCGGCAACGGCGGGAACTGCCTGGAGGCGATGAAGCTCGCTGACGGCCGGATCGCCGTTCGCCAGTCGACCGACCCGGACGGTCCGGCGCTGATCTACACCACGGACGAGATGACCGCCTTCATCGAGGGCGCCAAAGCGGGGGAGGCCGACTTCCTGCTGTCCTGAGCCGCCTGTTCTAACCGCCTGTTGTTTTTGTTACTTGCTGAACTCCCCCTTCGGGTAATGACTTGAACATCTCACGGAGTGCTTCATGACCGGGCAGGACCCCACGGCCGCCATCCAGATCGACACCAGCAGGCCACACCCCGCGCGCATGTACGACTGGTATCTCGGCGGCAAGGACAACTACCCCGTCGACGAGGAGATGGGCCGGCAGATGCTGGCCCTCGAACCCAGGGTGCCGGTGATGGCCCGGGTCAACCGCGCGTTCATGCACCGCGCCACGCGGTGGCTGGCCCAGCAGGGCGTACGGCAGTTCCTGGACGTCGGCACCGGCATCCCGACCGAGCCGAACCTGCACCAGATAGCCCAGCAGGTGGCACCGGACTCCCGGATCGTCTACTGCGACAACGACCCGATCGTGCTGGCCCACGCGGCGGCCCTGCTGCGCGGCACACCCGAGGGCGCCACCGAGTACCTACAGGCCGACGTGCGCGACCCGGCCGCCATCATCGAGGGCGCGAAGCGGGTACTGGACCTCGACCGTCCCGTCGCGCTCTCGCTCGTCGCCCTGCTGCACTTCGTCTCCGACGAGGACGGCGCGCACGAACTGGTCGACCGGCTGCTGTCCGAACTGCCCTCCGGCAGCTACCTGGTGATGACCCACGCCACCGCCGACTTCACCCCCGAGGAGTCCGCGGCGGCCACCGAGAAGCTCAAGGGGGCGGGCGTCACGCTGGCGCTGCGCTCCCGCGAGGAGTTCGCCCGCTTCTTCGCCGGACTCGAACTGGCCGACCCCGGCGTCGAGATCGTCCACAAGTGGCACCCCGAGCTGGGTGATCCGGTTCCGGGGCAGGACGACGGGGTGATTCCGGGGTACGGGGCGGTGGGCCGCAAGGCATAACCCCCGGCCCCGCTGCCGGTTCGTCCCGGCCCCGCTGCCGGTTCCTCCCGGCCGCGCTCCCGGCCCCGCCCGGCCGCGCTCCCGGCCCCTCCCGGCCTCCTCACGGCGGCGGCAGTACGGCGCACAACGCGTTCACTGCCGCCGCGTACGCGTGTTCCGGCGGCGTCGCGTAGCCCACGACGAGGCCGTCCCGGGCGGACATGTCCGTCTCCGGGTGCCGGAACTCCTTGAGACCCTCGAGGGCCACGCCGTGCCAGGCGGCGGCCTTGACGGCGGACGGCTCGCTGCCGGGCGGGAGCCGGAGCACCGCGTGCAGCCCGGCCGCGATGCCGGTGACCTCGATGTGCGGGGCGTGCTCGGCGAGCGCCGCGACCAGCCGGTCCCTGCGCCGCCGGTAGCCCTGCCGCATGCGCCGCACATGACGGTCGTACGACCCCGAGACGACGAAATCGGCCAGCGCCAGCTGGTCCGGGACGCTCGCCCACGCCTCACGCTCGCCCTTGGCCGCGAGCACGGCGTCGACGTACCGCTCCGGCAGGACCATCCACCCGAGCCGCAGCGCGGGCGACAGGCTCTTGCTGACCGAGCCGATGTGGATCACCCGCTCGGGGTCGAGGCCCTGGAGCGCGCCGACCGGCTTGCGGTCGTACCGGAACTCCCCGTCGTAGTCGTCCTCCACGACCACCCCGCCACGCGCGCGTGCCCAGTCGACGACGGCGGCCCGGCGCTCCGCGTGCAGCGGACCCCCGGTGGGGAACTGGTGCGCGGGCGTGAGCAGCACGGCCCGTTCGCGCCCCAACCGGTCCACCCGCGCGCCGTGTTCGTCGAGGGGGAGCGGCACGGTCCGCACACCGGCCGTCGCGAGCACCTGCCGGTGGAAGTCCAGGCCGTACGCCTCCACCGCCAGCGGACCGCGCAGCACACCGCCGCCGGTCTGTCCCTGTCCGAAGAGCAGCCGCAGGGCGTGCGCGAAACCGGAGCAGACGACGATCCGGCCCGGCTCGGTGCGCACGCCACGCGCGCGTGCCAGATACTCCGTGAGCGCCTCCCGCAGTTCCAGCCGCCCGGCGGGATCGCCCGGCCCGAACGCCTCGCTGGGCGCGGCCTGGAGAGCCCGCCGGTAGGACGCGCCCCAGGCGGCCCGGGGGAACGCGGACGCGTCAGGAGTGCCCTGGCGCAGGTCGTGGCGGGGCCCACGCGCGCGTGCGGGTGCCTTCCGCGGCGTCCGTGCGGCCGGCCGCAGCGGCTCGGCCCGGTCGGCGACGCGGGTGCCCGAGCCCTGGCGGGCGGTCAGCCAGCCCTCGGCGACCAGTTCCGCGTACGCGTCGGCCACCGTGTTGCGGGCGACGCCCAGATCGGCGGCGAGCGAGCGGTACGGCGGCAGCGGAGTGCCCGGGGCCAGCCTGCCGCCGCGCACGGCCTCGCGCAGCGCCCGGATCAGCGCGGCCCGCCGCCCGCCCGGCCCGGACAGCTCCGCCTGTAGGTCAAGGTGCAGGTCCGAGCCGATCCGCTCTGCCAGATTGACCCATGATTCCGCCATGGAAATGCACCCTACAGCCGGTCTTTCCGGCCCGTAGGTTGAAGGACATGACGACGAACACCACAGCTTCCGCCCTGACCGCCGCCGAGACCGGACACACCCGCCTCGACTTCGCCAAGTCCGCGCCGAAGGTCTTCCGCGCCCTCGTCGGCTTCGACGCCGCCGCCCGCGAGGGCCTCGACCCCGCCCTGGTCGAGCTGATCCAGATCCGCAGCTCGCATCTCAACCACTGCGCCTACTGCCTGCACATGCACACCAACGACGCCCGCAAGGCGGGGGAGAGCGAGGACCGGCTGCACATGGTCGCCGTGTGGCGCGAGGCCCGCCACTTCTTCACCGAGAAGGAACAGGCCGCGCTCGCCCTCACGGAGGCGGTCACCCTGGTCGCCGACGGCGGCGTCCCCGACGAGGTCTACGCACAGGCGGCGGCCCACTTCGACGAGACCGAACTGGCCCACGTACTCGCCCTGATCCTCGCGATCAACACCTGGAACCGGGTGGCCCTGTCGACGGCCAAGGTGGCCGGCACGGACGAGCGGCGCCGCTGACCCCGGGACGATTCACACCCTCATGGGCCGGTCGTACGGCCCTATCGGCGCCGGCAGCCGCGAACTCCCCGTCAGATGACGGTCGACGGCCGCCGCCACCGCCCGCCCCTCCGCGATCGCCCACACGATGAGCGACTGCCCGCGCGCGGCGTCCCCGGCGGCGAACACGCCGGGGACGTTGGTCGCGAAGCCGGTGTCCCGGCTGATCGTGCCGCGCGGCTCCAGCGCCAGCCCCAACTGGTCGATGAGGCCGTCCCTGCGGTCGGGCCCGGAGAAACCGAGGGCCAGCAGGACGAGATCGGCGGGGATGTCTCTGTTGCTGCCGGGCAGCGGGCGGCGCAGCGCGTCCACCTCGACCAGGTGCAGCGACCGCACGTGCCCGTCCGCGTCACCGGCGAAACGCAGCGTCGACGCGGCGAACAGCCGCGCGTCGGCGTCCGCGACCGGCGCGGTCTCCAGATCGCGCGCCTCCTCGTGCGCGGGCGACATCCGGTAGATCTTCGGATACGTCGGCCAGGGCTCGGTGTCCTCGTCACGCTCGGCGCCCGGCTGGGCGTAGATGTCCAGCTGGGTGACGGACGCGGCCCGGTCCCGCACCGCCGTGCCCAGGCAGTCGGCCCCCGTGTCACCGCCTCCCACGATGACGACGTGCTTCCCGGCGGCCGACAGCGGCGACACCTCCAGGTCGCCCTCGCACACCCGGTCGGCCAGCGGAAGGTACTCCATCGCCTGGTGTATGCCGGCCAGTTCCCGGCCCGGCACGTCCAGTTCCCGCCAGGCCGTGGCTCCCGTGGCGATGACGACGGCGTCGTACCGTGCGCGCAGCTCGGCCGCGTCGACGTCCCGCCCGACCGCCGTCGACGTGCGGAACTTGGTGCCCTCGGCGCGCATCTGCTCCAGCCGCCGGTCCAGATGCCGCTTCTCCATCTTGAACGCGGGGATGCCGTAGCGCATCAGCCCGCCGATCCGGTCGTCCCGCTCGTACACCGCGACGGTGTGCCCGGCCCGTGTCAGCTGCTGGGCCGCCGCCAGCCCCGTCGGACCCGAGCCGATCACCGCGACGGTCCGCCCCGACAGCCGCTCCGGAGGCCGTGGCGGCGCGAAACCCTCCTCCCAGGCCCGGTCGGCGATCGCGCACTCGACGTTCTTGATGGTGACGGCCGGCTGGTTGATGGCGAGCACGCACCCCGCCTCGCACGGCGCCGGACACAGCCGCCCGGTGAACTCGGGAAAGTTGTTCGTGGCGTGCAACCGGTCGCTCGCCGCCCGCCAGTCCTCTCGCGAGACCAGGTCGTTCCACTCGGGGATGAGATTCCCCAGCGGGCAGGCGTCATGGCAGAAGGGGACCCCGCAGTCCATGCAGCGGTCGGCCTGCTTGCTGATGATCGGCAGCAGGGCTCCCGGGACGTACACCTCGTCCCAGTCCTGGACGCGCTCCGCCACCGGCCTGCGCGGCCACTCCTGGCGGGGCGTGTTCATGAAACCCTTGGGATCGGCCATGGCCGTCTTCCTTGCTCGGGCGTAGGACGGGCCGTGCGTCATCGGGCGGCACACTCTTTCGGCCACTTTACGTCCCCTCCGCCCCGCCCGCAGAGGGCTGGACAGCGCTTTCTGCGGGGGTTTCCTCAGGTGTCTGCGATGGGCCGCTCAGGCAGGGGCCAGATTTCTCCGAGGCCTCCCCGAGACCCCCTCAGGTGAGAGCCAGCACGTACACGAGCGCGGCGGCGGCCGAGGCGGCCGTGCGGAGGTGGTTCCAGAAGGTCCACTCGCGCACATATCTCGGCCAGTAGGCGGCCGCCTCCGCAGTGCCCGGATCCAGCCGCAGCAGCGTCTCGTTGCGCGGCACGTTCGCCACGACGGTCAGCCCGAACGAACCGAACAGGTACAGCGCACTGCCCAGCAGCAGCTCCACCGTCCCGTCGTCCGGCCACAGCACGAATGTCACCACGGCGATCACGGTGCACAGCACCGCCGACCCCACGAAGACGGTCATGAAGGCCGGTGTCACCGCCGCCACGTTGATCGCGTTCATCGCGGCGACGCCCTGCGCGGGCGGCAGGGCGGCGAGCCCTCTCATCACGAACGTCGAGAACGCGCAGAAGACCCCGGCCACCAGCGCGGTCCCCAGTACACCCAGCACGACCAGTACCAAGTACGGCCCGTGGATCATGCTTCAACCACCTCCCGCCTCGAATCGGGCGCCGTCGCCGCCCGCCCGCCACGACCGCGGCCCGCCATGGGCCGGCCGGCATCCGCCCCCATCTCGCCCATCTCACTAATCTCGCTATCTCGCTGATCTCACCCGACATCCATCCCGGCCGCTCGCCACCCGACCAGCACCGTCTCCACGGCCGCCGCGATCCGCCGCCGCGCCTCGTACCGCGGCACCCCGCTCATCAGCAGCTGGTCGTACGGCGTGTCCAGGTGCCGTACGGACGCCACGACCGCCGAGACCACCGCCCCCTCGGTCAGTGCCCGCCCGGCCGCGCTCCGCCCGACCCGCCCGCTGCCACGCAGGGAGGCGTGCAGGGCGATCGCCCGGGCCCGCTCGGCCGGGCATTCCGGGAAGACCCGCCGGACCTCCGCCGCGAACGCGTCCGCGAAGCGCGTGTCCTCCGCCGCCCTGCGCCGCGCCTCCCGCGCCCGGCGCCGCCGCCGCGCCTCCGCGTCCGCCAGGCAACGCTCCTCGGCCCGCGCCAGCGCCTCCTCCTCGACGAGGACGCCCTGCCGCTCGTACCGGCTCCTGCGCCGGTTGAAGCGCACCACCACCGCCGACAGCGTGCTCTCCTCGCGCGACCTGCGCGTCAGCGCGGTGTCGCCGCGCGGCAGGAAGACCAGATGCCCCAGGTCCGCGCAGTCGAGACAGCGCGGCACGCCCTCCTCCAGGACGAGCAGCGACAGCGGTCCGCGCCGGCACGCGGCACAGCGTTTGCGCCGCAGCGGCTGGATGACGAGAAGTCCGGCGTGGAACGAGGTAGTTGCGGGTCGCACCATATTCGGTTCCTTCCCCGCAGCGCCCGGGCTGCCACGCCACAGGGGTGGGGCCGCGCGGCATCATGGGCCCTGTGCGACTCGAAGCGATCACCTGGGACCGGCTCGGCGAGCTGCTCGCCGACCGGCTGGCCGAGCTGAAGCCCGCCGACGGCGGCTCCTGGCCACGCGTCGCCTTCGACGGGGCCCCGGCGGCCCGGCCGGGAGACCTCGCCGAACGCGTCGCGCAGGCCCTGCGGGTGCGCGGCCGCCCCTCGCTGGTGGTGGGGGCGGAGGGCTTCCTGCGCCCGGCCTCGCTGCGGCTGGAGCACGGCAGGCGGGACGTGGAGTCGTACTACGGCGGATGGTTCGACACCGGCGCCCTGTGGCGCGAGGTCTTCGGCCCGCTCGAAGCCGGCGGCACCGGCCGTGTCCTGCCCGACCTGTGGGACCCCGCCACCGACCGGGCCACCCGCAGCCCCCACGTCCAACTCCCGCCCGGCGGTCTTCTGCTGCTGCACGGACCCCTCCTCCTGCGCCACTGGTTCCCCTTCGACCTGACCGTCCATGTCCTCCTCTCGCCGGGCGCCCTGCGGCGCCGCACCCCCGAGGCCGACCACTGGACGCTTCCCGCCTTCGAGCGCTACACGGCCGAGACCGACCCTGCCGAGACCGCCGACGTCCTGGTGCGCGCCGACGATCCCCGGCATCCGGCGTGGAACGGCTGACCGGCGCGGCAGCCGGGCGGGGAGCGTCCTCCCGTGAACCCCTTTTCTATGCGCATGCATGTAGTTATGCTGGCGCCATGACGATCTCCACAGACGATCATGTCTCCTTCGACGGCTCCGTCCGCGCCCTCCTCGACGGCAGGAACTTCGCCGGCGTCGCCACACTCGGCCCCGACGGGGCGCCGCAGAACTCGGTGGTCTGGATCAAGCGCGAGGGTGACACCGTGCTCTTCTCCTCCGTGGACGGACGCCAGAAGGTGCGCAACCTCCGCCGCGACCCCCGCGTCAGCCTCTCGGTGTTCGACCTGGCGAACCCCTACACCTCGGCCGAGATCCGCGGCACCGCCGAGATCCTCCCCGACGAGGGCAAACGGCTCCCGTACGAGCTGTCGCACAAGTACCTCGGCATAGACCCGCCGGAGGAGAAGGACGACGAGGTCCGCGTGATCGTCAGGATCGTCCCGACGAAGGTCGTGGCCTTCTCTGCCTGACCGGCCCGTCCGCCGGGGTCAGAGCCAGCCGTTGCGCCGGAAGCCGCGGTACAGCGCCAGACACGCCACGGATATGACACCGATGACGAGCGGATAGCCGAACCGCCAGTGCAGCTCCGGCATGTGATCGAAGTTCATGCCGTACACCCCGCACACCATCGTCGGCACGGCGATCACCGCCGCCCACGCCGTGATCTTCCGCATGTCCTCGTTCTGCGCGACCGTCACCTGCGCGAGGTGCGCCTGAAGAATGGAGTTGAGCAGTTCGTCGAAGGCCGCGATCTGCTCCTTGGCTCGCATCAGATGGTCGAGGACGTCCCGGAAGTAGGCCTGTATCTCCGGCGCGATCACTCGGATCGGCTTGGTCGCGAGGTCCTCGATCGGGCGGCCGAGGGGCGCCACGGCCCGCTTGAGCTCGAGGAGTTCACGCTTCATCTGGTAGATGCGGCCCGGATCCACCCGCGCGCCGTTCTCCGCGAACACATCCGTCTCGACCTGGTCGATGTCGGCCTGCACCGAGTCCGTGACGGTCAGATAGTCGTCGACCACGTGGTCCGCGATCGCGTGCAGCACCGCCGCCGGCCCCTTGGCGAGCTGCTGCGGATCCGACTCCAGCTCCTCGCGCAGCGGACCCAGGGAGCCGTGCCTCCCGTGCCGCACCGTGACCACGAAGTCGTGGCCCACGAACACCATGATCTCGCCGGTGTTCACCACCTCACTTGTCGCCGTCAGTTGCTCGTGCTCGACATAGCAGACCGTCTTGAACACCGCGAACAGCGTTTCGCCGTACCGCTCCAGCTTCGGTCGCTGATGGGCCTCGACCGCGTCCTCGACCGCCAGCGGGTGCAGGTCGAACAGCTCGGCGATGCCCGCGAACTCACGGTCCGTCGGCTCGTGCAGCCCCAGCCAGACGAAGCCGTCGCCGCTCTTGCGCACCCGCTCCACGATGTCCACCAGATCGCCGTCCTCGGGGACCCGGACGCCGTCCTGGTACGTCACGCAGTTCACCACGGAGGAGCCCAGCGGGGAGCGCGCGGGATGACTCAGGTCGACCTTCGGCCGCCGCCGGGCCAGCCGCGCCACCCGGCGCAGACCGCCGACCCTGCCGAGGCCCGTGACCTTCCGCAGATTCCCTGCCATGGGCATCTGGATCTCCTTGCGTGGATCTCCTCGCGTAACGCTTCAGCGCCTTGCCGAGCCAGTTTGCCAGTCCTGCCCGAGCAGCGGGTAAGCCTGTGGAAACGGGTGATTCCGCTTGGTTCCCGGCTATGGACGAGACATTGGATGATCTCGGCATGACGCCACCCGACTCGACACCCTCCGACTCGACGCCGTCCGACGGGTATCTCCTCGACAACAGGCAGGACGAGGCGGGACAGCGCTTCGACGCCTTCGCCACCCTTTTCGACCCCACCACCTTCCGCCATCTCGAAGGACTCGGCATCGGCCCCGGCCTGCGCTGCTGGGAGGTGGGAGCCGGGGGCACCTCCGTGGTCTCCTGGCTGGCCGAGAAGGTCGGCCCCACCGGCAAGGTGGTCGCCACCGACATCGACATCTCGCGGGTCGCCGCGGTCGCCCGCCCACCGGTGGAGGCGCGCGTCCACGACGTCGGCGCGGAGGAGCCGCCGGGGGAGGGTTTCGACCTGGTGCACGCCCGGCTCGTCCTCGTCCACGTGCCGGACAGGGAAAGAGCGCTCCGGTCGATGGTCGAGGCGCTGCGGCCCGGCGGACGGCTCCTGATCGAGGACGCCGATCCGGCCCTGCAACCGCTGCTCTGCCCCGACGAGCACGGCCCCGCGCAACAGCTCGCCAACCGCCTGCGGCACGGCTTCCGCGAACTGCTCGCCGACCGCGGTGCCGACCTCTCCTACGGCCGCAAGCTTCCTCGCCTGCTGCGCGAGGCCGGCTTGCGCGACGTGCAGGCCGACGCCTACTTCCCCCTCACCTCACCCGCCTGCGCCGCTCTGGAGTCCGCCACCGTGCGCCAGATCCGGGAGCAGCTCGTGGCCGCGGGCCTGGCCACCGACGAGGAGATCGACCGGCACCTGTCCAACATCGCCTCCGGCTCCATGGACCTGGCCACGGCACCGATGATCTCGGCGTGGGGGCGGAAGGCGTAGAGCGTCTTCGGCCGCTGTCCGGCGCTCGCGGTGCGGTGTCTCGCGCGAGGGCGACCGCCGCGGGGCGCGGGTGGTGCCGACTCGCTGAGCCGGTGCGGTCACCCGGGCGTCGGCGGCCTGCCGCCCACCCGCTCCACCGCCCGAGCCCCGGCCCGGCAGCCCGCGACCGCGGCCTCCTCGGGGGCCGCGCCCGCGACGAGCGAGGCGAGGAACGCGCCGGTGAAGGCGTCCCCGGCGCCCGTGGTGTCCCTCGGCGTCGCCGGCGCGGCCGGGACCCGGGCAAGCAGGGCGCCGGACCGGGCCACCAACGCTCCGTCCGCGCCCCCCTTGGCCACCACCAGCGGGACATGGCGGCTCAGCTTGGCCGCCGCGTCCACCGGATCCGGCAACCCGGTCAGCAGAGCCGCCTCGTCCCGGCTGGGCAGCAGCACGTCCAGCCGCTCGGCGAAGGCGAGGAACCGGTCCACTCCCAGCCGCGCGAGGAAACCCGCCGACGCCGGATCCAGGCTCACCGGCACACCACGGGCCCGCGCCGCCCCGAGGGCCACCGCCGCCAGTGCCCGGCTCGGCTCGGAGAACAGCAGGTAGCCCGACAGATGCAGCCGGGCGACCCCGTCCAGCAGCGCGTCGGACCAGTCGGCGGGTTCCAGCCGCAGCGACGCGCCGCTGTCCGTGAGGAACGTACGCTCGGCCGACGCCCCCGTGTCGACCAGGCAGACCACCGTCCCGGTGGCCGCCTCCGGGTCGATGACGAGCCGTGGCCGCACTCCGGCCGCGACCAGCTCCCGCTCGTGCCAGGCCGCCGCGTCCACGCCCACCCGCCCCAGCAGCCGTACGTCCGCACAGCCCGTGTGGGCGGCCCAGCAGGCCACATTGGCGCCCGCGCCACCCGGCAGCGTCCGGATCGCGGCCCCCGTGTCGGTGCCGGCCGCGAGCGGCCCCCGGTGCCGGGCGACGATGTCCGTGACGACGTCGCCGACCACCAGCAACGCCCCGCTGCCGCCCGCCGGGCTACCGAAGCCCGCTGTCACCCCCGAGCCCAAGCCGTCGCGATCCGCGCCGCCAGCCGGACGTTGCCGCGCACCGCTGCGAGGTTGGCGCTCAGCGAGGCCCCGTCGGTGTGCCGCACCAGGTAGTCGAGCAGGAACGGTGTGACCGCCTGGCCGGTGACGCCTTCCGCCTCGCAGGCGTGCAGTGCGTCGGCGAGCACGCGCGCGTGCAGCGCGGGGTCGAGCTGCTCCTCCTCCGGGACGGGATTGGCGACGATCAGCGCCGACTCCGGCACACGGAGGCCGTCCTGTGCCCGCATGACCTCCGCCACCTGCTCGGGGGTCTCCAGCGTCCAGTCGACGGGATGCCCGGAGTCGGAGAGGTAGAAGCCGGGGAAGCGGTCCGTGCCGTATCCGGCGACGGCCACACCCAGAGTCTCCAGACGCTGCAAGGTGGCCGGCACGTCCAGGATCGACTTCACCCCCGCGCACACCACCGTGATCCGCGTCCGCGCCAGCAGGCCCAGGTCCGCGGACTCGTCCTGCGTGGCCGTCCACTCCCGGTGCACACCGCCCAGCCCGCCCGTCGCGAACACCCGGACGCCTGCCAGGGCCGCCAGCAGCGCGGTCGCCGACACCGTGGTCGCCCCGCTCGCCCCGGCCGCCACCGCGAGCGGCAGGTCCCGGTGGCCCAGCTTGCGTATCCCGTCCTCGTTCGCGACCCGCTCCAACTGCTCCTTGTCGAGGCCGACATGGGGCCGCCCGTCCAGCACCGCGATCGTCGCCGGTACGGCACCCTCCCGCCGTACGACCTCCTCCAGCTCCCGGGCCACCTGTAGGTTGCGCGGGCGCGGCAGCCCGTGCGCGATGATCGTGGACTCCAGCGCCACCACGGGCCGACGCGCGTTGAACGCCTCACGTACTTCCTCGGAAACCACCAGCACCACGTGCCTGCCTCCTGTCAGTCCGTCTTCCCTCATCTCTGGCGGGCCGTACGCCCGGATAAACGCTTGCGGCCTGTGGTGGCCACCACGAGCCTTGACCGTATGACCGACAACAGCACACGCCTCGACCACGTCGTCCTGTGGGTGAGCGATCCGGCTGCCGCCGCCGACTTCTACGAGAAGGCGGTCGGCCTCGAGCCTCTCAGGGTCGCCGAGTTCACCGCGGGAACGGTCTCCTTCCCCTCCGTGCGGGTCAACGAGGAGACCATCCTCGACCTCGCGCCCCGCACCCTCGCGGAGCGCATGAACATGCTCCCCGGCTCCGCCGACAGCGCGGGCCACCCCGTCAACCACGTCTGTCTCTCCCTGCCGTCAAACGCGTTCGACGCGCTCCGCGCCCGGCTCGAGGACCGCGCCGTCCCGGTGTCCGAGATCGCGCACGACTCCTACGGAGCCCGCGGCAAGGCCAGGCGCAGTTTCTACTTCCGGGACCCCGACGGCAACGTCTTCGAGGCCCGGCACTACGAGTGACCCGCCCCGGACCGCCCTGGGGCCGTCAGAACAGCGGCTCGGGCAGTACGCCCTCCAGGGCGAGCAGCTGGCGCTTGGTCTCCAGCCCGCCCCCGAATCCGCCGATGCCACCGTCGCTCTCGACGACCCGGTGGCACGGCACGACGACCGGCAGCGGATTCGCACCCATCGCCGCGCCCACCGCCTGCGCCGCGCCCGGCTGCCCGACCCGCCCGGCCAGGTCGCCGTACCCGACGACCGCGCCGTACGGGACGGCGGAGGCCAGCTCGCGCAGCACCTGCCGGTTGAAGCCGGATATCAGCGACCAGTCCAGCGGCAGCTCGAAGGTGTGCCGCTCACCCGCGAAATACGCCCACAGCTGGCGCGTCGCCTCGGCCAGCAACGGGGAGCCGGGCGCCTCGACGGGCTCGGTGCCCAGCCGGGCCGCCAGCCGCTCCAGCGCCCGGTCGCGCACCGCGTCAGTGGCGTGGAACACGACGTTGACCAGGCCGTCGCCGGTCGCCGCCAGCAGCAGGGGACCGATGTCGGTGCCGACGACGGCCCACACGACCCGCTGCTCGTACTGCCCATGGCTGTCCATGCGCCCCACGGTACGACCCGCCACTGACACCGCCCCCACCACCGGCCGCGGGCTCAGGACCCGTCGAGCGCCGCCCGCACCACGTCGGGCCTGTTCGTGATCAGGCCGTCGACGCCGTAGCGGGCCACGCTCCGGGCGGTGACCGCGTCGTTGACGGTCCAGGCGAACACGCCCATGGGCCTGCCGTGCGGTCCATCAAACATATGCACGGTGGTGACGTAGCTGGTGGAGATCGTTCCGTACGAGGGGTTGATCAGGTCGGCGAAGCCCGCGTACCGCTGGAGGCTGCCCACCGACGGCGTGCCGAGGAAGCCGGTGGTGATGCCGGGCTTCAGGTCGTGGACGATGCGCAGACTGTCCGCGCTGAAGCTCTGCACGATCAGCCGTCCCTGGTGCCCGTGGTCCAGCCAGCCCTCGTTGCTCAGGAGCTTCAGGGTCTGCCGTTCGATGCCCGGGTACAGCTCGGGGTTCTTGATCTCCAGGAGCAGCTTCTGGTGGTTGTGCTCGACCCGCCGCATGTACTGCTCCAGCGTGGGCACGCGCGTGCCCCTGTACGCGGGGCTGAACCAGCTGCCCGCGTCCAGGCGGGCGATCTCGGCGGCCGTGAAGTCCTTCACCTTCCAGGGCGCCCGGCCGGGGAAGACATCCTCGACGTTCGTGGTGCGGGCGAGGCTGTCGTCGTGGATGACGACCAGTTCCCCGTCCCTGGTGCGCTGGACGTCGTTCTCGACCCAGGAGAAGCCCAGGCCGGCCGCCTTGTCGATGGCGGGCAGGGTGTTCTCAGGGGCATAGGCGGAGGCGCCCCGGTGGGCGATGACCTCGGCATGCCCGCCGTCGTCGTCCGTCCGGGCGTGGGAGGCGGGGGTCAGCAGGGCGACAGCCCCCAGGAGTGCGGTGGTCGTGGCGGCGACTGCGCGCGCGTGCATGCGTACTCCTCGCGTCGAGACGGATGCCGGCGGATACCGACGGAAACGATGCATACCGACGGATGCCGACGGATACCGACGAATGCGGACAGCACCAGCCTGACAGCAGAGGGGCAACAGTGGCGGTGTGCGCGATGACCACAGATTGAATGGACTTGCCCAAGTCCCCTCACGGGTGCCGCACAAGTGGGGCAAGGGTGTGTTTCTTTGCCCGAAAATCGTTCGACCATTCCGGTGGGGGTCATACTCTCAGCGACAGCCCTGACCGCTGGAGCGGTCCTGGGCGGGGGCGCTTGTCATACATTCCGGGACGCACGAGGGCGGAAGGGCAGCCGCGCATGCAAGGCACGGTCGACGGTTTCAGCTACGGGGTCGTCACCCCCTTGGTGGCCTATCTGATGGCGTGCCTGGGCGGTGCCCTCGGCCTGCGCTGCACCACGCGCTCGATGCTGGTGGCCCATTCCTGGCGCCCCGCCTGGCTGGCCCTCGGCTCGGCCGCGATCGGCTCCGGCATATGGACCATGCACTTCGTCGCGATGATGGGCTTCAGCGTCAAGGAGACGCCGGTCCACTACGACAAACCGATGACGTACGCGAGCCTCGGCCTCGCCATCGTCATGGTCGGCGTCGGGATCTTCATCGTCGGCTACCGCGGCGCGACCGGCACGGCGCTGTTCACCGGCGGCACGATCACCGGTCTGGGTGTCGCCTCGATGCACTACCTCGGCATGGCGGGCATGCGCCTCAACGGCACGCTCGGGTACAACACGCTCACCGTCGCCGCCTCGGTGGTGATAGCGGTCGTGGCCGCCACCGCCGCGCTGTGGGCCGCCGGACAGGTCCGGGGATTCCTGTGGAGCGTGGGCGCGAGCCTCGTCATGGGCCTCGCGGTCAGCGGCATGCACTACACCGGCATGGCCGCCCTCAGCGTCCACCTGCACGGCACCTCCGGGACGCCCGAGGGCGAGTCACCCGCCGCTCTGCTCGCGCCCATGCTGATCGGCCCCCTCGCCTTCCTCCTCCTCGCGGGTGTCGTCGTGATGTTCGACCCGCTGATGGTCATGGGCAAGCCCGACTGGACCCGCGTCGAGCACAAGCCGGGCGTCCCGGCCGGCGCCATGACCCACCCGGACCGCCGCCCGCCGCTGCGTCCGGTCCGCCCGCAGGGCCACCGAAGCTCCCGCATCCCGCAGAACCGCTGATCAGGCCCCGTTGTCAGTGCGGGGTCGTACGGTTGATTCCATGCGGCCCGTTTCCCACATCGAACGCACGGTGGCGCCCTTCGAGGTCGTCAGCCCCTACCAGCCAAGCGGCGACCAGCCGACGGCCATCGCCGAGCTGGCCCGACGCATCGAGGCCGGTGAGAAAGACGTCGTCCTGCTCGGCGCGACCGGCACCGGCAAGTCCGCCACCACCGCGTGGATGATCGAGAAGCTCCAGCGCCCCACGCTCGTGATGGCACCGAACAAGACGCTGGCCGCCCAGCTGGCCAACGAGTTCCGCGAGCTTCTCCCGAACAACGCCGTCGAGTACTTCGTCTCGTACTACGACTACTACCAGCCCGAGGCCTACGTCCCGCAGTCGGACACCTACATCGAGAAGGACTCCTCGATCAACGAGGAGGTCGAGCGACTGCGGCACTCGGCGACCAACTCGCTGCTCACCCGCCGCGACGTCGTCGTGGTCGCCTCGGTGTCCTGCATCTACGGCCTGGGCACCCCGCAGGAGTACGTGGACCGGATGGTCCCCCTCCGGGTCGGCGACGAGATCGACCGGGACGACCTGCTGCGCCGTTTCGTGGACATCCAGTACACGCGCAACGACCTGGCCTTCACCCGCGGCACCTTCCGGGTCCGCGGCGACACCATCGAGATCTTCCCGGTGTACGAGGAGCTGGCCGTCCGCATCGAGATGTTCGGCGACGAGATCGAGGCGCTCTCCACGCTCCACCCGCTCACCGGCGAGATCATCAGCGACGACCAGCAGCTGTACGTCTTCCCCGCCTCCCACTACGTGGCCGGCCCCGAGCGCATGGAGCGGGCCGTCAACGACATCGAGAAGGAGCTGGGGGAGCGCCTGGCCGAGCTGGAGAAGCAGGGCAAGCTCCTGGAGGCCCAGCGCCTGCGGATGCGCACGACGTACGACATCGAGATGCTCCGCCAGATCGGCAGCTGCTCCGGCGTGGAGAACTACTCGATGCACTTCGACGGCCGTGCGCCCGGCTCGCCGCCCAACACCCTGCTGGACTACTTCCCGGACGACTTCCTGCTCGTCATCGACGAGTCGCACGTCACGGTCCCGCAGATCGGCGCCATGTACGAGGGCGACGCGTCCCGCAAGCGCACCCTGGTCGACCACGGCTTCCGGCTGCCCTCCGCGCTGGACAACCGCCCCCTGAAGTGGGAGGAGTTCCAGGAACGCACCGGACAGACCGTCTACCTGTCGGCGACCCCGGGCAACTACGAGCTGTCGCGCGGGGACGGCGTCGTGGAGCAGATCATCCGCCCCACGGGCCTGGTCGACCCGGAGGTCGTCGTCAAGCCCACCGAGGGCCAGATCGACGACCTGGTGCACGAGATCCGCAAGCGCACGGAGAAGGACGAACGCGTCCTGGTCACCACGCTCACCAAGAAGATGGCCGAGGACCTCACGGACTACTTCCTGGAGCTCGGCATCCAGGTGCGCTACCTGCACAGCGACGTCGACACGCTGCGCCGCGTCGAGCTCCTGCGCGAGCTGCGCTCCGGCGAGTTCGACGTCCTGGTCGGCATCAACCTCCTCCGCGAGGGCCTCGACCTGCCCGAGGTGTCCCTGGTGGCGATCCTGGACGCCGACAAGGAGGGCTTCCTGCGCTCCGGCACCTCGCTGATCCAGACCATCGGCCGCGCGGCGCGCAACGTCTCCGGCCAGGTCCACATGTACGCCGACAAGATCACCCCGGCGATGGAGCGGGCCATCGAGGAGACCAACCGCCGCAGGGAGAAGCAGGTCGCCTACAACAAGGCCAACGGCATCGATCCGCAGCCGCTGCGCAAGAAGATCAACGACATCGTCGCCCGGATCGCCCGCGAGGAGGTCGACACCGAACAGCTACTCGGCTCCGGCTACCGCAAGCTGAGGGACGGCAAGGGCGCCAAGGCCCCGGTGCCGACGCTCGGCGACAAGGCGGTCAAGGGCGCGAAGGCCGCCAAGTCCGCGAAGGGCAAGGCCAAGGACGCGGTGCCCACCGACCGCCCTGCGGCCGAACTCGCCGAGCAGATCGAGGAGATGACCGAGCGCATGCGCGCCGCCGCCGCGGATCTCCAGTTCGAGATCGCGGCCCGGCTGCGTGACGAGGTCTCCGAGATGAAGAAGGAACTGCGCCAGATGAAGGAGGCGGGCCTGTCCTGAGCCCGGGCCGCCTCGACCGGCCCCGGTGTCCGCGTGGAGTGCGGTGTGTTGCAACACCGACACAAAGCGCGGGCCGGGGGTCGGCACTGTCAGCGCCCCTGCGTAGGGTTTTGGTCAACCGCGCGCACCGCGGCAACAGGGGAAATCCGAGAGGGGAAACCGCCGTGACCGTCAACATGACCAAGGGTCAGGCCATCAGCCTGGAGAAGAAGGACGGGGGCAGCCTGACCGCGGTCCGTATGGGTCTCGGCTGGCAGGCGGCTCCCCGACGCGGTCTGTTCGGCTCGCGCACCCGGGAGATCGACCTGGACGCCTCCGCGGTGCTGTTCGCCGACAAGCAGCCCGTCGACGTCGTGTTCTTCCGTCACCTGGTCAGTGACGACGGATCCGTGCGGCACACCGGCGACAACCTCGTCGGCGGTGTGGGCCAGGGCGGCGACGACGAGGCCATCCTCGTCGACCTTCAGCGCGTCCCGGTCCACATCGACCAGATCGTCTTCACCGTCAACTCCTTCACCGGCCAGACCTTCCAGGAAGTGCAGAACGCCTTCTGCCGCCTGGTCGACGAGACCAACGGCCAGGAGCTGGCCCGCTATACGCTGGCGGGCGGCGGGGCGTACACCGCCCAGATCATGGCCAAGGTGCACCGGTCGGGTTCGGGCTGGACGATGACCGCCCTGGGCACCCCGTCCAACGGCCGCACCTTCCAGGACCTGATGCCGGCGATCCTGCCGCACCTGTAGGCCGGCTCGGCGACCTGCGCACGACATACGACCAGGGGGGACAGGCGATGACGGCCGAGCTGGTGCGGGGGCAGAACCACCCGCTCTCGCGGGTCCGGCTGGAGATCCGGATCGCGGCCGGGGTGCCGGTCGTGGCCGGGGCCACGCTCAGCGACGACAGCGGCAAGGTGCAGGGCGTCGAGTGGGTCGCCCACCCGGGTGCCCCCACCCTGCCCGGCCTGGAGGTGTCCCGCCAGGCAGCCGCCGAACACCGCCTCGCGGTGGACCTGGCTGCCATGCCCGAGCACGTGCACCGCGTCGACGTGCTGCTGGCCCTGCCGACGGGGACGGGCGGGCCGCTCCGCTTCGGCGCCGTCGCCACCCCCTCCGTCGCCGTCACCGACCTCGACGGCACTCAGGTCGCGCGCTACACGATCACCGGCCTGGACGCCGAATCGGCCGTCGTCGCTCTGGAGCTGTACCGCAGACAGGGCGCCTGGAAGGTGCGTGCCGTCGGCCAGGGCTACGCGGGCGGTCTGGCCGCACTCCTCACCGACCAGGGCCTGCCCCAGGCCGACGAGCTCGCCGGCAGCATCCAGGAGGCGGTGGCGCGAGGCCTGGCCCGCTCCATACCGGCGCCAGAGCCGCATACGGCTGACGTGGACCGTTCGCGGCAGGCGACGACTCCCGCGCCCGGCTTCGACCGGTCCGGCCCGGCACCCCAGGGCGTCCCGGAGGCGGTGCCGCCGTGGACCCCGCGACCCTACGAGGGTCAGACGCCGGCCGCCGAGGGCGACCCGTCGGGGTCCTCCGGCAACATCGACTACACGCATCCCCGGCGCCACGCGGCCCCGCCGCCTCCCGCACCCGAGCCGCCTCCTGTCCCGTCGGGGCAGCCCGCGGTGCCGGTCGCGGGTGACGCTGTCGGCTGGTCGATGGACGAACGGCTGTACAACCAGGTCTGGGGCATGTTCGAGGACCTGGCCCGCACCACGGCCGCCTACCGCAGCGCGGTCGACTTCGCCGACGTGCGCTTGGAGAAGGAGCTCGACCAGGTCCTGTCCGACCCGCGCAGCCGGCTCGGTTCGGCGGGCGACGCGGCACGCGATACGGCCCGCGCCAAGCGCGACGGCATCGTCGACCAGGCACGGGCGGCCCTCGACCGCGACCTCGACCAGCTCACCGCCGAGGCCGAGGCCGTCGAGCCTGCCCTCCCGCCGGCGTACGCCCGCTGGGACAACCCCGTCTGGCACGGATACCAGGTCCCGACAGAGCCGCCGCTCGCCCTGCGCCTGGGCGACCTCCACCTCCCCGAGAGCGCCCCCCTGCGCGTCCCGATGCTGGTCCGGCTGCCGCTGGAGCGCGGCCTGTGGATCGACAGCGGCCGAGTGACGGCACCCGACGGCACGGTCACCGAGCCGGACGAACTGCGGCACCTCGCCATGGAGGCGGCGGTGGCGCTCGCGACCCGGCTGCTCGCCGTACACCCGGCGGGGGAGTTCGGCGTCGAGGTGATCGATCCGGCCGGTTCGGCGGCCCAGGCGCTGGTCCCGTTGGTGCGCAGCGGTGTCCTCGCCGCTCCGCCGGCGGCCGGTGCCGCGGGAGTGACGGACGTCCTGGAGCGCCTCACCCGGCGCGTCGACCTGGTGCAGATGGCGGTACGCGGTGGCGCGACCGAATCACTGCCGCCCGGTCTGGACACGGCCCGGCAGCTGCTGATCGTGACCGACTTCCCGCACGGCTTCGACGACCGGGCCGTGACCGCGTTGCGTTACCTGGCGGACGAGGGCCCGGCCGTCGGCGTGCACCTGCTGGTGGTCGCCGACCGCGAGGACGCCGCCGCCTACGGCCCTTTGCTCGATCCGCTGTGGCATTCCCTCATGCGACTCACCCCGGTGCCCGACGACCATCTCGTGGATCCCTGGGTCGGCCATGCCTGGACGTACGAGCCGTCGCTGGTGCCGCCGGGCAGCGAGGTGCTCCACCATGTGCTCACGAAGGTGGCAGTCGCCTCCCTCAAGTACAGGTAAAGCGCCTCTGAACAGGGATTTTGATCTTTTCTTTGCCAATCACTTTACCTTCCCTTGGTGAATGGGGTACTGTCTTCCGTACGGAGGGGAGTACTCCCTGACTGCGGCGTACCCGTCAATACGGATCGGACGAGATCCCGGGGCGTCGGCCCATCGCGGGTGGAAGAGACCTCCGACAGCGATGACGCTGACCCTTTGCCGTTACGTACTGCCGGAGGCGCAGTGGAAGTTTCCGCCACCCTGTGGGTCCTGACCATCGTCGGCCTCGCCGCTCTCGTCGCGGTCGACTTCTTCATCGGGCGCAAGCCCCATGACGTGTCGATCAAGGAAGCCGGGATCTGGACCGTCGTCTGGATCGCCCTGGCCGGGCTCTTCGGCGCCGGCCTGCTCGTCTTCGGCGGCGGACAGCCCGCCGGAGAGTTCTTCGCCGGCTTCATCACCGAGAAGTCGCTGAGTGTCGACAACCTCTTCGTCTTCGTCCTGATCATGGCGAAGTTCGCCGTGCCCTCGCAGTACCAGCAGCGGGTGCTGCTCGTCGGAGTGCTCATAGCCCTGGTCCTGCGGGCCGCCTTCATCGCCGCCGGAGCGGCGATCCTCGCCAGCTTCTCGTGGGTCTTCTACCTCTTCGGTGCCTTCCTGATCTGGACCGCCTGGAAGCTCATCCAGGAGGCCCGGTCCGACGAGGAGGACGAGGAGTACGAGGAGAACAAGCTGCTCAAGGCAGTCGAGCACAAGTTCGGCGTGGCCGACCGCTACCACGGCACCAAGCTGTGGATCCGGCAGAACGGCAAACGCGTCATGACGCCGATGCTGGTCGTGATGCTTGCGATAGGTACGACGGACGTACTGTTCGCGCTGGACTCGATCCCCGCGATCTTCGGCCTGACGCAGGACCCGTACATCGTCTTCACCGCGAACGCCTTCGCCCTGATGGGCCTGCGCCAGCTGTACTTCCTCATCGGCGGCCTGCTGAAGAAGCTGGTCCACCTCTCCTACGGTCTGTCCGTCATCCTCGGCTTCATCGGCGTGAAGCTGGTGTTCCACGCGCTGCACGAGTCCGGGGTGCACGTCCCGGAAATCAGCATCCCGGTCTCGCTCGGCGTGATCTGCGCGGTCCTGGCGGTCACCACCGTCACCAGTCTCATGGCGTCCAGGAAGCAGGCGGCGCTCGGGACGGCGCAGGCAGGCGGCGAGAGCGCTCCGAAGGACAGCATCGACGCCTGACCTCGTCGGACGTAGGAACAACCAGCACGGGGAGCGGTGCGTGGCGCATTGCCGACCATCGCTCCCGGTGCTTCGTTGGGTGCTGAGCGCGTCCCCGGCCGGGGACGCCGTTGCCCGGGGGAGGCGTCCGTGAAGTTCGTCCAGATCATCGAGTTCGAGACCGACCGCATCGAGGAGATGAGGCAGCTTTCCGACGACATGGAGAACCGCTCGGCAAGCCGCGAGGACGGCCCCACCCGCCGGCTCGTCCTCGCGGACCGCAACCGGCCGGGCCGCTATCTCGCGGTGATCGAGTTCGACTCGTACGAGGAGGCCATGCGCAACAACGGCGATCCTGAGACAAGCAAGTTCGCCGAGCAGATGGCCGCCCTGTGCACCCGGCCGCCGTCCTTCGCCGACTGCGACGTCGTGGACATGAGCGAGTTCGGGTAACCGACGCGCTGCACACCCGGTCCGCCGGGGGTCCGTACCGCGTCGGCAGCGGCCCCCGGCAACGAAAGGACTGGAATGCGAACCGTGTACACCTCTGCCACCATCACCGCATGATCGCTCGGCGGAGGTCGCTCACCACCCAGTGGACGTTCCTCGTGCCGGTTCTCGCGGTCGTCCTCCTCGTCCTGACCTGGGGCAGGCATCTGCCCGACGCGGTCGTCGTGCTGGTCACCGTGGTCCTCGCCGGGTCCGTGCTGGCCGCGGTGCACCATGCCGAAGTGGTCGCCCATCGCGTCGGTGAACCCTTCGGCTCCCTCGTCCTCGCCATAGCCGTGACGATCATCGAGGTCGCCCTGATCGTCACCCTCATGGCCGACGGCGGCGCCAAGAGCGCGACGCTGGCCCGGGACACGGTCTTCGCGGCCGTGATGATCACCTGCAACGGGGTCGTCGGCCTGTGCCTGCTGGTCGCCTCGCTGCGGCACGGCACGGCGGTCTTCAACCCCGAGGGCACCGGTGCCGCCCTCGCGACTGTGGCCACGCTGGCCACCCTCAGCCTCGTGCTGCCGACGTTCACCACCAGCAAGCCCGGCCCGGAGTTCTCGTCCGTGCAGCTGACCTTCGCCGCGCTGTCCTCGCTGATCCTCTACGGCCTGTTCGTCGCCACCCAGACCGTGCGGCACCGGGACTACTTCCTCCCGATCACCCGGCAGGGCGGGGTGATCGAGGCGGACCACGCCGACGTGCCGACCGCGCGTACGGCGCGGCTCAGCCTGGCCCTGCTCGGCCTCGCGTTGGTCGGAGTGGTCGGACTGGCCAAGGGGGTGTCGCCCACCGTCGAGTCCGGCGTGGCGGCCGCCGGTCTGAACCAGGCGGTCGTCGGTGTGATCATCGCTCTGCTCGTGCTGTTGCCCGAGACGATCGCCGCCGTCCGTTCGGCCCGCCGCGACCGCGTGCAGACCAGCCTCAACCTCGCCCTTGGCTCGGCGATGGCCAGCATCGGTCTCACCATCCCCGCCGTCGCCCTAGCCTCCGTCTGGCTCTCCGGTCCGCTCGTTCTCGGCCTGAGCGCGATCCACATGGTGCTGCTCGCCCTGACGGTGGTGGTCAGCTCCCTGACAGTGGTGCCGGGCCGGGCCACACCGCTGCAAGGAGGCGTCCATCTGGTGCTGTTCGCCGCCTACCTGGAGTTGGCGATCAACCCGTAGCGGGTCGGCCGGTGACCGGTTCCACCGCCCCGGCCACCGGCACCGGACGCGTCTCGGGCAGCAGCGCGAAGCACCCGAGGCTGAACAGCGCGACCCCGGTCAGATAGGCGCCCACGCCCCAGGGCACCCGCCCCGAGTGCTCGGCGAGTGCGGTGGCCACGATGGGGGTCAGCGCGCCGCCGAGCACCCCGCCGAGGTTGTAGCCGACCGCGGCGCCGGTGCAGCGCACCCTCGGCTCGTACAGTTCCGGCAGGTACGCGGCGATCACCGCGAACATGGTGATGAACGCGAGCAGCGCCCCGAGGAAGCCGAGGAACATCAGCGCGGGCTCACCGGTCGCCAGGAGCGCGACCATCGGGAACATCCACAGCGCGGTCGCCGTGCAGCCCGCCAGACACAGGGGCCGTCGCCCGAACCGGTCGCCGAGCAGCGCCATCAGGGGGGTGAGCGTCCCCTTCACCGCCACGGCGGCCATGACGCAGGTCAGCATGACGGTGCGGCTCACTCCCAGCCGTTCCGTCGCGTAGGCCAGGGACCAGGTCGTCACGGCGTAGAACACCGCGTAGCCGACCGCGAGCGCGCCGGCCGTCAGCAGCACCAGCCGCCAGTGGTCACGTACGACCTCGACGAGCGGCACGCGCGCGTGGTCCTCGATCTCCAGGAACCGGGGACTCTCCACCAGCGAGGAGCGCAGCCACAGCCCGGCCACGGCCAGCACCCCGGCAGCCCAGAACGGCACCCTCCAGCCCCACTGTGCGAACTGCGCGTCGGACAGCAACGCCGACAGCGCCAGCATCAGGCCATTGGCCAGCAGGAACCCCAGAGAGGGCCCCACCTGCGGGAAGCTCGACCACAGCGCGCGCCGCCCGGCCGGCGCGTGCTCGGCCGTCAACAGCACCGCCCCGCCCCACTCACCGCCGAGCCCCAGCCCTTGCAGGAAGCGCAGGAGCAGCAGCAGCAAGGGCGCGGCCACGCCGATCGTGCCGTACGTCGGCACGCAGCCGACCGCGACCGTGGAGACGCCGGTCAGCAGCAGCGAGGCGACGAGGACCGGCCGGCGCCCGCGCCGGTCCCCGATGTGCCCGAACAGCACCGAGCCCAGCGGCCGGGCCACGAACCCCACCCCGAAGGTCGCGAAGGCCGCCAGCGTCCCGGCCAACGGCGAGAACGTCGGGAAGAACAGCGGCCCCAGGACCAGGGCAGCCGCCGTTCCGTAGGCGAAGAAGTCGTAGAACTCGATCGCTGTCCCGGCGAGCGAGGCGGCCCCGAGCCGCAGCATGGAGGGTGCCCTTACGGTGCGTACGTCGTGCATGCCGCGTCAACTACCCACGGTGACCAGTGGTTACGGGGGGCGTGCGGGGGCACGTCCCTGTGTCAGTAGGTGACCGTGATGCGCCGGGCGGGGCCGTCGACGCGGACGGTACCCCCGTAGGGGATGACCAGTTGCGGATCCGTGTGCCCGAAGTCCACGTCGAAGACGGCCAGGGTGTCCGGGGCGTACGCGCTCAGCGCCCGCCGCACGGCCTCGCGCTGCTCGGCGGCGTACCGAGCGCCCTCCTCCGGACTGTTGGGGTGTTCAAAGGACCAGGTCTTCGCGCGGCCCATCAGGAGCGCCGGGAACCGCTGCAACAGGCCGCGCTCGCCCATGCCGCGCAGGATCCGGAAGACCTCCGTGCCGCTCGGCAGCTCTTCCGAGGTCTCCAGGAACAGCACGCCGCCGTCGTACACGGACAGGTCGTGCGACACCTCCCGGTCGGCCATCAGCAGCCAGGAGAGGATCTCCAGGTTGCCGCCCCAGGCCCGGCCCTCCACCACGCGGTCGGCTCCCAGCCAGGTCCATCCGGTGCCCGGCCGGGTCGCCGGTTCCGCCTCGAAGGTCGCCGGGTCGGCCCAGTCGCGGTCGACGTCGTTCCAGCTCTCGGCGGGCCGCAGTTCGTACGGGCCCGAGGTGAACAGCGCCGCCCGCAGGGAGTCGGCGGTCCGCGGGTGCATGGCTCCGGGTCGGCCCAGTTCGCACATCACACTCGCGCCGTGGTAAGCGACCACTCCGGCGTTGTACAGGAACGCGAGCAGGTTGGTGTTGTCGCTCCACCCGAAGAAGGGCTTCGGGCCGGCCCGCAGCAACTCCCGGTCCAGCAGCGGCAGGACGGTGATCTGGTCGTCGCCGCCGATCGACGCGATGACCGCCTTGACCGAGGGGTCGGCGAAGGCCGCGTGGATGTCATCGGCCCGCTCCTGGGGAGTGGTGCCCGTCTTCCGCGTCGTCGGGTACTCGACCGGTTCGAGGCCGAACTCCTCGCGCAGCCGTTCCAGGCCGAGTTCGTAGGGGTGCGGGAAGAGCTCGGGCAGACCGTCGGAGGGCGAGACGACGGCTATGCGGTCGCCAGGCGAGGGCTTGGGAGGGTACTGGGGGGTGGTCATGCCCGGGAGCGTACGGTCTGCGTCTCCCTCGTTTCACCGTGATAAACCGGGGTGAGCAGCGGTCCCCGGCGGGCCGCTCACGCCGAACGGACCGGAGGAACCGTGACCCGCACCCTGGCCAACGCCCCGATCATGATCCTCAACGGGCCCAACCTGAACCTGCTCGGCCAGCGCCAGCCCGAGATCTACGGCTCCGACACGCTCGCCGACGTCGAGGCCCTGTGTGTCAAGGCGGCGGCCGCGCACGGCGGCACGGTCGACTTCCGGCAGTCCAATCACGAGGGGGAGCTGGTCGACTGGATCCACGAGGCGAGGCTCAACCACTGCGGCATCGTCATCAATCCCGGCGCCTACTCGCACACGTCGGTCGCGATTCTGGACGCACTCAACACCTGTGACGGCATGCCCGTGCTGGAGGTCCACATCTCCAACATCCACCAGCGAGAGTCGTTCCGGCACCACTCGTACGTCTCCCTGCGCGCCGACGGCGTCATCGCCGGATGCGGCGTGCAGGGCTATGTGTTCGGTGTGGAGCGGGTCGCGGCGCTGGTGGAGGCGGCGCGGGCCGGGGCGTAAGCCCCGAGCGTCATTGCGCCCGCCCCTTACAGGCGGCCCGCCTTAACGATCCGCCGCAGGAAGCGCCGCGTGCGCTCCTGCTGCGGATCGCCGAAGACCTGCTCGGCGGTGCCGCGCTCCAGCACGACCCCTCCGTCCAGAAAACAAACCTGGTCCGCGACATCACGGGCGAAGCCCATCTCGTGTGTCGCCAGCACCATGGTCATGCCGTCGTCCTTCAGATCGCGCACCACGGTGAGCACCTCGCCGACCAGTTCCGGGTCGAGGGCCGCGGTGATCTCGTCGAGCAGCAACAGCCGGGGACGCACCGCCAGGGCACGCACGATCGCCACCCGCTGCTGCTGACCGCCGCTCAGCCGGTCCGGATACGCGTCCGCCTTGCCGCCCAGCCCGAGCCGCTCCAGCAGTTCCCTGGCGTGTTCCTCGGCCTCCGCACGGGGCACGCCGTGCACCCGGCGCGGGGCCAGTGTGATGTTCTCCAGCACCGTCATGTGCGGAAAGAGGTTGTACGCCTGGAAGACCACGCCGATACGGCGCCGGACGGCGTCCTGGTCGACCCGCGGGTCGGTGATCTCCTCGCCGTCCAGCCAGATCGCGCCGTCGTCGATCTCCTCCAGCAGGTTGGCGCACCGCAGCAGCGTGGACTTGCCGGAGCCGGAGGCACCGATCAGCGCGGTCACCGTGTGGGGGGCGACCTCCAGGCCGACGTCCCGCAGCACGACCGAGTCCCCGAAGGTCTTGCGAACGGACTCCATCCGCAGCACGGGGGAGCCGCCGGGGACACCGGGTGCGTCGCTCATATCGATCCTCCCTGGGCCCGCCGACGGTCCATCCTGGCCGTCACCCAGTCCGTGAAGCGGGTCATCGGGATGGTCAGCGCCACGAAGACCAGGCCCGCGACGATGTACGGCGTGTAGTTGAGACTGCGGCCCACGATGATGTCGGCCGCCCGGACGGCGTCGATCGCGCCGCCGATCGAGACGAGCCCGGTGTCCTTCTGGAGCGACACCAGGTCGTTGAGCAGCGGCGGCACCTGGCGGCGCACCGCCTGGGGGAGCACCACGTGGCGCAGCGCCTGCCGGTTGGTCAGCCCGAGGGAGCGGGCGGCGGCGCGCTGCGAGGGGTGCACCGACTCGATACCGGCACGGAACACCTCGGCCACGTACGCCGAGTACGTCAGGGTCAGTGCCGTACCGCCGAGCAGCACCGGGTCGACGGTCACGCCCTGAAGCCGCAGCGCCGGCACACCGAGCACCACGATCATCAGGTTGATGATCAGTGGCAGCCCCCGGAAGAAGTCGGTGTAGGCGGCAGCCAGTACCCGCAGCGGGAAGAACACCGGCCCGCGCAGGGTGCGCGCGACGGCGATCAGCATCCCGAGGACCAGCACGGCGGCACCGCAGACGAGCAGCAGCCGGACGTTCAGCCACAGCCCTTCCAGGACCTTGGGCAACGCCTCGCGCGCGTACTGCCCGTTGAAGAACGTCTCCTTCGTGCGCGGCCAGCCCGGCGCGCCGACGACGACGAGATAGAGGACGACGCCGGTGACCAGGGTCGACAGCGCTGCGATCGCCGTTGCGCGGCGGGCCCGGGCACGCTTGAAACGCTCGCGCTCGAGCCGCCGTTGCGAGGGGACGTAGCCGTCGTCGCCCGCGCCGCCGGCCATGTCACCCTTGTCGTCCGCGCCCTCCCGGTCGGACTCCTCCTTCGTGACCGTCACTTGAGCACCGGTGCGTCGACGGCGTCGGAGAGCCACTGCTTCTCGATCTTCGCCAGCGTGCCGTCCTTGCGCAGGCCGTCCACGGCGTCGGAAACGCACGATGTGAGGGCGCTGCCCTTGTCGAGCACCAGCCCGAACTGCTCGGGTGCGCCGCCCTGGTTCTCGAACTGACCGACGATCCTGGCGTCCGTCACCTCGGCCGCCGTGATGTAGAACGCGGTCGGAAGGTCGACGACGACGGCGTCGACCTGACCGTTCTTCAGCGCCGACTTGGCCTGGTCGTTCTTGGCGTACACGGCCGCTTCCTGCTTCGGCTTCACCACGTCGTCGATGTAGTCGAGACTGGTGGTGCCCACCTGGGCGCCCAGCTTGAGGCCCTTGAGGTCCGCGATGCTCGTCGCCTTCGCGGCCTTGCTGCCCTTGAGCGCGATGACGGCCTGGCGGACGTCGTAGTAACCGGAGGAGAAGTCCACGGCCTTCTTGCGCTCGGCGCTGATCGACACCTGGTTGATGTCGAAGTCGAAGGTCTTCACGCCGGGTGCGAAGGCCTTGTTGAAGGGGACGCTCTGCCAGACGACGGCGCTCTTGTCGTAGCCGAGCCGCTGCGCCACGGCGTAGGCCACCGCCGACTCGAAGCCCTTTCCGCTGGCGGGCTTGTCGTCCTTGAACCAGGGCTCGTACGCCGGCTCGTCGGTGGCGATCGTCAGCTTGCCGGAGGCCTTGGTGGCCAACTTGCCCTTCGCACAGCTCTTCCCGGCCGACGCGGACGGAGAAGCGGCGGCCTTCTCCTCGGGCTGCGGAGCGCAGCCGACAGCGGTGGCGAGCAGGGCTATGGCCGCGGAGGCGACGGCGCGGCGCAGTGCGCGAGGGGCGAGTTGCATGGCGGGAGAGTGGCAGGGCAGCGCCCGTTTGTCGAGGTCAAAGCGCCAACTGTCTGCATATTGGGAGCGGGTGTTGCATTTTCGTGAACACGTCCCCGTGGGGCTCGCCTGGGCCGCCGGCCGAGGGCGGGGAAAGGTAGACCGGCGGCCCATTCCGCGCGGGTGCCGTCTTCCCGCGCGTGGCTCCTACCAGTTGAGCGCGCAACGACGCGCCCCGCGAGCGCGCACGCGCCGTCAGCACGTGTGCGCGATTCACACGGGGCGCGCATGAGGCTCGCGCGGGACGCTGGTACGCACTCGCGCGGGGCGCGGGGGTGCGGCGTACGCACCCCCCGGTCGGACGGGTCTCACCACCCGCGCGCGTGCCACTCCCGAAGATGCGGTCGCTCGGCGCCCAAGGTGGTGTCGTTGCCGTGGCCCGGGTAGACCCAGGTCTCGTCCGGCAGCACCTCGAAGATCTTCGTCTCCACATCGTGGATCAGGCTGGCGAACGCCTTCGGGTCCTTGAAGGTGTTGCCCACGCCGCCCGGGAAGAGACAGTCGCCGGTGAAGACGTGCGGGTGGCCGTGCGGGTCGTCGTAGACCAGCGCGATGGAGCCCGGGGTGTGCCCCACCAGATGGCGCGCGGTGAGTTCCACGTGCCCCACCCGGATGGTGTCGCCGTCGTCGACGAGGACGTTCGTCGGCACGGGGATGCCGGCGGCGTCCTCGCGGCCCGCGTACGTCCGGGCGCCCGTGGCCGCGACGACCTCGGCGAGCGCCTGCCAATGGTCACCGTGCCGATGCGTGGTGACGACGGACGCGATGCCGTCGTCACCGATCATCCCCAGCAGCGTCTGCGCCTCGTTGGCGGCGTCGATCAGCAGCTGCTCGTCCGTGGCCCGGCAGCGCAGCAGATAGGCATTGTTCTCCATGGGACCCACCGCGATCTTGGTGATCATCAGGTCCTTGAGCTCGTGCACATCGGCCGGTCCGCCGACCGTCACCTCTCCGCTGTACGTCATGACGATCAGCCTATAGCGGGGGAGCGGTCCACAGGCCGCTCAGGTGCTACAGCGGGGGCAGCGACGGCAGTGCGCCGCCCTTCACCGCGAGCCCCGAGCCGTCGCGGCGGCCGGCGAGCCAGCCGAGCAGCTCGGCGGCCGAGCCCTCGATGCCGATCGGGCCTCCTTCGGCGCCGCCCCCGGTGGTCCAGATCCGGCCGTCGTCGGTACGCAGACCGGTCGAGGGCACGTCCTTGTGCCCGCCGAAGCGCTCCGCGAGGAAGCCGATCTCCCGCTCGGCGAACTCCGCCGGAAGATCCTCCAGCTCGTATCCGATCCCGAGGTCGACATGGTGCAGCTCGACCTCGTTCCAGCGCCGGAAGGGCACCCGGGCCGCGGCGTCGGTGACACCGTTGCGCAGCTCGACCGTGCGCGACCAGTCCGCGAGTGCGGCCCCCGTCTCCTGGAAGCGGGCGGCGCTCTTTCGCAGGTCGGCGAGCTGGATGTCCAGGGGGCGCGGGGCGTCCCGCTCGATGTCGGCGTCCCGGGCGTCCGCCGACTCGTACATGGGACGTCCCTCGAGGACGTTGACGAGCGCGTCCGCGTTGCGGGCGAGGTGGGCCAGGATGTGGCCCCGGGTCCAGCCGGGCAGCCGTGACGGCTCGGTCACAGCCGCGTTGTCCAGTCGGCCCGCTGCGCTGAGGAGCCGCTCGGTCGCCTCCCGTACAGAGGCCAGGTCACGTGTGTGATCAATCATGCTGCTGACACTAGCCTCGCCACTCATTCGGGTGAAGGTGGTGAAGCTGTGCCGTAAATCGAATGCGCGTGCTATATGGTCGGGGCTGGCGTCGGGCATGCTGGATGGCCGGGGGTTGTTATGCAACCGGGAATCCGACCGGCGTTGTCAGTGGCTCCCCCTAGTCTGAAGAAGCACGGGGGCCCCGCCCCTGTCACTTCTCTCAAGAAAGGTGCGGACCGGCGTGGCCGACCGTCTCATCGTCCGTGGCGCGCGCGAGCACAACCTCAAGAACGTCTCGCTCGACCTGCCTCGGGACTCGCTCATCGTCTTCACGGGCCTGTCCGGGTCGGGCAAGTCCTCCCTGGCCTTCGACACCATCTTCGCCGAGGGCCAGCGGCGCTACGTGGAGTCGCTCTCCTCGTACGCCCGCCAGTTCCTCGGCCAGATGGACAAGCCGGACGTCGACTTCATCGAGGGCCTCTCCCCGGCCGTCTCCATCGACCAGAAGTCGACCTCGCGCAACCCGCGCTCGACGGTCGGCACCATCACCGAGGTCTACGACTACCTGCGTCTGCTGTTCGCGCGCATCGGCAAGCCGCACTGTCCCGAGTGCGGCCGCCCGATCTCACGCCAGTCGCCGCAGGCCATCGTCGACAGGGTCCTGGAGCTGCCGGAGGGGAGCCGCTTCCAGGTGCTCTCGCCGCTGGTGCGCGAGCGCAAGGGAGAGTTCATCGATCTCTTCGCCGACCTCCAGACCAAGGGCTACAGCCGCGCGCGTGTGGACGGCCAGACCATCCAGCTCTCCGAGCCGCCCACGCTGAAGAAGCAGGAGAAGCACACCATCGAGGTGGTCGTCGACCGCCTGACGGTGAAGGACTCCGCCAAGCGACGGCTCACCGACTCCGTGGAGACGGCCCTCGGCCTCTCCGGCGGCATGGTCGTGCTGGACTTCGTCGACCTCCCCGAGGACGACCCCGAGCGCGAGCGCATGTACTCGGAGCACCTGTACTGCCCCTACGACGACCTGTCCTTCGAGGAGCTCGAGCCCCGTTCCTTCTCGTTCAACTCGCCCTTCGGCGCCTGCCCCGAGTGCACCGGCATCGGTACGCGCATGGAGGTCGACCCGGAGCTGATCGTCCCGGACGAGGACAAGTCCCTCGACGAGGGCGCCATACACCCCTGGTCGCACGGGCACACCAAGGACTACTTCGGCCGTCTGGTCGGCGCCCTCGCGGACGCGCTGGGCTTCCGGACGGACATCCCCTTCGCCGGTCTGCCGCAGCGCGCGAAGAAGGCCCTGCTGTACGGCCACAAGACGCAGATCGAGGTCCGCTACCGCAACCGGTACGGGCGCGAGCGTGTGTACACCACGCCCTTCGAGGGCGCCGTGCCCTTCGTCAAGCGCCGGCACAGCGAGGCCGAGAGCGACGCCAGCCGCGAGCGCTTCGAGGGCTACATGCGCGAGGTGCCCTGCCCCACCTGTGAGGGCACCCGCCTGAAGCCGATCGTCCTCGCCGTCACGATCATGGAGAAGTCGATCGCCGAGGTCTCCGCGATGTCCATCAGCGACTGCGCGGACTTCCTGGGCGAGCTGAAGCTGAGCGCCCGCGACAAGAAGATCGCCGAGCGTGTGCTGAAGGAGGTCAACGAGCGGCTGCGGTTCCTGGTCGACGTCGGCCTGGACTACCTCTCGCTCAACCGCGCGGCCGGAACCCTCTCCGGCGGCGAGGCCCAGCGCATCCGCCTGGCCACCCAGATCGGCTCCGGCCTCGTCGGCGTCCTGTACGTCCTCGACGAGCCCTCCATCGGCCTGCACCAGCGCGACAACCACCGGCTGATCGAGACCCTGGTCCGGCTGCGGGACATGGGCAACACCCTGATCGTCGTCGAGCACGACGAGGACACCATCAAGGTCGCCGACTGGGTGGTCGACATCGGCCCCGGCGCCGGCGAGCACGGCGGCAAGGTCGTGCACAGCGGCTCCCTGAAGGAGCTGCTCGCCAACGCCGAGTCGCAGACCGGCCAGTACCTGTCCGGCAAGAAGTCGATCCCCGTGCCGGGCATCCGCCGCCCCCGTGACCCCTCGCGGCAGCTCACCGTGCACGGCGCCCGGGAGAACAACCTCCAGGACATCGACGTGTCCTTCCCGCTCGGCGTGTTCACGGCCGTCACGGGTGTGTCAGGCTCCGGCAAGTCGACGCTGGTCAACGACATCCTGTACACGCACCTGGCCCGCGAGCTGAACGGCGCGCGCAACGTCCCTGGCCGGCACACGCGCGTGGACGGCGACGACCTGGTCGACAAGGTGGTGCACGTCGACCAGTCGCCCATCGGACGCACCCCGCGGTCGAACCCGGCGACGTACACCGGTGTCTTCGACCACGTCCGCAAGCTGTTCGCGGAGACGACCGAGGCGAAGGTCCGCGGCTACCTGCCCGGCCGCTTCTCCTTCAACGTCAAGGGCGGCCGCTGCGAGAACTGCGCCGGTGACGGCACGATCAAGATCGAGATGAACTTCCTCCCGGACGTCTACGTCCCGTGCGAGGTCTGCCACGGCGCCCGGTACAACCGGGAGACCCTGGAGGTCCACTACAAGGGCAAGTCCATCGCCGACGTCCTGAACATGCCGATCGAGGAGGCCACGGACTTCTTCGAGGCCGTCCCGGCGATCGCCCGGCACCTCAACACGCTGAAGGACGTCGGCCTCGGCTACGTCCGTCTCGGGCAGTCCGCCACCACCCTGTCCGGCGGTGAGGCACAGCGCGTGAAGCTCGCCAGCGAGCTTCAGCGCCGCTCCACCGGCCGCACGGTCTATGTGCTGGACGAGCCGACCACCGGCCTGCACTTCGAGGACATCAGCAAGCTGCTCAAGGTCCTCTCCGGCCTGGTCGACAAGGGCAACACGGTCATCGTCATCGAGCACAACCTCGACGTGGTCAAGACCGCCGACTGGGTCGTCGACATGGGCCCCGAGGGAGGCGCCGGCGGCGGCCTCGTCGTCGCGGAGGGCACCCCCGAGCAGGTGGCCGGGGTTCCGGCCAGCCACACCGGCAAGTTCCTCCGGGACATCCTCCAGCCGGAGACGATCAGCGACGCCACGCCCCCGGCGAAGGCGACGGCGAAGAAGACGGCAACGGCCCGGACCGCCAAGGCCGCCAACAACACGGCGACCGGCAAGGCCGCCGGAGCCACGAAGAAGGCGGCACCCGCGAAGAGGACGACGCGGGCACGCAAGGCCTGAGCGACACAAGGAGCGGTGCCCCGCGGGAACTGACCGCGGGGCACCGTCCGTTCCATCGTCAGATGTCCCCCAGCTCGGCGGCGAACGGCGGCTCGGCTCCCGCCCGTGAGCAGGTGATCGCCGCCGCGCGCGCCGCGTACCGCAGCAACCGCGTCCAGCCGTCCGCGCCCAGGGCGGCGACGACCCCGGGGGAGAGGGCGTCCTGGCCGGCCAGACCGTGCAGCAGGGCGGCGTTCACCGTGTCACCGGCGCCGATGGTGTCCACGACGTCGACCTTCACACCCGGTACGGAATGCTCCGCGCCCTCCCGGGTGAAGACGGTGAGACCGTCGCCGCCCCGGGTGATCACGACGGCCGAGGGGCCCGCGGCCAGCCAATCGCCCGGGGTGCCGCCCAGCCACCGGGCGTCCTCCTCGGAGAGCTTGAGCAGGGTCACCGACGGCAGCCAGCTCTTGAAACGCGCCCGGTAGGCGTCCGCGTCGGGGATCAGGCCCGGCCGGATGTTCGGGTCGAGCGCGGTGAACAGGCCCTGCCCGGCCGCGGTCCGCATCAGCTCCTCGTAGGCGCTCGCCCCCGGTTCCAGGACGAGCGAACAGGTGCCGAACGACACCGCGCGGGTGCCGGCGGGAAGGCGGGCGGGAGCCGTGAACAGGCGGTCGGCGGTGCCCTCGACGTAGAAGGAGTAGGCGGCCGAGCCGTCGGCGCCGACGGTGGCGACCGCGAGGGTGGTCGGTTCTGTGCCGCGCTGCACGGCCGAGACGTCCACGCCCGCCTGCCGCAGCCCGTCGAGCAGGGCCTCGCCGAAGGCGTCGAGGGAGGTGCGGGAGCAGAAGGCGGTGGGGGAGCCGAGACGGCCCAGCGCCACGGCCGTGTTGTAGGGGCCGCCGCCGCGCGCCGGCTGTAGCCCCGCGAGGGGCCCCGGGCCCCGCGGTACCAGGTCGATCAGTGCCTCACCGGCGACGACGATCAAGAGTCGGTTCCTTTCTCGGGGCACCCGCACGATGTGCGATGGACGAAGGAGCTGGGCAGCCGGACGGTCCGGGCGGGACCGTCCGGTGCGGCCAGGCGGTCGAGGAGCACCTGGACGGCCCGTGCCCCGATGTCCCTGCTGGGCTGGGCGACCGCGGTGAGCCGCGGGGAGAACAGATCGGCCCACGCGAAGTCGTCGAAGCAGCACAGGGCGATGTCGCCGGGCACGAACAGGTCCCGCGCGCGCAGGGCGCGCAGGGCGCCGATGGTCATCGCGTTGTTGGCGGTGACGAGCGCAGTCGGCGCGGGGGTGAGCGCCAGCAGGGCCGCGGTGGCCCGCTCGGCGCCGGCCGACTCGGAGTTGCCGCAGACCTCGAGGCGTTCGTCGCGGGCCAGCCCGGCGGCGGCCAGGCCGTGCCGGTAGCCGGCGATCCGCTCGCTGGTGGTGCTCAGCCCGGGCAGCCCGGCGACCAGCCCGATCCGGCGGTGGCCGAGCCCGGCGAGATGGGTCACGAGCCGGGTCATCGGTTCGGTGTTCTCCGCGCAGACCTGGTCGAAGCGCGAGCCGGTGCCGGTGCGGCCGTCGATCACCCGGTCCAGGAACACGGCCGGTACGTCGTGCCGGCCGAGGTAGGCGACGAGGCCGCGGGGGTCCGCGGACGGGGCGACGATCATGCCGTCGACACGGCGCTCGTGGAGGAGCTGGACGACCTTGCGCTCGTGCTCGGGGTCGTCGTGCGGATCGGCGATGAGGAGGCTGTATCCCTCCTCCAGGGCGGCGGCCTCCACGCCCTGGAGGATCTCCGTGAAGTACGGGTTGCTGGTCGCCGACACCGCGAGCCCGATGGAGCGGGTACGGGAGGTCACCAGGGAGCGGGCGAGGGTGTTGGGCGTGTAGCCGAGTTCGTCGACGGCGTCCAGGACGGCCCGGCGCGTGTGCGGGAGCACCGGGCGCGTGCCGTTGAGTACGTGCGAGACGGTCGCCACCGAGACTCCGGCGCTCCGGGCGACGTCGGCCATGGTGGACATGGGACGGGTTCCCTCCTGGGCCGGGGCGGCCCTCTGGCGGAAAATATCCCATCCGGGCGCCCGACGTAAACGCTTGCGCAAGCGTTTACGTCCCAGGTTCACACCCCTATGAGGCCGGACTCAGCCCCAGTCCCAGCAGATGCCCACGATGCCCGGCCGGGTCCGTGGCTCGACCAGATGCACCGAGCGGTGCAGCCCGCTGAGCGGCAACTCCTGCCGCCCGCTGCGCGGGGCCGCCGTCGAGTGCTGGGTGAACCGGTGGCACCGCACCGGCACCGCCCCCGCGGCGAAGCGCACCTGGAGGGCGTACTGGCCGCCGGGGAAGCCGAAGCCGCGCGCGTACTCGCGTGCGACTCCGGCCGTGCCGTCCTCGACGCCGTACCGGAAGAGGAAGGTGTCGCCGGACCGCAGCCGGGTGTCGAAGAGCAGTTCCGCGACGAGCAATCCGCTGTCCTGGTCCCAGCGGATCCGGCCGGTGCGGCAGTTCTCCAGGGCGTGCACCGTCATGCGCTGCGGCACGCAGCCCGGGTCCCCGTGGTGGACGGCCACGAAGCGGTCCACGCCGTCCCGGTGGGCGCGCACGATGTGGTGCGACTCGCGGCCGGCCAGTTCACGGCGCGCGCCGATCCGTATCCGCTCGTGGTGGCCGAGAGTGTGCAACCCGCCGTCGAGGGCCCAGCCCAGGTCGGCCTGGAGCCGTTCCAGGACGTCGGAGGCCTCGACCAGGGAGCGGTACGACCGGGCCGCCGCCGGGCGTGCGGCGGCCCGGCTCTCTTCGGACTCGGCGAGCAGCCGGATCAGCGACTCGTCCGGCAGCTGGAGGATCTCCTCCAGGGCCCGCACGGCGCGCAGCGACTCGGGGCGCTGCGGGCGCCGGGCGCCCTGCTGCCAGTAGCTCAGGCTGGTCACGCCCACCTTGACCCCATGGCGCGAGAGGTGGTGCTGCACGCGCTGGAGCGGAAGCCCGCGGGCGGCGATCGCGGCGCGCAGGGCGACATGGAAGGGGCCGCCCCGCAGGGCCGTGTCCAGTTCCGCGGTGGCGACGTCCGCGCGCTGTGTGACGTGCGGCATGCAGAGGGGCCTTTCTGTGAAGGTTCACTACGGCTGGTCAGACCGTTCGCAACGGGCCCTCGGGCCCGGTCGGGGCCACCCCGTCCGCGCCGGTGCGTCCGCACATCTGTACGCCGTATCCGTGCGCCGTCGTTCACGGCCCCCGAGTTCCCCCGCATTGAAGCGTGTTGACCTTGCTCCGACAACACCTCGCGTTCGGCCGCCGTACACACCTGGCCGAGGCGCGACCCCCGGGCGGCCGGGAGGCGCACGGCGTTGTCCACAGGCCCGTCGCGGTGTCGGTCCTCGCCAGTAGGGTGTGAGACATGGCCGACCCCTCCAGCTACCGCCCCACCCCGGGAGACATCCCGGACTCTCCCGGGGTCTACAGGTTCCGTGACGAGCACCGCCGGGTGATCTACGTCGGAAAGGCGAAGAGCCTGCGCCAGCGCCTGGCGAACTACTTCCAGGATCTGGCGAACCTCCACCCCCGCACCCGGACGATGGTCACCACCGCCGCCTCCGTGGAGTGGACCGTGGTGTCCACGGAGGTCGAGGCGCTCCAGCTGGAGTACTCGTGGATCAAGGAGTACGACCCCCGGTTCAACGTCAAGTACCGCGACGACAAGAGCTACCCGTACCTCGCGGTGACGATGAACGAGGAGTTCCCCCGGGTACAGGTGATGCGCGGTCACAAGAAGAAGGGCGTCAGGTATTTCGGCCCGTACGCGCACGCGTGGGCTATCCGCGACACCGTCGACCTGCTGCTGCGCGTCTTCCCGGTGCGCACCTGCTCGGCCGGCGTCTTCAAGAACGCCTCCCGCACCGGCCGCCCCTGCCTGCTCGGCTACATCGGAAAGTGCTCCGCCCCCTGCGTCGAGCGGATCTCCGCCGAGGAGCACCGCGAACTGGCCGAGGAGTTCTCCGACTTCATGGCCGGCCGCACGGGCACGTACCTGCGCCGTCTGGAGAAGCAGATGATGGCGGCGGCCGACGAGATGGAGTACGAGCGGGCCGGCCGCCTGCGCGACGACATCGAGGCCCTGAAGAAGGCCATGGAGAAGAACGCGGTCGTGCTCGCCGACGCGACCGACGCCGACCTCATCGCTGTCGCCGAGGACGAGCTGGAGGCGGCCGTCCAGATCTTCCACGTCCGCGGCGGCCGGGTGCGCGGCCAGCGTGGCTGGGTGACCGACAAGGTCGAGGAGGTCACCACCGGCGCTCTGGTGGAGCACGCCCTCCAGCAGCTCTACGGCGAGGAGAGCGGCGACGCGGTCCCCAAGGAGGTCCTGGTCCCCGCCCTGCCCGAGCCGGTCGAACCGGTCCAGGAATGGCTGACCGGCCGCCGCGGCTCGAACGTCTCGCTGCGCATCCCGCAGCGCGGCGACAAGAAGGCGCTCATGGAGACCGTGCAGCGCAACGCCCAGCAGGCCCTCGCCCTGCACAAGACCAAGCGCGCCTCCGACCTCACCACCCGTTCCCGCGCCCTGGAGGAGATCGCCGGGGCCCTCGACCTGGACAGCGCCCCCCTGCGGATCGAGTGCTACGACATCTCGCACCTACAGGGCGACGACGTGGTGGCCTCCATGGTCGTCTTCGAGGACGGCTTGCAGCGCAAGAGCGAGTACCGGCGCTTCCAGATCAAGGGCTTCGCGGGTCAGGACGACGTCCGCTCCATGCACGAGGTGATCACCCGCCGCTTCCGCCGCTATCTCGCCGAGAAGGAGAGGACCGGCGAGTGGGTCGACGACGGCTCCCAGGACGGCGTCACGGGGGACGGAGCCACGGGAGACGGCAGCACGGGGGACGGTGACATCAGGGAGGGCCTCAAGGACGACGACGGCCGCCCCAGGAAGTTCGCCTACCCGCCGCAGCTCGTCGTCGTCGACGGCGGCCAGCCGCAGGTCGCGGCCGCCCAGCGGGCCCTGGACGAGCTCGGCATCGACGACATCGCCGTCTGCGGCCTCGCCAAGCGCCTGGAGGAGGTCTGGGTGCCGGGCGAGGACGACCCGGTGGTCCTGCCCCGCACCAGCGAAGGCCTCTACCTGCTCCAGCGCGTCCGCGACGAGGCGCACCGGTTCGCGATCACCTACCAGCGGACCAAGCGCGCCAAACGGTTCCGCGCCGGCCCCCTCGACGACGTGCCCGGCCTCGGTGAGACCCGCAAACAGGCGCTGATCAAGCACTTCGGCTCGGTGAAGAAGCTGCGGGCCGCCACCGTCACCCAGATCCAGGAAGTGCCCGGCATAGGCCGCAAGACGGCCGAGACCATCGCCGTGGCACTCGCGCAGGCGGCCCCGGCCGCACCCGCCGTGAACACGGCGACCGGAGAGATCATTGAAGACGAGGAGCCCGAGACGACGGCGGGTGACTCGGGGGAGCCCGTGCCCGCGGGCGCCCCGGACGAACGACGGGGGCAGGAGACATGAACGAGCACGACGCACAGCCCACAGCGGACCGAGATCCGGCACCCAGGGACACCGGTGAGGATCAGCCGCAGCAGCAGGTCCAGGACAACGGAGCACAGGTGAGTACGGGCAGCGAGACAGCCGGGGCCCCCGACACGGCCATCCCCGAGCTGGTGATCATCTCCGGCATGTCCGGAGCCGGCCGTTCGACGGCCGCCAAGTGTCTGGAGGACCTCGGCTGGTTCGTCGTCGACAACCTCCCGCCGGCCCTGATCCCCACCATGGTGGAGCTCGGTGCCCGCTCCCAGGGCAACGTGGCGCGGATCGCGGTCGTCGTCGACGTACGCGGCCGGCGTTTCTTCGACAACCTGCGTGAGTCCCTCGCGGACCTCGACACCCGGGGTGTCACCCGCCGGATCGTCTTCCTGGAGTCCTCCGACGAGGCACTCGTGCGCCGCTTCGAGTCGGTGCGCCGCCCGCACCCCCTCCAGGGCGACGGCCGGATCGTCGACGGCATCGCCGCCGAACGGGAACTGCTGCGCGAGCTGCGCGGTGACGCCGACCTGGTGATCGACACCTCCAGCCTCAACGTGCACGAGCTGCGCGCCAAGATGGACGCGCAGTTCGCCGGTGAGGAGGAGCCCGAGCTGCGGGCCACCGTGATGTCCTTCGGCTTCAAGTACGGCCTCCCCGTCGACGCCGACCTGGTCGCGGACATGCGCTTCCTGCCCAACCCCCACTGGGTCCCGGAGCTGCGCCCGTACACCGGCGTCAACGAGGAGGTGGCCGCGTACGTCTTCAACCAGCCCGGCGCCAAGGAGTTCCTCGACCGGTACGCGGAACTGCTACGGCTCATCGCGGCCGGTTACCGCCGTGAGGGCAAGCGCTATGTGACGATCGCCATCGGCTGCACCGGCGGCAAGCACCGCTCGGTCGCCATGTCGGAGAAGCTCGCCGCACGCCTCGCGGCCGAGGGCGTGGAGACGGTGGTCGTCCACCGGGACATGGGACGGGAATGACGGAACGTACACCGCGGCTGAGCAGGCTGCGCCGGATGGTGCCCGAGGCCAGGGCCGGCCGGCCCGCGGAGATCCGCGGCGGCCGGCCGCGCCGTCGCGGCACCCAGCCCAAGGTCGTCGCCCTCGGCGGCGGCATGGGCCTGTCCGCCTCGCTCGCCGCGCTGCGCCGGATCACCGGCGACCTCACCGCCGTCGTCACCGTCGCCGACGACGGCGGCTCCAGCGGGCGCCTGCGCGACGAGCTGGGCGTGCTGCCGCCCGGCGACCTGCGCAAGGCGCTGGCCGCGCTGTGCGGCGACGACGACTGGGGGCAGACCTGGGCCCGGGTCATCCAGCACCGCTTCCAGTCCCAGGGCGAGATGCACGGCCACGCGGTCGGCAACCTGCTGATCGTCGCCCTGTGGGAGCAGCTCGGTGATCATGTGCAGGCCCTGGACCTGGTCGGCAAGCTGCTGGGCGCGCACGGGCGCGTGCTGCCCATGTCCGCCGTGCCGCTGGAACTCCAGGCCCTGGTCAAGGGGCACGACCCGGAGCGCCCGGACGAGGTCGACACCGTGCGCGGGCAGGCCACCGTCGCCCTCACCCCGGGCGAGGTCCAGTCCGTGCACCTGGTGCCGCACGACCCGCCCGCCGTCCCGGAGGCCGTCGCCGCCGTCCTGGACGCCGACTGGGTGGTGCTCGGCCCCGGCTCCTGGTTCTCCTCGGTCATCCCGCACCTGCTCGTCCCCGAACTCCTGGACGCCCTCACGGAGACGAAGGCACGCCGGGTGCTCTCCCTGAACCTCGCCCCGCAGCCCGGAGAAACCGAGGGCTTCTCTCCGCAGCGTCATTTGGAGGTTTTGGGGCGACACGCCCCTAAACTCGCCCTGGACGTGGTGCTGGCCGACGAGGCCGCCGTGCCCGACCGCGACTCGCTCACCGAGGCCGCCAAGCGGCTGGGAGCCGCGGTCGAGCTGGCGCCCGTGGCCCGGACCGACGGGACCCCGAGGCACGACCCGGAGCTGTTGGCCGCCGCGTACGACCGTATTTTTCGGATGCATGGAAGGATCGGCCCATGGCGATGACGGCAGCGGTGAAGGATGAGATCTCCCGGCTCCCCGTCACCCGGACCTGCTGCAGGAAGGCGGAGGTCTCCGCCATTCTGCGGTTCGCCGGCGGCCTCCACCTGGTGAGCGGGCGCATCGTGATCGAGGCGGAGCTGGACACCGCGATGGCGGCCCGCCGCCTCAAGCGGGACATCCTGGAGATCTTCGGCCACACCTCGGAGCTGATCGTGATGGCGCCCGGTGGGCTGCGCCGCGGCTCACGGTACGTGGTGCGGGTGGTCGCCGGCGGCGACCAGCTGGCCCGGCAGACCGGTCTGGTGGACGGCCGGGGCCGCCCGATCCGCGGCCTGCCCCCGCAGGTGGTCTCCGGCGCGACCTGTGACGCCGAGGCGGCCTGGCGCGGGGCCTTCCTGGCGCACGGCTCGCTGACCGAGCCCGGCCGTTCCTCCTCCCTGGAGGTGACCTGCCCGGGGCCGGAGGCCGCGCTGGCGCTGGTGGGCGCCGCTCGCCGGCTGTCCATCGCCGCGAAGGCCCGCGAGGTCCGGGGCGTGGACCGGGTGGTCGTCCGTGACGGCGACGCGATCGGCGCCCTGCTCACCCGGCTCGGCGCGCACGAGTCCGTGCTGGCCTGGGAGGAGCGCCGGATGCGCCGCGAGGTGCGGGCCACCGCGAACCGGCTCGCCAACTTCGACGACGCCAACCTGCGCCGCTCGGCCCGCGCCGCCGTCGCCGCCGGTGCCCGCGTCCAGCGTGCCCTGGAGATCCTCGGCGACGAGGTCCCCGAGCACCTCGCGGCCGCCGGGCGGCTGCGCATGGAGCACAAGCAGGCCTCCCTGGAGGAGCTGGGCGCCCTCGCCGACCCGCCGCTGACCAAGGACGCCGTCGCCGGCCGTATCCGCCGTCTGCTGGCGATGGCCGACAAGCGCGCCTCCGACCTCGGCATCCCGGGGACGGAGTCCAACCTCTCCGAGGAGCTGGCCGACAACCTGGCAGGGTGATTGACGGCTTGTCAGATCGCCGGTGTCCGAGCCCACTTGGGTGATCGGCACCGGCGTTTTGCTGTCCTTGAGGCGCCCTTGACTCGATCATGTTGTGTCATGAGCCTGGCAGATGTTCGCCGCTGTGGCGAACCACGGCAAGGGGGGTTCATGAGACACAGAGCGAGATCGATCCTCGCTGTCGGCGCGCTTCTCATCGGCGGAGCGAGCCTCGCACCCATCGCCCAGGCACACAGTGGTACCCCGGCCAAAGCTGACGCCAACAGCGACAACGAGGTCAAGGTATTCCGCGCCGAAGTCACCCAGAAGCAGGTGCCGCTGCTGCTCGCGGCCGGACAGGACGGCAACGAACTCGGCGAGCAGGCGGCCGGACCCGGCAAGCACACCGTCGAGCTCTATCTCACCGGCCAGCAGGCGAAGAAGCTCGAGAAGCAGGGCGTCGACCTCACCGAACACACACTTTCCGCCAGGGCCGCGACCCGCGTCGAGGACGCGGCCCAGGGCGTGTTCCGCCCCTACAGCGGCAGCGGCGGCCTGAAGGCGGAGATCCTCCGGACCGCCCAGCAGAACCCCGGCCTCGCCAAGGTCGAGTCCATCGGCAAGACCGTGGGCGGCCAGGACATCCTCGCGCTCAAACTGACCAAGAACGCGAAGAGGTCCAAGGACGGCTCCAAGCCCTCCGTGCTGTACATGTCCAACCAGCACGCGCGCGAGTGGATCACGCCGGAGATGACGAGGCGGCTGCTCCACTACTACCTGGACAGCTACAAGACGGACAAGCGGATCAAGAAGATCGTCGACTCGACCGAGCTGTGGTTCGTCCTGTCGGCCAACCCCGACGGCTACGACTACACCTTCAAGAACTCCGCCTCCCGCCTGTGGCGCAAGAACCTGCGGGACGTCAACGGCGACGGAGCCATCTCCACCGGCGACGGCGTCGACCTCAACCGCAACTTCGCCTACAAGTGGGGCTACGACGACGAGGGTTCGTCACCCAACCCCACGAGCGAGACCTATCGCGGCGCGAGCCCGGAGTCCGAGCCCGAGACCAAGGCCCTCGACGGCTTCGAGAAGCGCATCGGCTTCGCGTACGCCGTCAACTACCACTCCGCCGCCGAACTGCTCCTCTACGGCGTCGGCTGGCAGGTTGCCACCCCGACCCCGGACGACGTCCTCTACAAGGCCCTCGCCGGCACCCCCGACAAGTCCGCGATCCCGGGCTACCACCCGCAGGTCTCCTCGGAGCTGTACACCACCAACGGCGAGGCCGACGGCCACGCCTCCAACGTCAACGGCATGGCGATGTTCACGCCTGAGATGTCGACCTGCCAGACCGCGTCGAACCTCGACCCGAACGACGCCTGGAAGGCCTCCGACTGCCAGTCGGTCTTCAACTTCCCCGACGACGAGAAGCTGATCCAGCAGGAGTTCACCAAGAACGTCCCGTTCGCGCTCTCCGTCGCCGAGACCGCCGCCCACCCCGACAAGCCGTCCTCCTCGGTCGGGCTGAGCGCCGCCGACTTCACCCCGGCGACGTTCTCGACGTCGTACTCGCGCGGCGCCGACCAGCAGGTCTCGGTCGTCGTCCGCAAGTCCGTGCGCGACAAGGAGCTCAAGTACCGCGTCAACGGCGGCCGCACGCGGGACCAGGCGCTCAGGTCCTGGAAGGGCGGCGAGACCTACGGCGGTGAGGACAACCTCTACTTCGACGAGTACCGGGCCAAGGTCCGGGCCGGCAAGCCCGGCGACAAGGTCGAGGTGTGGTTCACCGGACGGACGAGGAGCGGAAAGCGCACCTCCAGCACGCACTTCACGTACACCGTGGCCAAGCGGCCCGCGGCGGACACCCTCGTGGTCGCCGAAGAGGGCGCGGCCGCCACTCAGGCGCAGAAGTACGTGGACGCGCTGAAGGCGGCCGGCCGCAGGGCGGTCGTCTGGGACGTCGCCACGCAGGGGGCGCCCGACGCGCTCGGCGTGCTGAAGTACTTCAAGACGGTCGTGCACTACTCCGGCACGAGCGGCCCGGGCAACGCCACCCAGCTCCAGCTGCGCGCCTACCTCAACGAGGGCGGCAAGCTGATCGAGGCCGGTGAACTGGCAGGCGGCAACGTCGCCCTCGCCGACGGCACCCCGTCGGACGACTTCAGCCAGTACTACCTCGGCGCCTACTCGCGCACGTCGCTCACCGGGGCCACCGGCTTCACCGGCTCCGGCGCCCTCGGCGGCTTCACCGGCGCCCTCGGCGACGCGCCCGGCAACCCGCTCGACAAGGCCGGCACCTACTCCGTCACCTCCGACGAGCTGTCCACGGCCGCCTACCCGCAGTTCGCCAGCGCGGGGGCGGGCCAGTTCGCCGGGACCGTCAACCCGTACGGGCCGTACACGGGCTCGTACATGGCCGCGGCGGTGCACACCGACGACGCCTACAAGCGGCTCACCCGCACCATCGACCTCACCGGTGTCAGCGCGGCCGACAGGCCGACGCTGCGCACCCGCCTGCTGTGGGACACCGAGCCCGGCTACGACCACGCGGTGGTCGAGGCGCACACCACCGGCGCCGACGACTGGACGACGCTTCCGGAGGCGGGCGGCGCCACCTCCAAGGCGGTGCCCACCGACTGCGAGTCCGGTTTCCTGGTCAACGAGCATCCGTGGCTCCAGCACTACCTGACCGTCGCGGCCGGCGGCTGCACCGCGACCGGCAGCAGCGGCTCCTGGAACAGCCTCACCGGCAGCTCGAACGGCTGGCAGTCGGTCGGTTTCGACCTGAGCGCCTACGCCGGGAAGTCCGTCGAGCTCTCGATTGCCTACATCACCGACCCGGGCACCGGCGGCCACGGCGTACTCGCCGACGACGCCTCGCTCGTCGTCGGCGGCACGGCCAAGGAGACCGAGGGCTTCGAGACGTCGCTGGGCGCCTGGAGCGTGTCCGGACCGCCCCCGGGCAGCCCGGCGGTCCTGAAGGACTGGACGCGCACTGGAGCCTTGTTCAAGACGTACGGAGCGGTCACCACGGACCGGACCGTGCTGCTCGGCTTCGGCCTGGAACAGGTCCAGGCGGCGGCCGACCGGAAGGCCCTGGTGAAGAAGGCCCTCGAGGCACTCGACAAGTGAGCCGACGCGCTCACGAACGAGTGATCCGGGTGGTCGTCCGGCACTGACACTCCATAGCCAAATGGGGTGATCCCGGCGCAGAGCCGGGGCGGTCCGTACCCCTACTGGCGGGTACGGACCGCCGTGCCGTGTATGGGGTATCTGGATGTCACCACCGGGCCCCCAGGGAGGTAGGGTCGGGGGTGGTCGGGGACATCCCAAACACAGCTCGCCGGCACCGCATGGCCGGCGTACCAACGAGGAGATCGGTTCGTGACGATCCGCGTAGGCATCAACGGCTTCGGCCGCATCGGACGTAACTACTTCCGCGCGCTGCTGGAGCAGGGTGCAGACATCGAGGTTGTGGCTGTCAACGACCTGGGTGACACCGCGACCACCGCCCACCTGCTCAAGTACGACACGATCCTGGGCCGCCTCAAGCAGGAGGTCTCCCACACCGCCGACACGATCACCGTCGACGGGCACACCATCAAGGTGCTCTCCGAGCGCAACCCGGCCGACATCCCATGGGGCGAGCTGGGCGTCGACATCGTCATCGAGTCGACCGGCATCTTCACCAAGAAGGACGACGCCGCGAAGCACATCGCCGGCGGCGCGAAGAAGGTCCTCATCTCGGCCCCGGCCAAGGACGAGGACATCACCATCGTGATGGGCGTCAACCAGGACAAGTACGACGCCGCGAACCACCACGTCATCTCCAACGCCTCCTGCACCACCAACTGTGTGGCGCCGATGGCGAAGGTCCTCGACGAGAACTTCGGCATCGTCAAGGGCCTGATGACGACGGTGCACGCCTACACGAACGACCAGCGCATCCTGGACTTCCCGCACAAGGACCTGCGCCGCGCCCGTGCCGCCGCCGAGAACATCATCCCGACCACCACGGGTGCCGCCAAGGCCACCGCGCTGGTCCTGCCGCAGCTCAAGGGCAAGCTGGACGGCATCGCGATGCGCGTCCCGGTCCCGACCGGCTCGGTCACCGACCTCGTCGTCGAACTCGGCCGTGAGGTCACCAAGGAAGAGGTCAACGCCGCCTTCCAGAAGGCCGCCGAGGGCGAGCTGAAGGGCCTCCTCGACTACACCGAGGACCCGATCGTCTCCTCCGACATCGTCAACGCCCCGGCGTCCTGCACCTTCGACTCCTCCCTGACCATGGTCCAGGAGGGCAAGAACGTGAAGGTCATCGGCTGGTACGACAACGAGTGGGGCTACTCCAACCGCCTCGTCGACCTGACGGTCTTCGTCGGCAACCAGCTCTGATCGCCGAAGCAGGCATCTCGGTGTGAGGACAGGGCTCGGGCAGCGCAAGGTCGCGC